>PYJE01000097.1 GCA_003635305.1 Candidatus Poribacteria bacterium | reverse complement strand
TATGCGCATAGTTATCCGTCGGGCCTACCGAACCTAACCCCGGTCCGATGTTCCCCATCGTCGCAATCGTGCAAGCCGCCGCACTCACCAGATCCATCCCTAGCGTCGCCATCACGCACGTCACAATAGCAAAAATGCCGATGAAAAAGAAGAAAAACCCCAGGACATTCGTCATCACTTCCGATGGCACTATCCTGTCGTTCATCCGAATCGGAAGCACAGCGTGGGGGAAAAGGAGCCGCTTGATTTCCGCGCCGCTCTGTTTAATCAACAGCAAGAACCGCACCTGCTTCATCCCACCGCCCGTTGAACCGGCGCACCCACCGTAAAACATCAACGTCAGAAGAATAAACTGAGAGAGATAGGGCCATTTTTCAAAGTCTGCCGTGCCGTAGCCGGTCGTCGTAATAATTGCAAGCACCTGGAAAGTAGCATAGCGCAACGATTGCCACGTTGAGTCGTAGGGAATCTGCCCATCAACCCGAAAATTGGAGGTATTCCACGCGACTAAAACGATGCTGACACCGATGACGAGAGAATAAAATCGGAATTCCGTATCTTGGAAGTATGCCTTGAAATCGCCGCGCAGCATGCGGTAATGCAAGGCGAAATTAGTGCCAGCGAGGAACATAAAGCAGCAGACTACCATGTCAACGTAGACGCTGTTGTAGTGCGCAATGCTGAGGTTTTTAGTGGAAAACCCGCCTGTCGCCATCGTGCCGAAAGTGTGGCACAACGCATCAAAAAACGACATGCCGCCGAACATCAACAACGCCGTTTCAATCACAGAGAGTAGGACATACACACCCCAGAGCAGTTTGGCAGTTTGCGTGATGCGCGGCGTGAGCCGTTCTGTCTGCGGACCGGGGGCTTCAGCGCGAAAAAGCTGCATCCCCCCGACACCGAGCATCGGCAGAATCGCCACCGCGAAGACAACGATGCCCATCCCACCTAGCCAATGCGAGAAACTCCGCCAGAATAAGACAGCGTGAGAGAGATGCTCAATTTCGGTAAGGACGGTAGCACCTGTCGTTGAAAACCCGGACATCGATTCAAAATAACTGAAAGAGAACTCTATCCACTGCGTGCGTCCCTCCGCCTCAAAAACATCGGCGATGAGATAAGGAAACGCGCCGAAAAGCGCGACGATTACCCACCCCAACGCCACGATAGCGAAACTCTCGCGGATGCCAAGTTCTTGCTGCTGCTGTCGCCGCACACTGAAGCGCAGAATCAAACCGACGACTAAGGTAAGCACCGCAGAGAACACAAACGCCCCCAGGTCTGTCTCGGTTTGCCCACCCCAAATCTGGTAGTAGAGTGCCACTGCCACGGGCAAAAGCATGGTGCCGGCAAACGAAATTAATAAATTGCCGAGCATGTGAAAAATGAGTTTACGACTCATAGAGGACGGCCCCTCGCATCCCGTTAGCGTTCGTAACCCTATCGGATTCCAAAGAAACTGTCATCGAACGTGAAACGTAATCCTGAAAATCTTGCATAATCCTGGAAATCCTGCGCCGCTAACCCCTACGTTCCGCGAACAGATCTTCCACAACCGGTATCGCATCCGGCATGCTAAACACAATCACCTTGTCTGCCGGTTGGATGACGCTCTCCCCTGTCGGAATAATGAGCCGCTCACGCCGAATCACCGCACCGATAAAGGCGTTCTCCGGAAATTTGTTTTTAAACGAAGAGAGCTCTTTATGGACAATTTTGGCGTTGATACCCGCCACAATCTCAAGCACCTCCGCGTTTATCCCATGGAGCGAGGCAACGGAGATAATCTGCCCGCGGCGAATGAGACGTAGAATATTACTCACGACAGCGAGATGCCGACTCACCACACCATCAAGCCGCGGAATCCGCGCTAAGAGCGGCAGATAGTGCGGCTGCTGAACAAGCGCGAGGACGCGCTGCGCACCGTTCTCCTTCGCTGTCATGCACGCCATAATGTCGTCTTCATCGTCACCAGTAACAGACACAAAGCCATCCACCTCCTCCACACCCGCTTCTTCAAGAAGCCGAAATTGGAGATAGTCACCGTGCAAAACCGTAGTGCGTTTCAGCATCTGCGATGCCAATTCCGCGCGCGCCTGATTTGCCTCTATCAACTTGACATTCGTATCGTTCTTTTCTAAAGCACTCGCGAGTTGGATACCGATAGGGCTCGCACCGGCGACGATAACACGCTCCAAATGCCCATTAAACATGATGCCGCTGAGACGAAGCAGCTGCTCCACCGCAAGAGCACTCCCAATCACAAACACCTCATCGCCTTGTTGCAAGACATCTGTGCCGCGCGGGATAATAATATACTGCGCCGCTTCACCCGGAGACTGTCTCGCACCAGCACCCTTCCGGCGGCTAATAGCCGCAAACCGAATATCTACCAAGAGCCCGTTTTTGTCTAATTCCGCAAGGGATACGCCGATAAACGGGTTCGACTGCCGCACCCGAAAAGAGACGAGTTGGACCTTGCCACCCTCAAACTCTACAATCTCACGCGCCTCCGGTACCTTGAGCAACCGGACAAATTCAGCAACGCACAACTGCTCCGGATTCACCAGCAAATCGATGCCGAAATCCTTCGGCTCTAGCTCACTACCCAAAATGAAATAGTCCGGATTCGAGACGCGCGCAATCTTAGTGCAATCCGTCTGGAGACTCGCTATCTGGCACGCCAGCATGTTAATCTCGTCAACGTTGGTAACCGCAATCAGCAGTTCTGCCTCATCAATCCCCGCAGCCTTGATAAGCCGCGGCGACGCGCCCGAACCGCAAAGCGTCTGCATATCCAACTGCTCGTTCACTCGTTGGCACGCTTCCTCAGAATCGTCAATCAGCACCACATCGTGCTCTTCACGCGTTAATAGTTTGGCGGTATGAAACCCGACTTCCCCCGCCCCAATAATTATTGCTTTCATAAGCAGGATTTCCAGGATTATGCAAGATTTCCAAGATTAGAGGCCTTGGTGACAACTAATGCCTACCTTCCGCAAACAATTCTCTTGGACAATAGGTTTTTCAAAAGACGGGCCGCTCCTCGCCTTACGCGCCCCGATACGCATCCAAAGCAGGATTTCCAGGATTATGCAAGATTTCCAAGATTAGAGGCCTTGGTGACAACTAATGCCTACCTTCCGCAAACAATTCTCTTGGACAATAGGTTTTTCAAAAGACGTGCCGCTCATCGCCTTACGCACCCCGATACGCATCCAACGGCGGACACGCACAAACCAAATTCCTGTCGCCGTGAACCTCGTTAATCCGGGCAACGGCCGGCCAAAATTTATGCTCGCGCACCCACGGCTTTGGAAAAGCGGCAGCCTCGCGAGGGTAAGCATGCGGCCAAACCGTCTGTGTCACCGCATCTACCGTGTGCGGCGCATTTTTGAGGACGTTGTCTTCCCTATCTGCAACACCGCTCTCAATCGCCGCAATCTCCTCGCGGATAGAAATGAGCGCGTCACAAAACCGCTCAAGTTCCGCGAGAGACTCGCTCTCTGTCGGCTCAATCATCATTGTTCCAAGCACGGGCCACGAGACGGTGGGCGCGTGAAATCCGTAGTCCATCAGCCGTTTAGCGACATCGGTTACGTCAACATTCGCTGTCTTCTTAAAATCGCGAACATCGATGATGCACTCGTGTGCGACGCGGCCGTTCTTCCCTGTATAGAGGATAGGATAGTGCCCTTCCAACCGCTTCGCAATGTAGTTAGCGTTGAGAATAGCCACCTCCGTCGCGGATTTGAGCCCATCAGCCCCCATCATGGCGATGTATGCCCAAGAAATCGGAAGGATACCGGGACTTCCCCACGGTGCCGCTGAGACAGGTCCGATACCATCCGCACCCCCATTTTGTGGAGAGAGCAAGCGCGTTGGAACAATCGGATGCGTCGGCAAAAAGTCAACGAGATGCGCCTTTACCCCGATAGGGCCCATCCCCGGGCCACCGCCACCGTGCGGAATGCAAAACGTTTTGTGCAAATTGAGATGACACACATCGGTGCCAATATCTGCAGGCCGACTGAGCCCAACAAGCGCGTTCAGATTCGCACCGTCCATGTAAACTTGCCCACCTGCACGATGAACAATATCGCATATTTCGCGAATCTCTTTCTCAAACACACCGTGCGTTGAAGGATACGTGAGCATTGCGGCGGCAAGCGTTTCGCGATACGTCTCCGCCTTCTCGCGCAAGTCCGCCAAATCAACGTTGCCTGCCGCATCGCACGCAACGACGACAACTTGCATCCCCGCCATAACAGCACTCGCAGGATTCGTGCCATGCGCAGAAGTGGGAATTAAGCAGACGTTCCGACGCGCCTCGCCTCGGCTGAGGTGATATTTTCGGATAACGAGGAGCCCGGCGTATTCCCCCTGCGAACCAGCATTCGGTTGCAATGAGATACCGCTGTAGCCGGTTATCTCTGCCAACCACGCCTCCAACTGCTCAAACAAGGCGTGATACCCTTTCGCCTGCTCGCGCGGAACAAACGGATGAATATCGCTGAATTCAGCCCACGTTACCGGCACCATCTCCGCCGTGGCGTTGAGTTTCATCGTGCACGAACCCAGCGGAATCATCGCGTTGACTAAGGATAAATCTTTCGCTTGGAGTTTGTGGATATACCGCAACATCTCCGTTTCAGAATGATAACTATTGAAAACGGGATGCGTGAGATAGGGTGTCTTTCGCTGGAATTCTTCAGGAATCCGCGGTAGGCGAGCCGGCCCAGTCTCAATTTCAACCGGTTCCGTCACACCACCAAAAATCTCAAGGAGCTCCGCAACATCTGCCGCTGTCGTCGTCTCGTCCAAAGATATACCGATGTGCATTGCATCAATCGGGCGGAGATTTATCTGTTTCGCGCGGGCGGCGGCGTGAATTTCCTCGGCTGCAGGCGTTTGAATACACAACGTATCAAAACAAGGCGCATCGCCTGTCGCATATCCCGCTTCCTCAAGTCCCATCCGAAGCATGCAGGTTAAAGCGTGGACGCGCGCCGCAATCCGCCTCAATCCCGTCGGACCATGGTAGACTGCATACATCCCCGCCATCACAGCAAGTAGCACCTGTGCAGTGCAAATGTTGCTCGTTGCCTTCTCGCGGCGGATATGTTGTTCGCGCGTTTGGAGGGCCAATCGGATAGCAGGCTTCCCAGTAACATCGTGTGATACGCCGGCGATGCGCCCAGGGATACGGCGTTTGAACTCTTCGCGCGTTGAGAGGAACGCCGCATGCGGGCCCCCATATCCAAGAGGCACGCCGAAGCGTTGCGCACTACCGATAGCAATGTCAGCACCGAATTCGCCGGGCGGTTGCAAGAGCGTCAATGCAAGCAGGTCTGCCGCAATAATGAACAAACCGCCGGCGTTATGCACCCGTTCGGCGAAACCGCGGTAGTCATGAATTGCACCATCTGTCGCAGGATATTGGACAATCGCGCCGAGAATCGGTTCATCGAAATCTACTTCCTCATGGTTACCGATGCGCAATTGGATACCGAGGGGTTCGGCGCGCGTCTGCAACACCGCAATTGTCTGTGGATGACACGTCTCTGAAACGAAAAAGATGCCAGACTCATTCCTACCGGTAGACGCGCTTTTTAAACGCGCAGGGGACGCAGCGAGACACATCCCCATCGCCTCAGCGGCAGCGGTGGCTTCGTCTAAAAGCGAGGCGTTCGCGACAGGAAGTCCTGTCAAGTCAATCACCATCGTCTGGAAATTGAGCAACGCCTCCAACCGCCCTTGCGAGATTTCCGCCTGATAGGGAGTATACTGCGTATACCACCCCGGATTCTCAAGGATGTTTCGTTGAATAACCGGCGGCACGATGCAGTTATAGTAACCCATGCCGATGTAGGAACGGTAGACGAGGTTAGCCGCAGCGAGCCGCTTTAACGCCGCAAGCACCTCGGATTCCGACATCCCCTGCAGGCAATCTCTCCCAGCATCAAGGTTTCTCTCCGCTAGGATAGCCGTCCCGCTCTCGATGCCGCCGCCCTTCAAATCAAGCGGCGACGTGAGGCGAATGTCGTCTGGCACAACGTCGTCAATGAAAGCCGCCATTGAAGCGTAACCGAGGGCAGCTAACATCTCCGTGATGTCTTCGTTGCGCGGGCCGATGTGGCGTTCCGCGAAACTTTCCGTATCTCGCAATCCGTCCGATAAGGTTTCTCTGTCCATGAACGTCTCTTTGCGTCATCCATCATTACGGGTAGCCGTTCTGAACAACGGGCACGTCTCTCGAAAACGCGCGTTGCACTGCAGAAGCACGCTCCCTTTATCGCCTTGCCTAACAAACACAACCGTTGCCGACGACTACACTGTTTAAATTTGCTTCTGATACGTCTCCGCATCGAGAAGTGCCTCAAGTTCCACAGGCGCGTCCATTCGGATTTTTATCAACCACCCATCTTCGTAAGGCGAGGTATTGACATGTTCCGGCGCGTCAACAAGCGTCTCATTAACAGCGATAACCTCGCCGCTGACAGGCGCGTAAAGATCGAAGGCTGCCTTGACAGACTCTATCACGCCGAACTCCGTTTTCTGCGTCACATGCGTGCCGACTTCGGGCAGCTCAACGTAGACAATATCCTGAATTTCCGCCTGGGCGTAATCAGTGATGCCAACAGTAGCGACATCCTCTTCCTGCCGCGCCCATTCGTGGCTTTCCATGTATCTCAAATTTTGTGGAAACATCGCGTTTTGCCCCGTTTCACAAGGCATTTTCCTCTCATCTCGTCTCGTTTGATTATGCAGGATGGAGGCACATTCCCCCATCTGCCTACAACAGGTAGGCCCACCATCTTCCCTCCGGTAGGCCCACCATCTTCCCTCCGGTAGGCCCACCATCTTCCCTCCGGTAGGCGCGGTTTACAACCGCGCACTTAAAAAGCAAACCTACCGAAATGCTCTCCCTGCTTCCATCCTATTATGGTAACACAAATCAAAACCAATGTCAAATTCATTTTGCGCGGTAAAAAGGCACCTTGACAATCTTCGCCGGATGCATTCTGCCGCGAATCTCAATATCAACGTCTTTGTCACGCGACACCGTCAGGAGAGCGAACCCGATATTGCGTTTGAGGCTCGGCGAAGGCGCACCGCTTGTCACCGTGCCGACGCGCGTGCCGTCCTGATACACCGCATAACCTGCCCGCGCTACCGCCCGGCCGCGCACCTGAAACCCCACTAATCTTCGCGCAATCCCACTCTCTTTCTGTGCGAGAAGCGCGCCCCTTCCGATAAATTCCCCCTTATTCAACTTCACAAACCGAACGAGGCCTGCTTCAAGCGGTGTCGTCTGTTCGTCCATGTCCATCCCGTATAAGCGGAGCCCTGCCTCAAGCCGCAGCGTATCGCGTGCACCGAGCCCAACAGGCACACCACCCGCTTCCATCACCGCAGGATAGAGAACATGCCAGAGTTCTTGGCCATCATCGGCGTTGACGTATAACTCAAACCCAACTTCGCCGGTGTAGCCAGTCCGCGAAATTATCGTAGGGATACCGGCTATCTTACCCACCGTAAATCGGAAAAACTGGATTTGGGAAATATCTGCATCAAGCACCAAAGGATTCAGGATTTCAATTGCATCCGGGCCTTGCAGCGCGAGGAGGACAGTGTCTTCGCTCGTATCCGCGAGTTCTGCCCCGGTGTCGTTGTGAGTTTCCATCCATGCGACATCTTTCGCAAGAGTGGCGGCGTTCACTACCACCATGTAATGCGTATCGGTGAAGCGGTAAACTAGGACATCGTCAACGGTGCCGCCTGTTTCGTTGCAGAGAAGGGTATACTGCGCTTGCCCGTTTTTCAAACGACTGATGTCGTTCGTGCAAAGTTTCTGCAGTAAGTCGCTCGCGCCGCTGCCACGCACCTCTATTTCCCCCATGTGCGACAAGTCAAACAGGCCGGCAGTGCCACGCACGGCAAGATGTTCGGCGACAATACTACTATATTGGAGCGGCATCTCCCACCCACCGAACTCAGTCCATTTCGCATCAAGCGCGCGGTGAATGTCATAAAGCGGTGTCCGTTTCATTAGTGCTCCTCTCGCTCCTCATTCAGGAATGAGATACCGGCGCGCCCCTTCCGACTGCATCCAATCTGCCGGTTTGGCGATAATAGCAAACTCTACATAGCGTGAGGCCTGAATTTGCCAAGTATAGAGCTCCACACCGAAAAACCGAAAACGTTCCGCCGTTATCTCGTTCTGCCAATTCAGCGTCGCACGGTGTTCACGCCGAAATTCTGCCGCTACCCAAATCACGGTAACGGCTTGGAGCCCCGCCGCATACGTCAGGACTTGCCCGAGATGCCCATGGTCAGAACGCGTTAACTGGTTTTCAATCACCACACGGGAATTATCCACTGGATTTCGACATACCAGGTCTGCCCGGAAGTCGCCAACCCTTTGCTCACGCGCTTCAAATTCAAGAGCCATGTTAAGCGATTCGGCGAGAAGATGTAGGTTTTCTGCCATCCACGGTGTAAAATCCCAGGCCTCATGTAACCAGAACTCGCGCGGCCTAACTCTCTTAATCTCAGAGGAATTAGATATCAGTTGCTGTCCTCCTTCGCCTCGTCAAGCTCCTCAAGCCGAGATTCAACGTAAGACTGATGGGCTTCATCACCCGCTTCGCGGGCCAACTTCAAAGCCATCTCTAAATCCGCTCTCGCCGCCGCCTCGCGTCCCAAGTAGAGCTTCTCCTCGGCCCGGTGAGTATACGGCTGCGCATAGTTTGGAGCGACACGGATTGCCGCTTCATAGTCCGCTAACGCCGCATCTCGCTCGCCTAAGCAGCGCTTTATCAATCCGCGATTCGTATAACTCACCGCATTCCTAGGATTGAGACGAATCGCCGCGTCAAAATCCGCAATCGCTGCCTCATCTTGACTCAGGAAGAACTTCACATAGCCGCGGAGATGATAGGCTCCAGACAACGTCGCATCCAAACCAAGTGCCGCATCAAAATCCGCAACCGCATCCTCGTGCTCCCCACAATGTATCTTCGACACGCCGCGATTCATATACACCAATGCACACCGCGGCGTTAACTGCACTGCCAACGCGTGCTCTGCCCGCGCAGCCTCATGCTGCCCCAAACCCGACTTCGCAACCCCCCGCGCAGAATAAATCGCCGACGCAACATCAGGAGACAAACACAATGCCCTCTCTAAGTCCGCTAACGCCGCCTTATACTGCTCCAACTCATTTCGCGCCGTGCCGCGGTGGAGATACGCCTCGCCGCAATCGGGCTGCAGCCGAATGACGTTATCGTAAGCCACCACCGCCTCGGCATACTTGCCAGCACCCGAAAGCACGGAACCAGCCTGAAACCATGCATGCGCCGCCAACGTGTCGTCTATACCTTCCACCAAAATCGCAAGCGAACGCAACTTCTCTACCGCCACCTCTGGCTCACCTGCCGCTTGCAATGCCGCCGCATCCGCTAGCACTTTCTCTACCAAAGACGCAGAGGACGGATACACCTCTGCCAACGCCACTGCAACTGACAGCGGGTTCTGTGTAGACTTAGTTGCCATGGTGCTCCTCCTGATGTGCTATGCTTCTAACCCATAAATCCGTGCAAGATTGCCGCCGAAAATGAGTGCCTCCGCGTCATCGCCGAGTTCCAACCGCTTGAGCGCATTGATGACCTGGGTGGGGCGATATTCGGGCAAATTAGAACCGAAGACAATCCGCTCCGCACCTAGCACGTCAACCGCTTTTTTCACCTCCACAGGCACGACAGTGTCCGGATTTGTCCCCCACCGCCGATGAAAGCGGAGAATCGTCGTCCCTAGCGATACATTCTTGTGAACCTTCGCAACCTCAATCGCCGCATCCAAATCATCGGGAAAGCCCATATGATCCATGATAACCGGCGTTCCTGGCACCCACCCCGCTACGGTGCCAATCCGATGCGGATGGCAATTATTAGGCCCCGAGTGGATAGAGACGATGAGCCCACGCGCACGCGCCGCCTCAACTACCGGACGGACAATCTCATCGTCCACGTCGTAGTTATGCACCGCTGGCATCAATTTAATACCGCGCATGCCCCATTCTTCCGCCGCCAACCGCACCTGCTCAACAGGCTCCGGCTCCGTCGGATGCACCAAAGCACACCCAAGCGCGCGCGGATTCCCACGGATCGCAGCACCGAGCTCGGCATTTGGCGGATTCGGCTGCGTATTCGGCATGATGACAGCGACATCCATCTCCGCTTCATCCTCTAATGCCAAGAGTCCATCTAAATCCAAGTGCCCATTTTCATCACGAAATTCGTCGTTGAGATACGCTTCAAAATCGCCACGCATGAGAGTCCTCCTATTAATAACTTAGTGTGGGGGCATCCCGTAGGCGCGCTTTGTAAGCGCGCACTCTCGCTTCTCCTACTAACTAATAACTTAGCGCGGGAGCCTGTCCCCCGCGAACTTGAGACGACGAAGGACAGAACCTCGTCCTACGAGAAGAAAGCGGTATTACAGGACACGCCGTTCGCCAATAGGTATCTTCGGTTCTATGCCTGCAAAATAGTCTTGAATCTCATAGAGCTGCAACCGCGGACATTCCATATCCCACAGCGGGTGCTCCCACCGCCCCGCACGACTCGCCTCCGCGCGCATTCCAGCACTCGGTCTCTTCGTCACGACAAAGATGCCTAAATCCGCCTTCGCATTCGCCATCGCTGTCCGAAAATCACGGATATGCCCCAGGTTACAGTTACCGCCTTTCACTTGCGCAACCATCCGGCCATAAGCATTGCGGCCCCGCACCTTACCGATAGGAAAACGATACATGCCATCAATACCACCATCCCCCACCTTTTTCGCATTCGAGGTAAACTTCAGCACATGCGTCACGCACCACTCCTCAAACCCACCCGGGTCCTCGCGTGCAAGTTGCAGCGCGGTGTCCACATTTTCCGGCGTGCCGGCGATAACAATACTGTCCTTCAACTGCGGAAAGAATTTCTCCACCTGCAGTTTGACAGCACCGGTGGCAAGATATGTCAAATCAATGCCCAGCCAACGCCGATTGAGAGCCTCCGCCGCCAGAAGCGTCGTGCCGCAACCACAAAACGGATCCACCACCAAATCCCCTTCGTTGCTTGAAGCTTGGATGATGCGCTTATAGAGAGCTATCGGTTTCTGCGTCGGATATCCCGCACGCTCATTCGCATTCGGACGAACAGGCGGCAGAATTATCCAGTCTTGCGGAAGCTTCCCGCGGCTATCAAGCACAACAGCGTCACCAAACTGCGACGCATTCGCAGCATAGGCATCTCTGCCCGCCGAGGCTTCCGAGTAAGGCTGCCTAATGGCATCCGCGTTGAATGTCCATTCGTCGCCGAGCGTGTAAAAAAGAATCACATCGTGTGTTCGCGCGTAATATCGCTTGGAGTTCCGAGGCCAGGAATAACACCAAACGAGCTCGTTCATGAAATTTTTCGCACCGAAAACGGCATCCATCAGGATTTTCAGATAGTGCGATGCAGTCGCATCACAGTGGAGATATATCGAACCGCTCGGTTTCAGGATACGCCGCATCTCCACGAGACGGATACCCATCATCACCAAATATGCCATCATCGGAGTCTGCTTCAAAAACAGTTGTAACCCCTCAATCGCCTCGCCTACCGCTCCCCCGATATCACGGATGAGCTCGGCGCATGCCGCCTCAGCAGCATCACCCCAACTCCATGTATCCGTGAATGCTTTGACAAGCGAATTCGGCTCCCGGCCGTGTTCATCGCGATACGGCACGAAGTAGTCGCGTTTAGAATTGAACGGCGGGTCTGTCGCAATGAGAGCTACGACATTGTCCGGCATTAGCCGCATCGCTTCTAAGTTATCTCCGCGGATGAGCGCGCGATTTGGGTAGGGGGGGGGGTAATTTCAAAAACGTAGTGCATCAGTTTTCACTCCAAAGGCAGTTGTTCATCAACCAAAATCGCACCAACTGCCCCCATTTCAGCGATATTACAGGACACGCCGTTCGCCAATAGGTATCTTCGGCTCCGTTCCAGCAAAGTAGTCTTGAATCTCATAGAGCTGCAACCGCGGACATTCCATATTCCACACCGGATGCTGCCACAGCCCCGCACGACTTGCCTCGGCACGCATCCCAGTACTCGGCTTTCTCGTCACGACGAAGATGCCTAAATCTGCCTGTGCATTCGCCATCGCCGTCCGAAAATCACGGATATGCCCCAGGTTACAGTTACCGCCTTTCACCTGCGCAACCATTTTCCCATAGGCATTGCGGCCCCTCACCTTACCGATGGGAAACCGATACGTGCCATCAATACCACCATCCCTCACCTTTTTCGCATTGGCGGTAAACTTCAGCACATGCGTTACACACCACTCCTCAAACCCACCCGGGTCCTCGCGCGCAAGTTGCAGTGCCGTCGCCGCATCTTCCGGTGTGCCAGTGATAACGATACTGTCCTTCAACCGCGGAAAGAATTTCTCTACCTGCAGCCTGACGGCACCTGTCGCGAGATATGTCAAATCGATGCCCAACCAACGCCGATTGAGAGACTCCGCCGCCAGAAGTGTCGTGCCGCAACCACAAAACGGATCCACCACCAAATCCCCTTCGTGGCTCGAAGCTTGAATGATGCGCTTGTAAAGGGCTATCGGTTTCTGCGTCGGATATCCCGCACGTTCTTTTGTAGAGGTATTCAACTGCAGTCCATCTTCTGCCCATAAAGAACCGATAGCAGCACCGGGTTGTTCGTCCAGATAGATGCGCCGCTGTTCGCCTGTCATCTGATAATGACGGCCCCAACTCAAACGATACCGCCTCCCATCATCGTCCGTGTAGCGATACTTTTTCTCAATCTCCTTGTCTGAAATTGGCTCAAACAGCGGATTGAAAACGGCATCTTTGCTTTTGACATAAAACAAGATGGTATCGGTCTGCGTAGCGAATTTATGCTTGGCGTTGTTCTTCCGCCCGGCATATTTCCGCCAGATGATTTCGTTGCGATAGTTCGCATGCCCAAACACAGCATCCATGAGAAGCTTCAGATAGTGACTCGCGGCAGCATCGCAGTGGAGATATATCGAACCACTCGGTTTCAAGATGCGATGCATCTCCACCAGCCGAACCCCCATCATCACCAAATACGCCATCATCGGAGTCCGCTTCAAAAACAGTTGTAACCCCTCAATCGTCTCCCCTACTACCCCGCCGATGTCACGGATGAGTTCGGCGCACGCCGCCTCGGCAGCCTCACCCCAACTCCACGTATCCGTGAACGCTTTGACAAGCGAATCCGGCTCCCGGCCGTGTTCATCGCGATACGGCACGAAATAGTCGCGTTTAGAATTGAACGGCGGGTCTGTCGCAATGAGAGCCACCACGTTGTCCGGCATCTTCCGCATCTCAATTAAGTTATCCCCACGGATGAGCGCGCGATTCCAGTCGGGGGGGGGTAAACTCATAAAGGTAGTGCATCAATTTTCACTCCAAAGGCAGCGGTTCATCAACCAAAATCGCACCAGCTGCCCCCATTTCAAAGGAAGGGGCGGCCTGCGTCAACACTTCACGATAGCGCGTCCAAACCGTTTCGGCAGTGGCAGCATCGGGGAACCGGACGATAAACACAACCCGCGCATCCACCCAATCGGTGGCATCGTTATCGCGATAACTTGCAGAGACACCGAGGGGGAACCCTGTCAACTGCGGCACATTCAGCGGTAACCCGCTATAGATTTGGCTCAATGTCCAATTTGAGCGGAACAATTTGTCACTCCCGCCGATTCGGGCGGCACGCGGCAGCAGCGCAAATAGCGGAACCTTTGTCGGCGGCTCTGGAATCCGCAAAGAAATCGCCTTCGCCAGTGCAACGATACCCTCACGAATACCGGTAGCGAATTCATAACCCTCAATCTCAACGAAATACTTCCCCTTCGCAAAACGGAGATAACCACCCGAAAGGAGAGCCCTGCTTCCCACCCAGACTATCTCCGCCTGCGGATATGTGTTGAAACTGTAAATCCCAAACGCATTCTCCGCAGTGCCCATATCGAAGATTTCAAGTAAAATGAGCGGCTCTGAACCGAATTTCCGACTTTGGTACTCCACCTCCGCCTGCCGCTGAAAGCCGTAGGCATGGTAAAGGTCTGGGGCCACGGGCCTATCCCGATAGAGCGTCTTACCCTGATAAGTCGATGGCGCACGCGACTGCACCCATTCCGCCTGAGAAACATTGCGTCCAGAGACGACTTGGACAGGTAAGAGCCCCACCGGTGCCAACGTCGTAAGAATAGGCAAATCCGACACCTGCTCACCCCGAGCGCGCAGGTTGCCCCTCACCTCTGCCATTGCCAAAGTGGCCGCGGCTTTTGTCGGACTGCGCCACACACCGTAAATAGATGCTCCCTCTCGGTGGACTGCCGTCCAATTTCCGGACTCCTTCTCACAAGCAACAACGAAAAGCAGTGAGATAGAGAAAAGTGCCATCGCTGTCCATCGTTGAAATTTCATCATACCAGCCCACCCATTAGGAACTTGTCGATGCAAAACCTTAGTAGGAGAGACCTCCCGCGTCTCGATGCTCTGCCCTACCACTGCTCCGCAAACTGATTGTAAAGGTCTTCAATCAGTTCATCAATCAGCAATCCTTTCGCCTGCGGCAAAGTTTCGGGAGGTTCGCCTCGGTTCGACACAATGTAGAAATCGTGAATCTGCACGTGATTATTGCTCTCGGCGATGATGTTGTTGCGCACCCGGTCCAAAAATTCGTATTCAATTTGGAGGCTTATCCGCAGCAATTCAACTTGGCCGTTCGGACCGAATCCGTGCTCCTTGATATTGTAATCCAGAACCCGCAGCGTGAATTGCGAATCATTCCCATCCTGCCACTTCCGATTGAAACGTTGGATCAACTTCTCCTGAATAACCTCATCGTAGGGCCGCTGCGAAGCCTCATCGTAAGCGAAATCGGCATCCTGAATCTCAACAGGCGAAACCCGAATCGTCTTGATATGCTCCAGATACTCTGACTTGGAGACATACCCACACCCTGCAACGAAGACGACTGCCGCTATCGCAATCAATTTGCTTACCATCGTCATTCCCTCCCCGATGTTACAAACCGTCTTCCTGCCATCGGAACGCCGGCATTTGGAAACGGGCTGGCGATGCACGCGGCCGCGGCACCTCCCGCTCCCGAGTCCCATAAAATAGGGAACGCGCCGTATCTACTACCCACGCCCTATACTCAGGAGACGATAAAACGACAAAGACGACAATCAGTAGGATAAGCACGACAGCTAACAAATAGGTCATCCACTTCTGATCGAGGAGATCTCCCCGTGCCTGCTGAATTCGCCGTTTGCTTGCAGACGAAAACTTTTGACGTTTCATCGCCATCTCTCCCGCTCTTTTCACATACGCGGCACCTTTACGCCACAAACTTAAGCGAAAAGGCGAGGATAACCCAAAGTAACCCCCGCCTCTCACGTCAAAACATCCGTCTACCGAATCCGGTCCCGCGGAAGACGAGGCGCGTTACGCCGCTCACGGGAATCTCGCCCGTTACCCCGCTGTCCATAACGGCCGCCACCGCGCCTATCGTTACGTCGATTATCGCGATAACTCGGACGGTTCTCCCTCGGCCCGCTTGACTCCCCTTCGCGCTCCGAACTCGATTCAATACTGAGTTCTTCAACCGGAATGCCACGGGCAGCGACGAGGGTGAGATCTACCCGGTCCTGCTCATCAATAGTGAGAATGCGGACGGTGACTTCGTCGCCTACCTCCATCACATCCTCCGCACGGCGGACATACCCATCGCCCATCTGTGAAATGTGGACGAGGCCATCCTTGCCCGGCAGGATTTCAACAAACGCACCAAACGGAGCAGTCCGCACCACTTTGCCGGTGTATTCCTTGCCGATTTCCGGCATCGCCGTAATCGCACGAATCTTCTCTTCAGCGCGCTTGACATCTTCCGCGCTCATCGCCGCAATTTCCACCGAACCATCGTCTTCAATGTTGATAGTGGTGTTCGTCTCCTCCTGAAGCCCTTGCACCGTTTTTCCGCGCGGACCGATGAGGTCCTTAATCTTCTGCTGCGCAATCTGAAGCGTGTAAATACGCGGCGCATAAGGCGATAATTCCTCGCGCGGCTCAGCGATGATGGCGTTCATCTGCTCTATCACCGCAAGACGCGCATCACGCGCCTGATGAATAGCACGCCGCATCAACTCCGGCGGAACACCCGCAATCTTGATGTCCATCTGAATCGCCGTAACACCCGCACTCGTCCCAGCCACTTTGAAATCCATATCGCCGAGAAAATCTTCCGTGCCAAGCATATCCGTGAGGATAACCTCCTGGTCCTCCTCTTTAATCAGCCCAACACCGATGCCCGCAACCGGACGTGTAATCGGCACACCGGCATCCATAAGCGCAAGCGTCGCACCGCAAACCGTCGCCATCGAAGACGACGCATTCGACTCCAAAATCTCCGAGACAACGCGGACGGTATAAGAGAAATCCGCCTTATCAGGAATAACGGGCTCCAACGCCTTCTCCGCGAGCGCGCCGTGCCCAATCTCTCGGCGACCGGGGCCCATCATCCGCTTCACTTCGCCCGTGCTGAACGGCGGAAAGTTGTAGTGGAGGAAGAAAGAACGTCGCGATTCACCATCGAGCCCGCGCTGCACATCTTCATCACCAGAGGTGCCAAGCGTCGTGACACAGAGTGCCTGCGTCTGCCCGCGCGTGAAAAGCGCAGAACCGTGCGTATGCGGCAGCAACGCAACCTCGCCGGAAATAGCACGAACATCCGTCACACCGCGTCCATCAACGCGCGTCCCTTGCGTGAGGATGGCACTGCGCATCTCCTCTTTTTCAATGTCGCTGAGAATCGCAATCGCGTCCTTCGTCGCAGTGGCATCTATCTCCTCCGGTGAATCCTCAAGGATTTCCGAAAGCACATCCGCCTGCACCTGTTCAAGGTAAGCCTCCCGGTCCTTCTTATCCGCTATCCCGATCGATTCTCGGATGCGTGACGTGGCAAGGTGCCGGACGCGGTTGCTGAGGGCTGCCTCCACGCTTTTGGGCTTGTAATCGCGCTTCTCTTTGCTGACAACCGCAGCCAATCCTTCCTGCAGTTTGATAACCTCCCGAATCTGCTCATGCGCAGCGATAATCGTGTCAATCACCTCGTCATCGGGAATCTCGTGCCCGCCGCCTTCAACGGACATTACCGCGTCCGTTTTGCCACTCACGAAGAGCTCCATGTCGGACTCGTGTAATTCTTCGTAAGTCGGGTTGATTATCAATTTGTCGTCAACCCGTCCGACGGTAACAGCGGCAACGGGGCCATTAAACGGAATATCGGAGATAGCCAAGGCAGCGGAAGTACCGATGAGGGCAGGCACATCCGCAGGATGGACACCATCCGATGAAAATACGTTGCACAATACCTGCACCTCCGCCTTAAAATCCTTCGGAAATAGCGGCCGGATGCAGTGATCAATCAAGCGTGCGATGAGTTGTTCTGACGCGCCAGGACGCGGTTCCCGACGCCCATAGACTGTCGGAATCTTGCCACCCGCATAGGCCCTCTCACGGTAATCCACGGTAAGCGGGAAAAAATCCAAGTCATGTTCGCTATCATCAGCGACGACTGTAACGAGGACAACTGTTCCACCGTATTGCACCCAAACGGCACCATCTGCCTGTTTCGCAACTTTTCCGGTCTCAATTGATAACTTCTCGCTCCCAAGTTGCATTTCTACTTTCATTTCGTGCTCTTAACTCCTGTCTTTCTCTAACAAATTATTCAGTCACGTCTCGCCGTTTCAGGACTTACGTCATCCAATCTTTTCCCACCGATAGGCGCAGTTTGCAACCGCGCTGTTATGTGCGCGCTTCAAAAGCGCGCCTACCGAAATCGCTTCTACGTAAACCTGCTAACGCGTCAATAAGACGTTGAGAGACGTATGAGCATTTCCCCTTATGCGCGCTAATTGCACGCGTGGCGATGGGAAATTGCTTCAACGCGGCCCGCGCCGGGGCCGATAACACCGTCCTAACTCCGGCCCGATCCGATGGTATCCCGAATGCCGAGTTCGCCGATGAGACGGTAATAGCGCGTAATATCTTTCTTGTAAAGATACCGCAGCAGCCGCCGCTGCTTACCAACTAAGCGGAAAAGCCCATAGCGGGAGTGATAGTCCTTCCTGTGCGTCCGAAAATGTTCAGTCAACTGTTTAATGCGCGCATTTAAAACCGCCACCTGCGCTTCCGGGGAGCCTGTATCCCGTTCGTGCATCTGGTGCTGTTGGATAATCGCCTGCTTCCGTTCCGCATCAATTGCCAATCGCCTTCACCTCCTTTGCCATGATGATTATATATTATACCACAAATCCAACGCAAATTCAAATTAAAATGATTTTGTGGGCTATTGTCCCAATAACCGTTCCTAACATCGTAGCGCGAGAACCTGTCACTTGCTAACTTGCTACGGACTCAGACGCGATTCGGCCTCCGCAAGAATCTCGGACGCAGCAGCGATATCGCGTTGAATCTGCTGCACCAGCGCGTCGGGCCCCGGAAACTTCCGCTCACTCCGGATTTTATCAACGAAAAATATCTCCACCGAACTCCCGTAGATAGTCTCATCAAAATCGAAAAAATGCGCCTCTATCTGAAACGTCGCACCAGCAAATGTCGGCCGGGTGCCGATGTTTAAAACCCCAGCAAGAGTGAGTGCACCCTCGCACGCAGGCATTAACCGCGCACGAATAGCATAAACGCCGTTCGGTGGACACACCTGGTTGTCCGTCTCTATATTCGCCGTCGGGAAACCGAGATGCTTGCCTCGCCCATCCCCGGGAACCACATCGCCAACAATCGAATAGGTGCGGCCAAGCAACTGCGCACTCCAGCCCAAGTCACCCCGCGCAATAGAATCACGGATGCGAGTGCTATGGACAGGCGAACCATTAATCTGTGTCGGTGGAACAACAGAGACTTCAAACGGACGGTTCTCGCTGAACGCTTGCAAGAATGCCCCATTGCCCTCCCGCCCCTTTCCAAACTGGCACGCATATCCGACGACAATCTGCCTCGCAAAGCACTTCTCTAACAGCACGCGCTCCACAAAAGTAGACGGCGACATGGAAGCAATTTGGCCATCAAAACGGAGAATGACTGTCTTGTCAATACCCAATTGTTCAAGGATTTCAATCCGTTTGGACAGCGGCATTAAGATAGGCGGACAACGTTCCGGGGCAAGAAACCCCAACGGATGCGGATAAAATCCCACCAGAATGCTAATTAGGTTATCCTGTTTCGCACGTTCAAGAAGCGTCTTAATAACAGCCTGATGCCCAATATGCACGCCATCAAACACGCCAAATGTCACAGCCGCGTCTCTGTCCAATGCCGGTATGTCGTCCAAATGATAAAAAACTTCCACGTTACCCTCTAATGCCAAATTACGTAGGACAGACGCAGCACAAACCCCATAGACGCAGTTGAAAACCGCGCCTATCGGGCCCATCTGCCATATTAATCCTGAAACCGCCGGATGTATCGGTGGACCCTTGCAACGAGTTTCTCAACAGCCAAGAGATACGGAACCTCTACCCGACAACCCGCCGCACGTTTGTGCCCGCCGCCCTTGAATTCCGCGGCGAGCGCACCAACATCAACATTCCCCTTGCTCCGGAGACTCACCTTCGCATTACCATCGGCGAGCTCGGTAACACAGAATGCAACCTCAACCCCTGCAATCGCTTGAAGTTGATTCGCAACACCCTCCACTGAATCCGGACCCGTGCCAGTTTTATCAAACATCTCCTGCGTGACGTAAACCGATGCAATCCTGCCGTCATCCGCAAGGCTCAACGTACCCAGAACTTCCCGAAGCAGGCGAATCTTACAGACTGGCACCTGTTCGTAAACATTGCGGTAAACTTCATCCGGTGCAAAATCGCCTATCTCAATCAAATCCGCCGCAACACGGTGCGTCTCAGCCGACGCATTGCTATGGCGAAAACAGCCGGTGTCAAACATGATGCCGGTATAGAGACAGAGCGCGCTCGCTTCGCAAAGCCAAACCTCAAGCGCAACCCCCTCTCGACGCGCATACGCCCTGAGCAGACGATACACAAGCTCCGAAGTCGAGGAAGCAGCCGCATCAATTAAGTTCACATCACCGAACGCATCCGCAGTAGCATGATGGTCTATGTTTATCAGCAACTCAAGCGGCAGCAACTTTTTGGCCAACCTCGTGCCGATCCGCTCCAGAGCACTCGCGTCTAGCACCACCAAAACCTCCGGACGATAACCACCCACTGCATCAAACCCCTCAATCTCATCCCAAGATGGCAGAAAACGATACGCCTCGGGAACCTCATCGGTATTAAATATCCTCACCGACTTCCCCAACTTCTTGAGAAAAAAGTAGAGGCCAAGCTCCGCGCCAATCGCATCCCCATCAGGATGAATATGCGTCGACAGCGCGAACGTCTCATACTGCTCAAATAATGTGAGAAGGGCACCACAATTAAGCATAGCCTTTAGTCCTGTCCATCTAACTCCTGAGACTCACCCACAACCTCGCCTGAACGCAGGAGTTCGTTTATTCTTATCAGATGATCGACCGATTCGTCCAACGCAAACCGCAACTCCGGAGAATAACGGAGCGTGAGACGACGCCCGAGCTCACGCCGCATAAAACCCGTCGCACTTTTCAGACCGGCTAGGGCGTTCTCCTTCTGGGCCACATCCCCGATAACGCTCACCTTCACATCTACATATTTCAGGTCTGGCGATACATCCGCCTGCGTCACAGTGCAAAATTCGACACGCGGATCCTTGATAGAACGTTGGATAATCTCGCTCAACTCACGTTGGATGAGGACACCCACCCGGTCTTGCCTTCTATTATTAGTCATCTCAGTTATCCTAATTCGGTCCGATGCAGGAAAAAGCCAGTAGACGCGGTTGCAAACCGCGCGCTTCCCAGCACCTGTCCAAATCAAAAGAAAAATTCCGTTTCGTAATCCACCAATTCGGCATCGGGATGCGTCTCAATAAAGGTTACAACCCGCGCGAGGAGCCCATTCAGATGCGCCGCGTCATTGGAAACCGAAACGGCGGCTAACACGGCAGACTGGTGCGCATCTAACGCCTCCACCTCCGCCACAGCCACATTGAACCGATTTTTGAGCCGGGCGATGAGACTCTTGATAACACGCCGCTTCGCCTTCAGCGAACGGCTCTCAGGAATGCGTAGATAGAACTTACAAACCCCGATGTGCATGCGCGCCTAAAACAGGTTATCCGCAGGCGATTGGAATCGCCTTGCCGCTGCCCAAACGACTCAAGTGAATTACGAAAGCAATCTCGCTATCTGTTCATAAACGTAGCACTCCAAGACATCGCCAACCTGCAAATCAGCGAACGTCTCAATGCCAATACCGCACTCATAGTTCGCCTGCACCTCGTTCACGCTGTCCTTGAAACGCCGCAGCGAATTTACCTTGCCTTCGTGAATTAAGCGGTTGTCGCGAAGCACGCGCAACGGTTGGTTGTAGGAAATTCTACCCCAGTTGACGTAACTGCCCGCAACCAAACCGAGCCGCGGCACCTTGAAGAGCTCCCGCACCTCCGCACGCCCGATGACAACCTCGCGAACCTCCGGCTCCAACAAGCCCTCCATCGCTGAACGGATATCGGAAATGAGGTTATAGATGATGTTATAGGTGCGGACATCAATCCCCTCCGCCTCCTTCGCCTGCACCGCTTCCGTCGTCGGATGAACGTTAAAGCCCACGACGATAGCCTCCGATGCCGAAGCAAGTAGAATGTCTGTCTCCGTAATCCCCCCGGTCGCTTGGTGGATAATGTTGATTTTCACCTCATTGGTGCTTAAATTGACGAGGGAGTCAGAAACAGCTTGCACGGAGCCCTGCACATCGCCTTTGACGACAACGTTCAACTCCTTCACTTCGCCTTCCTGAATCTGCTGGAAGAGCGCGTCAAGACTCACATGGCTCTTCGCACCGAGCTTCGCCGTTCGGTACGCATCCTGCCGCGTCTCGCTGAGGGCCCGCGCATCCTTTTCCGAATCAACGACATGGAACCGGTCTCCCGCTTCCGGAACACCGGTAAAGCCGAGAACCTCCACCGGAACGGAAGGCCCCGCCACTTTCATCCGTTTCCCCAGGTCATCCATCATCGCGCGCACCTTCCCAGAGTATCTCCCGGAAACGAACACATCGCCCACCTTCAACGTCCCCGATTGCACGAGAACAGTCGCAACCGCGCCGCGGCCCTTGTCCACTTGCGCTTCGATGACAGCACCGCGAGCCCGCTTCTCCGGATTCGCCTTCAATTCAAGGAGTGCTGCTTCAAGAAGAAGCATCTCCAACAGAAAGTCGATGCCTGTCCCCTCTATCGCCGAGGTCTCGACACAAATTGTCTGTCCACCCCATTCCTCAGGGATAAGTTCATGTTCCGAGAGCTGCTGCTTGACAAAGTCCGGGCGCGCACCCGGAACATCAATCTTGTTAATAGCGACAACGATGGGGACATTCGCGGCCTTGGCGTGATTGAGTGCCTCTATCGTCTGCGGCATCACACCATCATCCGCGGCGACAATCAGCACCACGATGTCCGTTACCTGTGCCCCGCGCGCACGCATCGCCGTGAAAGCCGCATGCCCAGGCGTATCTAAGAAAACGATGCTCCCGGTGCCCAGCAGCACATGGTAAGCACCAATATGTTGTGTGATATTCCCAGCCTCCGACTCGCTGATGTTTGATTGCCGGATCCTGTCCAAAAGCGACGTTTTACCGTGGTCCACGTGACCCATGATTGTAATCACCGGCGCACGCGGCCGGAGTGAACCCGGCGGATCGGGAATCTCCGCCAACAACTCGTCTTCCAACGTCGGAGCTTTGAGAGCCTCAATGCCCAAATGCGTCTCAAGCATCGTCAGCGTGTCGTAATCTAAACGCTGATTGATGTTCGCCATCACCTTCAAGTTCATCAAACGCATGATGAGCTCGTTCGGCTGTAAATGGAGCGTATTCGCTAATTCGGCAACAGTGAGGCCTTCGGTGACTTGCAACGGCGTGCCACGCGGCACATCGGCGGCGCGGCGTGCAGAAACGTCAGACCGCGGTGCATCTTCAGGCGGCGAATCCTCCTGCAATTCCGATTTGATTAACGCAACAGCCTCATCATCAAGAAGACTCATGTGGTTTTTGACGCGAATCCCGTGCGCCGCCAGCAAGTCCAGCAGCACCTTGCTCCGCAGATTATACTGCTTTGCTAATTCATGAACCCGCGTACTAGGCGTAACTTGATTGTCCTCACGATTCGCTTTGGCTGTTTTCTGCCGCCGCCGTGGGGCATTTCTCATAATAATTCCTCCTTTTTCACTCCCTCAACCCGATACCGACTACCCCTCCGGAAAAACGCGCTCTCAATACACGCTTCCGAACGACAAGTGTAGACACCACGTCCAGGGAGATTCTTGTGCCAGTCCGGTTGCACCGTTCGTCCCGCTTGACACGCGAATCGGATGAGGGTCCGCTGCGGAAATTTGCCACGGCACCCGATACAGGTACGAATAGGCTGTTTCACCATCGCCATCCAGCTCCTACGCAGAACGAACACGGCGTTTACATCGCATCGTCGTTAGACTGTTCGTTTTCCCCAAACTCAAGCTCTTCAAGGAAAAGCTCATCCGGCAAGGGCTCAGCCTCTACGTCCGAAACGTCAGCCGCCTTCTCCGCTACCGGCTCAGGCTCCTCGTCCAGCGCAGGTTCATCCACAACTGCCCCCTGTTCAGGCTCCGCCGATACCGGTTCCTCAACCGGTTCCTCATCTATCACATCGTCAGTGACAGGCACCGATGCCTCTTCTGTCAGCATTGTCACCGGCACCTCTCCATCGGTTTCCGCTTCTTGCAAAAGCGTAGTCTCAGCGACAGGCGCGTCCGCTTCTGTCAGCAACGCCTCACCCAATTCCGGATGCACACTCGGCACGTTCGTGAATATCTCCGCGCCCGCAACACCTTCTTCCGTTGCAAGTTGACGCGCCTCCGGCTTAAAGAGCTCATCAATAGAGACACCCGCCTCCGATTCACTCTTGATGTCAACTTTCCACCCGGTTAGTTTCGCGGCAAGCCGCGCATTTTGTCCCCGCCGCCCGATAGCCAGAGAGAGCTTATTATCCGGAACAACAACGCGCGCACTCCTGTCAACTTCGCTAATCTCCACACGAGATACCTCAGCCGGACACAGCGAATTGCCAATAAAAACCCTCGGATCCTCGCTCCATTCAATCAGATCGATCTTCTCGTCATCCAACTCGGAGACAACCGCTTGGACGCGAACGCCTTTGACTCCGACACAGGTGCCGACAGCATCTATACCCTCATCCACCGCGCTAACAGCGACTTTGGAACGTTTGCCCGGGTCGCGGGCGATTGTCACGATTTGCACCTGCCCTTCAAAAATTTCGGGCACCTCCTGCTCAAATAACACCCTGATGAGGTCCTTGTGCTTGCGAGAGACGACGACAGGCGCGCCACGGTTCGCATCCCGCACTTGTAAGATGAGACACTGCAACCGTCTGCCACGCTCGTAGTGGCACCCCTGAGGAACTTCCCGCACCGGTAAAAACGCCTCCGTTTGCTCCAGATCGAGAATGAAACCGCGACGTTCAAATCGCTGGACATGCCCCGTGACAAGTTCGCCTTCGCGGCCCGCAAATTCGTCGTAGATTTTTGCGCGTTCCGCCTCTTTTAACTTTTGACGCAGGATTTGGCGCGCCAACTGCGCCGGAATACGCCCAAGCTCCATCGGATTAATTTCCACTTCAAGCGTCTGCCCAAGCTCCGCATCCGCATGGAGCCGCCTCGCAATATCAAGCGGAATCTCTGTCAAGAAATCCCGCATAATGTTGACGACTTTTTTCGGCACATAGCACCGAATCTCGCTCGCCTCAAGGTTAATCTCCACGGCGACATCCGCATTGGCACCGTAAACGCGCCGCGCCGCACCAAGAAGTGCCGCCTCTATTGCCTCAACGAACACTTTCTCCGGCAACTCCGTATGCGCTGTGTTTTGACGAAGAACGTTTTGCAGGTTCGCTAACATAACATGCTCTCCTCATCTTTTATACCACATTCCACCGATGTGCAAAGGCGAATATCGTTAAATAGTTCCGCCCCACACATCAACGAATCAACCGCTTTGGTATCATACATCCCCGGCAATGCCTCGGCCCGCATTCCGAGTGAAAACGAACGAGGGTTGTCACCACTTCAACACTATCTGCGCGTTGTGAATCCGCGAGAGGGCAACCTCAACGCGCTTGCCAGCGGCTTGCATCAGGCCTACCTGTCCCTCTGATACTTCCGCAACTTCGCCTTGCACCGCATAGCCTCGTCCATCTTCCGCGACAGCCTCAATCCGAACACTGCGCCCCAGATTCCGCCGAAAATCCGCCGCCGTGCGCAAAGGCCTGTCTATTCCCGGCGATGCAACTTCAAGCTGCGCATAGGCAGACAAGTACCGATGCACCTCCAAAATCGGGTAAACCAAGCGGTGCACCGCTTGGCAATCGGCTAACGACAACCCGCCAAGTTTGTGAATGAGGAGGCGAAGCGTCTTCCCGTGTGCCTCAACGTCAACCAACTCAATGCCGTCGCTGTCCAACAAAGGGGTTAGCATCTCAACAATAGCGGATTTTTCGGTATCAGTCATCATATCTCCTGCGCGATGTCCTTAAGCCAATGCTACAATTCGCCGCCGATAGGCGCGGTTTCAAACCGCGCCTACGGAATTCGTCCCGCGGAAGCCCTAATATATTTATTCTACCCGCGTTCCGATTTGCAGTCAAGCCATTTTATGCATGAGTCTCAAAAAACTCAATCACTTCACCACTAGGACCCGTGAAAAAAGCGATAGTCGCGCTGATACCACCGAGTTGCACATCGAGCGGCTCCACCGTGATTTTGGCACCCGCTTGACGGACGTGTTCCGTGGCGGCGCGTGCATCGGTTGTAGCGAGAGCGAAGTGTGTCACCGGGTCATTCGGGCTTTCGGCTCCAGCCGCAGGCGAATCCGCAGTCGGCTGAAACAGTTCAATATGACTGCCATCGCCCACATCCAACAGCACGATTTTCCGGTCAGCCCCGCCGAACTCGGCAACCCGTTCCATTCCGAGGACATCCTGATAGAAGGATAAGGACTCGTCCCAATCGCGGGTTTGGACTGCAATATGATGCGTTCCGCAGCCCTGAACTACTGCATTTTTGGTTCCAATAGCCATATTCTGCCTCCGTTACGTACTATTATAGCACAGCATTGAAGAATTTCGCAAACGTTTTGACATAATTATATCACATTTTCAATCCAAAAGTCAAATTAAAATGGTTTTGGCAGAACTATTCAGTTCTCCCTTGCAATTTTCCCCCACCCATGATATACTATTTTCTATGAGCATGTTTCGTGAACACTGGATCGGCGGGATAGTTACCTACACCACCTTTTTCATCATCTCGCTTGTAGCAACCCTCGCCGTTTCACTCCTTACTGAATTACCGCTGGTATGGAACCCAACAATTCCCTCACCGCTGCAACCGCTGAAAATCATCGGATGCTTCGCCGTCGCTGTGCTGTTCGGATTGTGGCCCGATGTTGACATCAAAAGCAAAAGCCAGAAGATTTTCTATCGCGTGCTCTTCGCACTGAACACAGCACTCCTCGTTTTCGGGATGTATATCGAATCCGCACTGCTGGGGCTCTTCGCGATGCTCCCGATTATCAGCAAACACCGCGGATGGACACACTCCAAAGTTACGATGTTCCTGATGCCGTGCCTCTTCCTAGTCATCCCGATTTACCTGACTTATCCCGAATGGAGCGCAGGATGGGAAGAACCACTGGAATTAATAGGATTGCTCCTCAATACGGCAATTCCCAATGTATGCCAAAACTGGTTGCCCTTCTACGTGGCAAGTTTTATCGGCTACGCAACACACCTACACCTTGACGACATTCTGTTTCAATCGCGCAAGGCTCAACGCCGAAAAGCACGCGGAAGCCAATGATTGCCCAGGCAGATGTCGTTCCTAAAGCCGCCCCACCGGTAGGCGCGGTTTACAACCGCGCACACGGGATTCAAGATAACTAGGAACCGCCCGAGCCCGAACAAGCCAAAACCAGATGAAGTTTCAGTGGAAAACTAAATAATCTCACACCATGAACATACCAGAAACCCTAACCCCACGCCTTGCAACTCTCCAAAAATTCGCCAAGAAGCGCGGCGTAGAACTCTACCTCGTCGGCGGCAGCGTCCGAGATCTGCTGCTCAACCGTCCCACAGCAGATCTGGATTTCGCACTCGCCGCGGACGCGATTCAGTTTGCCAAAGCATTCGCCGCTTACATCGGCGGGACCTTCGTCGGACTTGATGAGCAGCCCCCCACAGCGCGTGTCGTTCTCAAAAGGCAAAACGTCAGCATGGATTTCGCACAATTTCGTGCCAAGTCACTCAGCGAGGACTTAGGCCTCCGCGACTTGACGATTAACGCAATAGCAGCGCCGCTTGAAGCAATTTTGAGGGATGCGCGCTCGCAAGCCACACCTAGTCCTGTCAAGAACGTAGCGCGGGGGCCTGTCCCCCGCGAACCCGCAAACGCTAACCAGAACGTAGCACGAGGGCCTGTCCCCCGTGAACTCTCAAACGCTAACCAGAACGTAGCGCGGGGGCCTGTCCCCCGCGAACCCGCCGTGTTAATCGATCCCTGCGGCGGCATAGCCGACCTAACAGCCCGCCAACTCCGATTTCCGAGCGAACAAGTCATCTACGATGATGCGCTCCGTCTTATCCGTATTTATCGATTTGCGGCGCAACTCAACTTTGAAATATCTCATGACTCCCTCGTGTGCATCCAAAAACATCACACCCTGTTGCCTCGCGTTTCACCCGAACGCATTCGCGACGAATTGATGAAAATCCTCAGGGTTGAGAAAGCGAGCCCCTATTTGCAAGAAATGTGGAAGGTAGGATTACTGACGCAAATCATCCCCATCGCAAGCGAGGGCCAACTCGGCCCCACACCCGCAGCACAAGGGCCTGTCCCACGCAATCCCAGCCCCACATTCGTAGGGCGAGGGCCTGTCCCTCGCCAACCCGCACCCACATTCGTAGGGCGAGGGCCTGTCCCTCGCCAACCCGCACCCACATTCGTAGGGCGAGGGCCTGTCCCTCGCCAACCCTGGAACGCATTAGACACCTTTGAATCCACTCCCCACGCGCATCCCGACTGCGATGCCTATCTCAAAACCGAATTAGGATGGGAAGTCAATCGCCGTTCATTAATCAAACTCTGCCTGCTTCTGCAAGGCGAGCTCGGCGATGCGGCAAAACGGCTTAAACTGAGCC
>PYJE01000096.1 GCA_003635305.1 Candidatus Poribacteria bacterium | reverse complement strand
GCGCGCCGAATGCCGCACTATTACCGTCTCCACGGTCCGTTTTTCTTTGTGGAATACGATAACACGCAGAACAATGCGAACCACATCCACTCGGTCTGGCGGCACATCGCCGATGATTTTGGGGTAGATCTGCTGCGGTTGCATTACCACAAGGCGGCGCATCATACGCATTAGGCTGCGCCGCGTCTCGTAAGGCGAGGGCCTGTCCCCACAGTAGGAGGGACATCCCTGTCCCGATACCACCCCTCCGCGTCTCGTAGGGCGAGGGCCTGTCCCTCGCCATGCAGCCGTTCCTGCTTCTGTAGTTTGCGATCGCCCGATCGCAAACAGACGCGGGACATGTCTGACACCACGCCGTGTTTCGTCGGGGGAGGGCCTGTCCCTCGCCATGCCGCCGTTCGTCCTTCTGTAGTTTGCGCTCGCCTGATCGCAAACAGACGCGAAACATGTCTGACACCACGCCGTGTTTCGTCGGGGGAGGGCCTGTCCCTCGCCTTGCCGCTGTTCCTCCATCTGTAGTTTGCGATCGCCTGATCGCAAGCAAACAAGGCAAGATCGGGTGATCTTGCCCTACAGAGACTAACAATCAAAAAAGAGGCATCAGCCACAGCTCTTAAACTCCCGGTGGAGATGAGCTCGTTTGTTGGACTAGCCATTTTACTGCCTTCAATTCCTCTTGGATGTCCTCGTCATCATACTCAGCGACAGGGATGTCGTGCTGACTTAAGAGTTGAATGAAATCCCACAGATGGAGCTCTGCCAACTTTGCGGCTTGTCCCAAAGAGAGCACGTTCTGTTCAAAAAGGGAAACCGCAAGCAATTTCGTCGCTTCCTCCGAGAGTTTCTCCGAGGTATACCCCAATATGGAGAGCGGGAGCTCAAGCTCGCTGGGAACGTTTAATGTGACTGAAAACATTTCGCTAACCTCTATCGCGCGGATTTTAGGAATCCCCACGTCGTCGTTGACTTATTCGCCGGCTCAACGGCAAGCACCTCATCGGTGAGTGTGACAAGCCCTGTATCTTCGGAGTTTTTTCCGAAGACGATGGAGTGCGTATACCATCCGCTCCATCCCTTCTGTCCCTCTTGGCCAGCACCTTTATCGCCATCGTTGACACAGATGCCCAGGCCGAATTCAGAACCCGCGGTGAATTTTTTGCCCTTTACCTGCAATTCCTCAGCAGTGAACCGGAGTTCATAGTAGGTTTTCTTCTCGGCTTCGTCTCGGATGAGGACGATGTCATCGTCAGGGACGATACCTGCGCCGCCGGGGTTTTCGTTCAACGCAACCGGGAGGATGTTCTCTGCCTTATCGTCTAAACCGATATTGTAGAGCCACATCGGAATGCCGGCATTCCGTTTGCCGCTCATTTCAAAAGCGAGTTGCGCGCCATCGCCGTTCCATGCGGCATCAGCGGCGTGCTCATGCTCATCATCGGTAACGATGAGGGCAATGTAAACAGCGTCTTCATCCCAAACGAGCATGAAACACGTCTCGTGGTCTTCGGCACCTTCCCACTTTCCGCCGTTGTGTTCCTCAAAGACATTGCCCTGGTATTCCACGCCACAAAACGGCTTTCCATCGGTACCGGTGATGGCCTCCAGGATGCCTTCCCACTCACCCAGGTCGCCGTCAATTTCAACTTCTACACCGGTGAGCGCGTTGTAGACATCGTGTGTTTTGCTCCGCCACTGGGCATTGACAGCAGTGGCGGTAATCATGAAGAATGTCATGATAAAAATGAGGGGTTTCATTTTCCTTCCTCCTCTGATTTTGGCCGGTTTGGCCTCAAGTCATACCAAATTAACCTGAACAGAAACAAGCCGCATCACGTAATACATTTGGTTCGTAGTGCGGGGGCCTGTCCCCCGCGATAATGAATGCACCTTCGGGCGAGAGCTGGTGCTCTCGCACTACAGAGAATTCGCCTGTCCCCCGCGATTTCGTAGTGCGGGGGCCTGTCCCCCGCGATCATGAATGCACCCTCAGGCGAGAGCTGGCACTCTCGCACTACAGAGAATTCGCCTGTCCCCCGCGATTGGTTCGTAGTGCGGGGGCCTGTCCCCCGCGATCATGAATGCATCCTCGGGCGAGAGCTGGCGCTCTCGCACGACAGAGAATTCGCCTGTCCCCCGCGATTGGTTCGTAGTGCGGGGGCCTGTCCCCCGCAATTATGAATGTACCCGGTAGGCGAGCCCTCCCGCGCCTCGATTTTTGGAGAACCCGACGATTAACCAGAATCCCTACCGGTTATCAGGAAACCGAGTAGGACCGGTGTCTCCCAAACAGAAAATATACCGGCCGCTTGAGCCGATGTAAAGTCTACCGTTAGCAACGGCAGGCGATGAATAGAGTTGGATATCGCGCCCAACGCCATCAACATATCGGGCATCAAACTCCCACTGCACCTCGCCGGTTTCAAAGGAGAGCGCATAGACATGCCCGGTGTTGCTTCCGACATAGACGGTGTCCGCGGTGACAGCCGGTGAGGAAACAATCGGACTTCCAAGGAAAGTTTTCCAGATAAGTTCCCCATCGGTTGCCGAGAGCGTGTAAACGTGTCCATCGCGGGAACCGAAAGTCACCTTTCCATCGCGGCGCGCGATAGCGGTGAGGACAGCATCTTTCGCCTCGTATTCCCAAACAATCTCGCCAGTCTCGGCGTGAATGGCGACGACTTTTCCTCGCCGCACAGGCGCGCTTTCAACGAAATTCCCAGTCCCCATCCCAAAAAAGACGAGGTTTTCGTGGACACTCGGACTCCCCCAGACCGGATACGCCATCCGTTTCGTCCAGATTTCCTTGCCTGTCTGCGCATCCACTGCATACACGCGGTAATCGCCGTAGCCAGTCCCGAAGTAAACTTTTCCGTTGTGGACGACAGGCGAGATGTCGGCGTGCACATCGGGATAGTGCCAAATCTTCTGTCCCTCCAGGGCATCGATGCAGTAAACGCCATCTCCACCGGCGGTGAAGTAGAGCTTGCCTTGACTGATGAAAGGGGTTGACTCTACATGACTCGCAGTCCGAAAACGCCAGATAGGTTCACCACTCTTTGCATCAAGGCAGGTGAGGTGGCATCCGCTATCCTGATGAAATCCCTCGCCGATGTAGACACGGCCGCCTGCAACGGCAGGCGAAGAGAAAATCGGGATTTCGGATTCGTGCCGCCACAGCACTTCACCGGTATCTGCATCGAGACAGTAAGTCGCACCGCCGATTGAGAAAATTGAACCTTGAGATGCACCGATATAGAGCCGATTGCCTACAACCGCCGGGGACGACGAAAAGTCAACTGCCACCGAACCAGGTGCAGCGCAAACCCATGCGAGGTTGCCGCTCGTCGGACCGGGGAGCTCATCAACGTGGCCTGTGCGTGCTGCGTCGCCGCGGAAGGTTGTCCAAGGACGCATTGCCGCTGTGCTAAGTTGCGGCGCGTGTGAACGCGCAGTCGGTTCAGGCTCTAGGGACATCGTCACCAGTTGATACGTTCCCCACGCGAGCCCGAGGAGAACAACCAGACTCAATACCGATGTGAGGACTTTATGCGCCACTGCGAAATCGCGCAACCGGTAGAAGAGCATTTTCAGGGTATCCCGTGCAAACACGAGTGCCGTAATCAACGCGATGCCGACAAACGCAAGTATCTGCGGAATCAGCCCGAGGAGGGCCGACAGCGGCCCGAGCAGCTGCGGAATCACTGCCTCCGCGGGCTCCGCGAAACGCGTCAAAGCGAGGAGACACATCAGTGCCAACATGGGGATGATTTTTCTCATGGTGTGTTACCTCACGCCTATTGGGAATCCGACAGAAATGCAACGGCGAAATACAACAGGTTCTCCAACATCGGGCGATTCCGAGAGACATTCGTCCCCGAGCTGTTGTGAAGGCTAGTGATGAGATACATGCCTTTCCCGTGTCGCAGCGTCGCCACAACGATTTCCTTCCCGTTATCGGTTGTCGCAAGCACCTTGTATTTCTTGTTCCACCCGCTCCAACCATCGTCTATGGCGATTTTACCAGACCGGATGCGATTCGGCTGCGAGAAGAGTTGTCCTGCCGCCCCTGTCGCTTTAAAAGAATTCCGCGCGGGACTTTCCACGCCGCGGAGAGGCTCTGGAATCCAGCCAGTCTCGCAGGGCCGATTTTTGTCGCTGTCTTGGCCAGAGACGATGACAACGCCGCCGTTGCGAACGAAGTCCTTGATGCGCTTTTCTTGTCCATCGTGGAGGCGGTACCTATCGGCGGAGAGTGCGCGGAAACCGAGCCACAAGATGTTCGCGTTGCTGAGCTTCGGCAAACTCCGCTCGCCGGTAGCATCATAAGCGACGCGCAGTTCGCGTGCAAGGCGTGAAACCGCTCGTTCTTCCGCACGAGACGGCTCCGCCCGGAGGAAGAGGAGCCGCGGCACACCCGGGTCGGAAATCTCGGAGATGCTTTCTTCCGGAGGCTCGCGCAACATCGCCCGCAATTCTTCCTGAAACTTCGGCGTTGAGGTTCGTTTGGAAGACTTGCTGTCGTTCAGGTATTTTTCGATGTGCGTTAAGCCCCACCATACCTTGCTTTTATCACCCCGGTCTTGCCCCATCACTTGGAACCACGTGCCATCTGCATGCACCAAACTCTGGAGGCGTTGTCCCTCTTTGACATAAAAGACAAGCACCGGCATATCGCGCTTCAGCAACTTCAGCACCTTTCGCGGATAGTTCGCTTGCCCAACGTCAAGCCGAATTTGGATTTCGCGAAATTCACTCCGGCCCTTGAGGTTCTCTTCCACCTTGACTTTCGCCGTAAACCGTTTGGCGTTCACCGCTGTCACGGTGCCGGTGACGATGTTGGAGCATTCGTCAACGATTTGTTCAATGGAATAACGTCGTTTGATGTAGCCTTCCGCTTGCCATACGGCGGCAATAGCGAAAAGGCAGGTGAGATAAAAGATTTTCCAATTTTTCATCTGAGGCTACCTCACTCAGTGAATGTGGGAGGATATGGCAATCCTCCCTGACACGTAGGACGCTGCGGCTACCGCACTTTAACGGCGGTGCCGCTCGCGCTCACCATCAACATGCTGTCACCGATGACTTCATAATCAATGTCAACGCCGACAACAGCATGCGCGCCGCGCTGCTGCGCAAGCGATTGCATCTCGCCGAGGGCCGTCTCACGGCCATCAGCCAATTTGCTCTCGTAGGTACCAGAACGGCCGCCGACTAAATCGGTAATCCCAGCGAGGAAATCGCGAAAGACGTTCGCGCCCATAATGGCTTCCCCGGTAACAATGCCGAGATATTCCGTAATCTGCCGGCCCTCAATGTTATGTGTAGTCGTTGTAATCATGCAAACCTCCTTATTATTGCGATTTGCCGCGCGCCGCGATATCCCACACGGACTCGACAATTCCATCACGGATGCCGTAATACCTATCGTGCAGGTTCACCGTGGTGCAGCAATGCGTCGGTAAAATCTCAAGCTTATCCCCTGGTGTAAGCGATACGCTTGCATTAGCGTTCATCTTCCCGTGTTCTTCGGACAGCCCTGTCATCTCCACCCCCTCGATGCCGACAGGTTGCGGAATGCCGAACTCTTTGGCAAGCACCTTCAGGCCGGTGTCCACAATAATCCGTTCTGGCGTAGGACGACTGACGACGGTTGCCAAGACAGTCAACGCACACGCGAAATGCTCGCCTACACCATCAACGTTGCGGTAAGTTGCGTCCATGAAGACGTAAGAACCGGCTTGCACCTCTGTCATCTCCGGAACGCTCCCGGTAATGCTAAAAGTGCCGGTCCCACCGCCGCTCATAATTGAGACAGCGACACCGTGCTTTTCGAGGCAGTGCTTCGTCTCTACCAATAACTGAACGGACTGTCGCGCCGCAGCCTCGCGTTCGGCGTAATTCGGCTTGGCGACGGTGTGTCCTTCGTAACCCATCAACCCCTCAAATTTCAGGTGTGGGGAACGAAGCACGTGACGCGCTAAATCCAACGCAGGCTGGCCTGGTTCAACGCCGCAGCGGTTCATCCCGGTGTTCACCTCTACCAGAATTCGGATGGTTACGCCTTTCGCTGCCGCCGCATCCGAAATGTCTGTCACGTTTTGCGCGTTATCAACAGCCACCATAATTTCAGACTGCTTAGCAAGGTTGACGAGACGCGCTATCTTCTGCCTGCCGATAATCTGGTTGGCCACCAGCACGTCACGGATACCGGCGTGAATCACTGCTTCTGCTTCGCCGAGTTTCGCGCAGGTAATCCCGATGGCACCGGCGGCAATCTGTTTATGCGCGAGCATCGGCGTTTTATGCGTCTTGAGGTGCGGCCGGAGCTCAGCGTTTACCGTCTTGAAATAATTCGCCATCCTCTCGATGTTAGACTCCAGCTTGTCCAACTCAATCAGCAGCGCGGGCGTATCCAATTCGAGTTTGTGCATCCCAATCAGCGACATCAGGTTCCCTCCTACAGTCTACAATTGCTTAACCGGGTTTGACAGCGTGCCGAACCCATCAATCTCGATTTCAACCACATCGCCCGCGGCAAGCGGCAAATCGTTCGGAACGATGATGCCAGTGCCAGTGGAGACGACAGTGCCGAAGGGGATAGGGTTATCCCGCATGAGAAACTCGGTTAACTGCTCAAACTTCCAATTCATTTGGGAGGTGTTCACTTCGCCGGCGTAAATAACGTCTTCGCCGCGGCGAACGGTGCAACGCATGTCCAAATCGTAAGGATTATCGACTTCCGAAGTTGTGACGAACATCGGCCCCAGGGCGCAACAGCCGTAAAAGATTTTCGACTGCGGCAGATAGAGCGGGTTATCCCGTTCAATATCCCACGCGGATACGTCATTGCAGAGAGTGTAGCCGACTATCTCACCATCGCCGCCTAAGACATAGGCGAGTTCGGGTTCCGTCGCTGTGAGCGAGGAATCGCTACGGATGCCGATGAAACCGTTCGGGCCGACGCAACGCGCCGGTGTCGCCTTGAAAAATATCTCGGGCCGGGCGGCGTGATAGACGCGGCTATAGATATCCTGTTCACTGTCGTCATCGCGCATGTCCGCGCTCCGTTTGTAAGTAACACCACAGCCCCATACTTCCGGCGCGTCAATCGGTGCCAAGAGATGTGGGACGTTCGCATCGGGCGTGACATCTAAATCCTGAAGGGTGAGCCCCGCCTTATTCGCTGCACCGCGTTCGTCCTCCCCAGACAGCGGAATCTGTATCGGCGCGGTGGATGACACCTGCTCTTGGATATCCGCGAGCAACACGCCAAGGCTTATCCCTTCCTGATAGGCGAGTGCCAGCACTTCTAGCACACCGGGCGATTCCTTGCTCGTGACATCAATCACGTCGGCATCGCGCGTGACAATCCCTACCCGTTTGCCCACTTGCGGCAGATGAAATTGAATCAGTTTCATGGTTCTCCCTCGGTTTGCAAGACGCTAACGTCCTGCCGGGACTAAGTCAGCTGTCTCAAGGAACGCCATAACAGCCTGCGCGCATTCTTCAAGAGACAAATCCGCGGTATTGAGCGTCACTTCCGGTTCAAGCGGCGATTCGTAGGGCGCGCTGATGCCGGTAAATTCTTTAATCTCCCCAGCGCGAGCCTTCTTGTATAACCCCTTCGTATCGCGTTCTTCACAGACATCAAGCGGACACGCCACGAAGACCTCGACGAATCTATCGTCTGGTAGGAGGGCGCGCGCCTGCGCCCGGTCTGCGCGATAAGGCGAAATGAACGCCGTCATGACGATAGTGCCCGCATCGGCAAACAATTTCGCCACTTCACCGATGCGGCGGATGTTCTCCTCCCGGTCTGCCGGGGAGAAACCCAAGTTCTTGTTCAGGCCGTGGCGGACATTGTCGCCATCGAGGACATAGGTGTGGTGCTGCCGTTGGTGCAAGAGCTGCTCCACGGCGTTCGCCAGTGTCGATTTACCGGAGCCGGAGAGCCCAGTAAACCAAATTACACAGCCTTTCTGGTTGAGCAATTGTTCTCTATCTTGCGCCGTGACAGTCGCTTGATGCCACGTAATGTGGGTTGCTTTCTGTTGTGCCAATCGATTTTCCTCACATTCAAAATTTTGAGGCGTTGAGAGGTGCCTCCATAAAGTCTACTCTATAGGTTCCATCCGGTAGGCGCGGTTTACAACCGCTTCCACCTGGTAGGCGCGGTTTCCAACCGCGCAAGTGTGAGTGCATACTTCCATACCTGCGCGCCTACCGAAATGGTTTTCCCGCGTCATGCCTACTCTATCTATTATATACGATGCATTTTATCATGTCAAGTCTTTTTTTCAAAAAACAGGACTTTTCGTTTTTGATGTTCACATCGGAAAATCTCAACCGAACAAAAGCGAAAACTGAATCGTTCTGATGCATCTGAGTTCTTCCTTGCAATTTTTTCGCGCATAGTTTATCATATAAATCTGTGGAAGAAGAGGTGCGCGACGAGAACCTTACCGAAATTGTTCAGGATGGACGCAAATGCCAGAATCTCCACCGGCAGGCGCGGTTTCAAACCGCGCCCACGGGGTTCGTGCTGCGTTCATCTTACTGTTCTAAAGGAGAAAACATCATGAAGGACGGAAAACTGAAAGTTGCAGCAGTCGGGTGCGGGGGCATCGGCTATCGGCATCAGCTGGGTTACCTCCAACATCCGGGCGCGGAATTGGTGGCAGTGTGCGATATTGATGCCGCGAAGGCAAAAGCCCGCGCAGAAGAACTCGGTGTCCCTAAGTGGTACCCGTCGATTCAAGAGATGCTGGCGAACGAAGAATGCGACTTGGTGGACGTTGTCACGGCAGACCATCTCCATTTTGAACCGGTGATGGAGTGCCTTGAGGCGGGCAAACACGTCATCTCCGAGAAACCGCTCGCGCTTCGCATTGAAGAAGCCGAGAAAATGGTTGCGAAGGCGGAGGAAGTCGGGGTGCATCTTGCGATTGACTACAATCGCCGGTTCGCGCCCGGATACGTCCAAGCGAGGCGGTGGTTCGATGCGGGTGAGATTGGGCAAACCTACTATTTAGATATGAAGTTGTCGCAGGGCGGTCCGGCCTCCACGTGGAAGGGAGAATACTACCTGCTTTATGAATTGGAGACGCACGCCATCGATCTACTGCGCTGGTTCGGCGGCGAAATTGTTGCGGTGTGTGCGGAAATGGCGAAACCGAGGCAGCACGAAGCACGCGACGGTGAGGAGGCTTGCTATACGAGCATGGCCATCTCCTTCCGCTATGAAAATGAGGTAGTCGCAACGCTGCTGGCGAGTTGGGATAGCGATTTCATCCATCCGATCGAACGGCTGGAAATCTGCGGTTCCAAAGGCGAGATTGTGGTAGACAACGTCCTCACGCGTGCTACCTTAATGCGCCGCGAGAATCAGGTAGTCGAAGAATACCGGCCCTCCATTTTTCGGGACGAGCAACTCGCGTTTAATGGGACGTTCGCGCTGCGGGTGGCCGCCTTAGTAGACGATTTGCTCACCAACCAGCCGCCTGAACCCAGTGGCAGAGACGGATTACAGGCCCTGCGGATTACGGAAGCCATCGTTGAATCGTGGCGGGAGAGACGGGAAATCAAGGTGCGCATCGATTAAGCAAAGGAGTGAGAGAAATGAAGAAACTTTTTTTGATATTGGCGTTAGCCTTCTGGGTGCTCAGCTGCGGGCCGCCGCCGCAAACCGGGAAGTTCCCGCTCCCAGAAGCCGCGACGACAAGCCGGATGCAATCTGGGCAAAGCCAAGCCAGTTTACCCGCATCTGGGCTGGTGGATTTGCGGCAGATGCCCTACGTCCGCAATGTCTTTAAAACACCGCCGCGCATCAGCAGTGGCGGCCTTGACGATGTTTTCGCGACACTGCGCAGCAAAGTGGATAACATCGCGATTATCTCCAACGGTTCGTTGGATGTTCTGAAGGCATTTATTGCCAAGGGATGGGCACCCATCGTGCTAATCCAAATCCCGCAAACCCAGAGTCGGGAGTTGTTGCCGGTTGTCCGCTACGATGCAAGACAGTTCTACCTTCAAAACCCGACGAACCTTTCTGAACGTCGGTTGAGTTACGATGATTTTCAGAGGGCTTGGGCAGTGTCGCGCTCGAAATGCCTATTGATTACCGCACAGAACCTCTCGGAAGCGAAAATCCAAGAGGTTTTGGGGAGTTATCTGCCGAAGGAATCACTCGGAACCCTCAGCGTCAGAAGCAAGCGGCATGCTTATCGCAAATAATCGTGTGAGATTTTGCAAGTAAGGAGAATTAACTATGGCACAGGAAACGACGCAATCTGATGGCCGCCTAGCACATCCGTTTCCTCCCACGCGCCCCACTGTCACGATTATCGAGAGTTCAGAGACAATCTCTGCTGTTGATTGTCCGGAACTCCAATGGTGGTTCGCTGTCCCTCGGCTCGGCGAACGCTATGTTTGGGCAACGTATGATGCCGAAACATTGCAACTCGCCGCCGTAACGGAAATGATTTCTACCACGGCCGCAACAGTGCAGGACATCGCATGTGTAGAAATCCGCGTGAAAGAATGGACGCAGAACGACTGGCCGGCATGCCCAGAATGGATGTATGCCGTGTTAGACGAAGAACACACACGTTGGCTCTCTATCGCCTGGATGGAAGATGGAAAAAAGGTTGCCTATACCATCGGCGACGAAGGGTTTGAAGGACAGTGGGGTTGCCTGACGCAACGGCAAATCGTTGACGATGGACGATACCAACTTCAACCTGACGGTTCCTATAGGCTTACTGACAATCAGGGACGCGGCGCAGGCACTTATGACGTAACAATAGGTGAGAGAACCTTCACTTGTCTTCGTGTCTTGGATGTTGATATTTCCGAACCGCACGGCGGGGAACTTGCGGAGGTTTTTATCGAAAGGGGCGGCCGCACCGTTTTTTTCAGACGCTACGATGGACAACATCTCCGGGGACACGATTTGGTGAAGAAATTCCCGCACAACCGCCGCATTGTGATTAACGATGTTACCTACGTCCATGCCGACTGTACCGGTTGGGCTCATGATACCGTGCCGGAGATAGCCCTTCGGCCATAGGAGAATTCAATTCGTAAATGCAAGGAGGCATTCATAATGAGTCAACTTGGCGCAATACCCGTTACTGCACCCGGCTGGACAGCAAAGCCGAAAAATGGCATCGCCATCGTTGATTGCGATGTCCATCACAATTTTCGGAATCCTACCCAGCTGCTGCCCTATCTATCGAAGTTCTATCAAGAGCACCTGCTCGACCAGGGTTTGCATCTCGGCGGCTATCCGAACATCCCCATTCGGAGCAACCGCGTCGATCTGAAGGGACGTGTGAAAACCGAGGGCCAGCCGGAAGATAAACACACCGGCGGTGACCCGAGAGATTTCAACTTCACACTCGAATTCCTCCAAGCAGAACATCTGGACAGGTGGAATGTTGATGTCGCGCTGCTCACCGGGCCGCCGCCATTTTACGGCTATTCCGGCCTTCCAGACCCGGATTGGGCGGCGGCACTCTGCCGCGCCTTCAATGATTGGACAATTGAACATTGGCTCGGGCGCGACGAGCGCGTCCTCAATGCCATCCTTGTCTCGCCTTCAGACCCGGGGCAAGCAGTTGCGGAAATCAACCGATTGGCAGAACGGAAGGACACCGCCGCCGTGATGGTGCCGATGGGAACAAGCCGGCCATTTGGCAACCGCTTTTATCATCCTATTTGGGCGGCATGTGAAGAGCATGGACTCCCCATCGTCTCACACATCGGCGGTGGCGGCGGCGCAACACGGACGACACCCACACCTGTCGGGCATCCTACCTACTACATTGAAACGCGGATGAGCCGGCCCTACGTCGCCAGCACGCATGCAACCTCGCTCATTTGTGAAGGCGTATTCGAGAAATTCCCGAACCTGAAATTTGCCCTTATTGAAGCACAGCAGCTATGGGCAGTCTCAGTGATGTGGCACCTGGATACAGACTGGAAGGCACTGCGCGATCAGACTCCGTGGGTGAAACGATTACCGAGTGAATACTTCCGCGAACACATCCGCATCGGCTCGCAGCCGATGCACGAGCCGGAGAAACCGGAACAGCTGTATCAGATGTTGGACATGCTCCACGCCGATGAGACGCTGATATTCTGTTCGGACTTCCCGCATTTCGATTGGAATGATCCGGTGACTGTTTTTCCAAAACTTGCCGACGATTTGCACCATCGCATTTTCGCACAAAATGCGTTGGATCTCCTGCGCATGCCTGAGTATAGCGCACAGGATTGTGCGTCAGGCACACAACCGCAAGAATCCGAATTCTTCGCTCACGATGAACTGCAAACCGGTTGCGAAAAATAGGAGGAAGAACCGTGGCACGCCTCGTTGTAGGAAAAGTATCGGAAATTCCACCGGGCGAACGGAAGATTATCGTGCCGTTCCGGGGTAAGGCAGGCATCGGGGTGTTTAACGTCGGTGGCACTTTCTATGCAGTGCGCAACATCTGTCCGCATAAGCGCGGACCGCTCTGCACCGGTGAACTCAGCGGCAGGTTCGCCGCTGACGCACCGCCGTCAACTGAAAGTGCGATGCTCTCTGTTGATGGCTTAGGCGAAGTTTTGCGCTGTCCATGGCATCAGTGGACGTTTGATATTGCAACCGGGCAGTGCCTTGTTGAGAAGACACTGCGGGTTGCAACATATCCCGTGAAAATCGATGGGGACGATGTTGTTGTGGAATATGACGGTTGAAGGACTCAGGTTTTTCTGGATATTTTGCAACCCGTTTCTAAAATTGAGTTGAACTGTAACCTAACTCAATTTTGCCTTGCCAATTCAGATGGGATAGGGTATCATAGATATGGTTTCGGTGTGATGTTTCGCCGTTCGCGGGCGCACCTAACGTTTAATACAACCTGTGGTTTCCCGATGCAAATTATTTCTCCGCAGAAATTGGATAATTTTGCCCAGAGACATCCGAACAG
>PYJE01000095.1 GCA_003635305.1 Candidatus Poribacteria bacterium | reverse complement strand
TGCCTACGTCTGTCATGATGCTCCAGTCCGAGCGGTTGACGGTATCTTTTGTGACGAACCACATCCCGTTAGCGGAAGTCCCGAAGCACCTGTCGGTTGAGAGAGTTGTGGATGTCGTCTGCATCACACGGGAGGCACTGATGCGATGGGGCATTTCGCATCCGCGCCTCGTTGTTGCAGGGCTCAACCCGCACGCCGGAGAAGAAGGAATGTTCGGAAAAGAGGAGCAGCAAGTGATTATCCCCGCAATTGCGCGTCTCACATTTAAGGTAGACGGTCCTTTGCCTGCAGATACGCTGTTTGTCAAAGCGAACCGCGGCGAGTGGGACGCAGTCATCGTCATGTATCACGACCAGGGTAACATCCCGATGAAACTCCTCGCCTTTGGAGAGATTGTCAACATCACGTTAGGTTTGCCGATTGTGCGCACCAGCGTAGACCACGGTACGGCGTTTGATATTGCAGGCAAAGGCGTTGCAAGCGAAACCAGCCTCATCGCGGCCATAAAATGCGCCGCCCGTTTATCAGCACAGAAGTAACTTAGCCCATGCTCAGGCTTCAAGAAAACTCTCCTCAAACGTATCTTGTCATCTTGGAAATCGTGGTAATCCTGAAAATCCTGCTCGGATTTGCCGCGCACGCCGCCGACAACGCTCCACTGAAAATTGTCGCGCGCTCCGCAGATACGTTGACAGCTCGCTTCACACTGCCACCGTTACAAATAAACGAAGCAGAGAACGGGACTACCGTCTATTTTGCAGGCGCGGATTGGACGCTGGATGCCGGAAGCCCGCGGCTGCCTGTCTTCACGCAACTCATCGGCATTCCCGTTGTCGGAACGCCTACCGTTACCGTCATTCGGGCACACCCTGAGATAAAAACGGTTCAGACTGTCGCCTCCAACCCTATCGCAGAAGGCGAAGATATTTCTCCAGTGACAGGTTTTTATCCGCAACCTCTCGTGGAAGTGGTGCCGAGTGGGTTTGTCCGCGAGCAGCGCATCGCGGGTTTGCAAATCAATCCCGTGCAGTTCAATCCGGCGACGCAGCAGTTGAAAGTCTTCCCCGTTGTGGAATTCCGCATCCATTTTCCGGGCGCGCCTTCCGAAACCGTAGCGCGAGGGCCTGTCTCCCGCGCGCTCTCAGTCATCAACTCACCGCACTACGAGGCGATATTCCGCGGTATGCTGTTTAACTATACACAAGCGCAGCAGTGGCGAAAACCGAGACACCTCCTCGAAAACCGAGTTATTGAGAGCACCAATAACAGATTACGTGAAGAGATACGCCAGAACCAGAACCGCACCTTGAACGCTTTTCGTCAATACGAAAACGCGGCACCGGCGGCACCACAGACGACGAACACGCATGCGTTTAAAATACCTGTCACTCAAACAGCCCTGTATCGCATCACCTATAACAATCTGAAGATAGCGGGCATCGCGCCAGAGACTATCAACCTTGACAGCATTCGGTTAGATAACGGCGGACAGAAGCAGGGCATCTATCTCTTTGACGAAAACGAAAATGAGGTGTTGGACAGCGGCGAGAAGTTGATATTTTACGGGCGCGCGCTCATTGATAATAAATTTACCGATGAAAATGTCTATTGGCTCAGTTTCTCTACCCTCGGAGACACCGTATCTGATGAAACGTCACGCGTGGTAGAACGCGATGTGAGACCGCGCACTCCGAACCTCGTCACACCGCGGGCATTTTTGACGCGCACCCGTGTGGAAGAAGACGTGCATCACGATGTATTGGCCGGACCGGATATTAAGTCCGAACTGGCAGACCACTATTTCTGGGTGGCGTTCCGGGGCGGCCATGTTAATACGAGCCGGAAGGATATTCCTGTCACGTTGCCAGGGGCGGCACCGCGGCTGGAGATTGATAGGAATGCGACGTTGCGCATCAAGTTCCAAGGTGCCTCCCGCCGGGGAGTCGCGCTGCATAAAGCACGACTCAGTTTCAATGGCCGCCTCCTCGGGCGGGTTGCGGAGTGGAAGCGGCAAGCGTCGCACATCGCTACCCGCGATTTTCAGCAGCTGTTTATCCATCCAGACCAGAATTTCTTGCGCATTGAGGCATTGGACGCGAACCGCACGGCAGATGGCGAATACGATTTCTATCTCGATTGGTATGAATTTGACTATTGGCACGATTTCAACGCAGAGCAGAACCGCCTGGAGTTCAATTCCAACACGGAACCGCGCAGCCGTGGCACCGTGCAATACCGCGTGACGAATCTCTTTGAAGAGGAGATAGATGTCTATCAACTCGGCGATGGTGGCATCACAAGCAAACTCGTCGGCGGTGAAATTACCCGGAGAGGCGCGACGCATCAACTGCTGTTTGAAGATAACATTACGCAACATACGCGCTATTTTGTCATCGGCAGCAAGGCGTATCGGAGCATCAACGCGCTCGTGCCAGCACCGCCGACAACGCTCCGGAACCCCGCCAACCAAGCCGATTACATTGTCATTACGCATCCGACATTTCTCCAAAGCATCCAACCCCTCGTTGAATTTCGGCGTTCACAAGGCTTGACGACGCTGGTGGTTGACATCGGGGACATTTACGATGATTTTAGCGATGGGTTGTTCAACCCCTTCGCAATCCAGCGGTTTCTCCGCTATGCCTATACCAGCTGGCAGCCGCCCGCGCCGACTTACGTCGTCCTTGTCGGCGATGCACACTACGATTACAAGAACGCCACGGTGGAACGCTACCGCCGCGACCCGAGCTTTCGTGGCACTTACGAGTTGTATCCGATTTTTGTGCCGACATACCATGGATGGGCACCGGAAAGCGGTGAAACCTCCATGGATCATCGGTTTGTCAACATCAGCGGTGAGGACGCGCTACCGGATATGCTCATCGGCAGATTATCCGTGCAAACGGCTGAAGAACTCAACGTCATGGTGCGGAAGATTATCAATTATGAGCAGAACCTGAAGACCGGACGCTGGCAAGGGACGTTAATCCAGGTCGCGGATGATAACTCAGACAACCCTTCCGATGGCATTTTTGAGGCATCCCGCAATGAGCTAATTCGGGATATTATTCCGGTTGGCTACGATACGCGTGAGCTCTACCTCCGAAAATTGAAGAGCCCCGTTTTGACAAGTTCACAGATTCGTCGCGCGCTAAACGAAGGCGCGCTCGCCATTGAATACGCCGGACACGGCGGCATCCAGACCTGGGCAGACGAGTCGATTTTCCGCATTGAGGATGTCGTCGCCCTGCGAAATCGCTACCTCCCGTTTGTCATCACGACGACATGTCTGAATGGGCAGTTTGATAAACCTCAGCAAGTAGGCAACTTCTGCCTCAGCGAGCAGTTTTTGTTAGGCGAATATGGTGCCATCGCCGCGCTTTCAGCGACACGGCTCACCTACGGTGCCGCAAACGCCGAATTCGACAAAGACCTTTTCACGTCCCTCTTTACCATCTCGCCTCCGAGTGTGGGGCATATTGTTGCGGATGCCAAAATCAAGTTTATCACGCGCATCCGAAACCAGCAGTGGATTCCGGGCACCGAACAATACACCCTCTTCGGCGATCCGGCAACACGCCTTGCACGCCCTGATTTGGAAATTCAGGTTGAATTGGAACGGATTGCTGTGAACGATACGCAAGAACTCGTCATCCAGCAAAATGAGGTAGGCACGTGGGTAAATAACATTGAGAACGTCAATAACGTTAATGATGCCCCTGGGAATATCTCCGAGTTGAAGCCGAACGCATGGCGAAAAGCAGAAAATTTTAGCACAGAGGCACTCTCTGCCACCGCCGCCTTCGCCAATAATTTTGACGATAACCCCAGTAACGAGCTCCTTCGGCGCGCCACCGGGCGCGTCTGGCAAGGCGAATACGGCACCATGCGCATGCAGGTTCCGAACAACGCGCTCCCCGGCGGCGGCGTTGTCCGCCTGTTTGCCTTTAACGACACCCGTTCTGCTGTCGGCGGTGCCCGCTTCTGGGTAGAAATGCCTGTCGTGCGCGACATCTACGAAAAAGTGGATGTTCCAACAGATACGCTGAGTATCAGCGTCCTCATTGTTGATGACAACGGCGCGGCGGGCATCCGCGACATCAGTGTGCTCTGGGACGATACAGCGCGCTTTGAGGACGCGACGGTTCCGATGGTAAGAGTGCCTGTTGGCAGTCCGCACGCACAATTCCTAGCGCAACGCGGAGAGATACCGCAAGGCGGACAGTGGTATCAGTTGCAAACGCCGATTCCGCTGCCGCCAAGCGGCCGGCAAATCCGTTACCGCATCCGTATCACTGATACCACCGGGCATCAAGTGGCACATCCTTCAAAAACGGAACGGAGTATCGTCAAGGTGCCGGAAGGACCTAACATTGCTGTCGGCACTGATGAGACTGACAACGAACCTATCCGCTACCAATTTAGCGAGGCGAAGAATGGATATGAGTTGGTAGCCGAATTGATTAACAACGGCGGCCGGGTTGTCCTCGCCGATATTAAGGTAGTGTTCGCCGAGGGAAATCCCGATGCCGATGGCGATAGCCGAGTTGACGAAGATGCCGACGTTTTGGGCATGACGACTATCCGGGCAGCCGATTGGGAGGAAGGCACGTATGCGTTGCAACGCGCCACGGCTGTCATTGATGTCAAACCCCTCGGCACCGGCATTCATAAAATTTACGCACTGGCAGACCCGGAGGAAGATGAGAGCGACGAGATTCTAGGCACCGTGCAGGAGGTGCGCGTCTTTGATAATAAAAAATATATCTCCTTCGTTGTCAACGATTTTAACTACAGACCGGCGGAAGAAATCACGGCGTTTAGCCTCGACCGGGTGTTTGACATCCACTTCCCTCCCGGTGTAATTACGACAGAAAACGATGGAATTCCGCTTTTTGTCTCTTCGTCTTCACCGGAGGTGGTAACGCAGCCCGATATCCACTTCGCCCCGATTCCGCGCGTCGCCGCCTTACGACGCGGACTCATTCGGCAGGGAAGCGCGGTGGCGCAACGCTATTCCGCCGCCTTTCGCACAGGACAGACGACCTTGGAGAAACCCGCCGAGCTCAAACTCCGCTTTGATGTGAGTGCCTTGGAGGACATTGTCCGGGAAAGCACGGAGCTCCGTCCGGATACACCGCTGTTTGAAGCGGCTGTCGCTGAAATCGCGGCACAACTCGCGATTTATTCGTGGCAAGCAGATGCCGCCGCATGGCGACGTTTACCCTCACAAATTGCGCGCGGAATCGGCGCGCAAGGACCTGTCCCTCGCGAACCTGAAGAGGACAAGGACAGCTTTCTTTTAGAAAACTATGTTACCCCTATCCAGATAGAAAACGCCAGCGAACAGGAAATCACAGCGGACAACATAACCATCAATCCCAACCTCACGCCGGCGGGGAGTTGGGTGGTGCTATTTTTGGATGCATCGCAGTATGAGGTGTTTTTGAAGCGGAAAGGCGAGGCACTCATCCAGAAATTGGATAAGGCGGGGCAGCTGGACATCCCCTTCCGGGAGGAGGTGTTCGGTTTAGAATTACTAATTCCGAGCCAAGAAAGCACGCCGCTGGGACAAAACTTCGCCTTTGAGTTTGCCGATGTGCTAGCATTTGAGACAGACTATGACCCGCAGGGAGATGTCATTCTCGTCAACACGCGCAATGCGAACGCGGGGAACGGCAGTGCCAGCGTTAACACACGCCTCGGTCCGAAGGCAGAATTCGAGGTAGGCGATTGGTTCATCTTCTTTACCGGTCCGGCGAATTATGAGATTCGGGATGCGGCGACGGATCCGGTGCATCTGCCGAACGGTGTCCAAGTGCGCGGAAAACTCGGTGAGAATCTGTTCCTGAGTCACCTCGGGCTTGAAATTCTGGTGAACAGCAGCACAGAGAACTTTCAGTTTGGCGATAAGATTAAATTCAGCAGTGCGCGCGTCGGTACGATAACAGCGGAGGTGACAGAACTTACCCACTTCGCGCTGATGCGTAGCACCGATACCACGCCGCCCTCTTTTCAGATTTGGGTGGACAGCATCCAACCCCAGACCGGCAGTGTGATTCCGCCGCGGCCGACTATCTCCATGCTTATTGAAGATGCAAACGGCATCGATCTTGAGACGCTCACCCTTGCCAGACGAAAAGATGATGGGGCATTTGAGCCTATTCTCTCTGGAACCGTATCGCGAGGGCCTGTCCCTCGCACCCCCTATCATCGCCGCGCGGAGAGCGGCATCTATTCCGTGCCGCTTGACTACAAACCGCTCTTATTCCCAGGCGAGTGGACATTTGAAATCCGCGCGCTGGACTTCAACGGGCATCCCCTCGGCGGCGAGGCGGATGGGCTCACCTACCGCTTTTTCGTCACAGAAGAACCCGACATCACGCCGCCTGACATTGAGATCGAACTTGTGCACCTCAGCACGGAAGAGGGAACGGAATCAGGCGATTCTGTTCTATTTACCGATGGGGCCGTCTTAACCGAGCAACCGCGCTTTGACATCAAACTCTCCGACGATGGCGCGATTGACGATACCACCTTCAGTCTTGCCTTAAGCGAAGCCTACGAGCAACAACCTGCGCCGTTGGATGCGGATGCTTATACGTTCCAATTCGATGCCGCCGCCCCGACAACCGCGAACGTCACCTTCGCGCCAGACCTGGGGAACGGCGACTATCAGCTCCACATCACCGCCGCCGATACGAGTCAAAACACGGCGGAGTTGACGGTATCCTTCACCTTAAATGAAGCGGTTTCCCTCCGGGATGTCTTCAACGTCCCGAATCCCACACCTGACGGTAGAACCTCGTTTACCTATTACCTTGCGCAGCCGCCGGACACGGTGAGCATCAAAATTTACACCGTCGCTGGCAGACTTATCCGCACCTTATTCGATGCGAGTGCCCGCCGCGGCACGAATGAGACCGAATGGGACGGCCGCGATGAGACCGGCATCCGCTGCGCGAACGGTGTGTATCTCTATCGAGTTATCGCGCAGACTGAAGCGGGGCGGGTGGAGCAGGTTGGGAAGTTAGCGATTTTGCGATGATGCAACGCGCCGCGGGTTTGATGGTGGTGGCGCGTTTGGAAAGGGGCTCTGGATGCAGAGGAGAGACCTCTTTAGGTCTGTTAAGACCTTAATGTCTATAGAAAAATGCGTCTCGCCGTTTTTCAAGTGCCAAGACGATGCAGTTGTCCCACCTCTGTATTTGCGATCGCCTGAAAATCTGGCACACGTGCCAGTTGTTCGCAAACATGTCAAGATCAGGCGATCTTGACCTACAGAGGTGTGACGCGCTCACGTCAGAACGGCAGACGGGCGAGGGAGTCAGCAGACATTAAGGTCCTAACGGACCTTAGGATTCTTCGCGGGCCGGCGTGCTATAGACATTAAGGTCCTAGCGGACCTTAGCCTTCTTCGCAGTCCAGGCATGCTATAAACATGCAGGTCTTCCAAACCTGAAGCAGGTTTGCTTTTCGGATGTTGCGCCGAGTGGTTGCAACACGCGGTGGCTTTTACGGTGGCGCGTCTCTTTGCCGATGGTAAGGGAGGCTGTCTCTCTCCGCCCATCGCACCGAAGTGCAGGTCAACAACCGCCCCCGTTTTTATCGTTGAGTTTGCCGCTACGCACGACATCGGTGAGGAATTCAAGAACGTTGATGGCCTGCCAGAGAATTCCGCTGAATGCTTCTTTCCGTCCCCGACTATCAACCCCGAAGTAAGCAGCAATCTTTTGATAGCCGGTGCCTTTGAGATGCGAGGAGCCCATAGAACGCAACCGCTGAAGTTTTCCCAGAAAAGCAACTTTGGATTCTTCGACCCCACGGGAAATAAGCACCTCTCTCAAAAGTGCGATGCTTCCTTTGCCCTTAAGCTGTTCCCGCGCTGCAGGTAACAATAACTTCTTTAGGGGCTTTACGTCCAGGGATTCAATGAGTACCGTTTGAAGATCTCCGACCAAATCATCAAACTGGCTCTGCTCGTCAGTTGCAGGGACCCTTATGCGCTGCAAGCGGTACTCATCTCCGAATCCAAGGGGCTTCAACAATTGCCACCCCAGACATTCGTCACAGGCCCTTCGCAGCAGTTCATAATGTTGCTTGAACAATAAGTCTGGCTAATCTGAGCTTGCCCATTCGCCCTGGACATTCCGCCTAAAAAACGTTTCACTCACCTCGCCTTCCGGCAGAATATTGTGCATCCGCCAGTGCAACTGTTCTGTGTAGGGCAGATGGCACAGATCGCGGAACATCACGCAGACTTTGTCCGAGGCATGATTGTCGATTTTCATGCTCCACCACGAGGTCTCCACGCTTGAATCCTTAACAGTGTATTTGTTAGGTTCATGGTAGTACCTATCCAACACTTGCTTGGAAAAGTGGATGGGAGTCAGATGGAAAGGAGCATCCGGATTTACCCCAGAAAAATCGTTCAGTTTCTCTGGGGCGCAGGTGTATTCGTCGCCGTGGACGTTGACGATAAATTTGATATAATGCCGCTGCGGGGGAGGAGACCCTCCAGCGTAACCGCTCTCGAACTTCGACAGAGGTTCAATGAGTCGCTTTCCCTCCAGACAACTATCCACTTGATAATGACACATGCCGCGAATGTCCCCGTAACTGTGTCGCCAACAGATAAGTTTGTCTGAATGAAGAGTCGTCCACGCGCTGCCACCCTCCTTCAGTTCTGCCAGATTGAGCCCCAGTTCTTCGGGGGAGTGTTCCGAACGTTCCCAACAACGGAATTGAATAGAGAGCTGCATCTCTTTGAGGACTAGCCACTCCAGAATTTCCCTGAGCCGTATCCGCACGTGCTTCGGTTCAACAATCGCTACGACAACCTCGGCCAAATCCTCATCAATTTTGAGATATTTATCTCTCTGTCTATCGTGATACAGGCCATGAAAGTGGCGGAATTCCTCGCAAATTTCTGGCCACGCTTCCTGAGCATAATACCGGTCATTGTAAATAATCAGGGGCTCAACCCCGTTTTCTGTGCCATGCCGGTGGTATTTCCCACCGCCTGAAATGGGCATGCCATCGCCAAGTCCCAAATCCCACGCTGAATTGGAAAGGGTCTCTTTAATCCGATTCACCGGAATCAGCGCGGAATAGATGTAGCGTTCTTGATAGAGTTTGTCCGGACCCTGTGTCTTGATTTGATACACGGTAACCATGTCGGTTAATCGCAGGGGCCGTCGCAGCTTTGCCAACGTCTTCGTTTGTGAGAGACGTTCCCGTTCTTTGTCTAAAGTCATGATTTTTCTCTTTGGTGTATTTCTTGGTATGCCCGCCAATAGGTTTTCGCGCGGAGAATATCGCGCCGCTGTGACGATTTGTCACCACCACAGAGCAAAAGGACAACGGTGTTATCCACCTCACCGAAATAAATCCGATACCCTGCCCCAAAATGAAGACGCAGTTCGGAAACACCTGCACCAACCGAGCGACAATCCCCAAAATTGCCGAGCGCGACACGGTGAAGTCGGTCTTCAATTCGGTTTTGTGTCGTCGGATCACGGATGGATTCAAACCATTCGTTGAAAGGTTCACGTCCATTTGAGGTCTGGAAGAACCTTATCTCTCGCGGCTGTGAGTTGCGCATTGATGCTCTTTTGTCGTTTTGTTCGTCAAAACATTCACTTTGACGGCAAATGCCGCGTCCAGTTCAACAAGAAATATAACACATTTGGATTTATTTGTCACATTGTCTGAAGCAGGATTTACAGGATTTACAGAATTTACAGGATTAGAGCTCTCGTTGATGCCCAGGTCTCTTTTCCGATGGTAAGGGTGGATGTCTATATCCGTCCATCGCTCGGAATGTTTCACCAGCACGGAACGCCACAAATGCTCGCTGCTTCTTTGTATTAAGGCCCTACGGACCTTCGGGTCCGGGCGCGCTATAGACATGCAGGACCTAACAGACCTGAAGCGGGTTTGCTTTTGGGATGTTGCGCCGAACAAGCAAAACGCGCCGCCAATTTAACGGTGGCGGCGCGTTTGGAAATAGTTCGCTAATTCCATAGCGCAAAAAGTTAGGGAGTCACCGACTACTTTACCCTCGGAACTTCGCAGGCACCATCGCCTATTTCTTAGACGATTTGGGCTTTCGAGGTTTAGAAGCAGGTGGCGGTGGCGGTGGCGGTGGCGGTGAAAGAGCTCTCTTTACATCACCGCCTCCACCTTTCTTGGAGGATCGAACTTTTTTGGGCGTAGTTTTCTTAGTTGACACAAGCGCACCTCGCGTGATATTCAGTTGTTGAGTCCAATAAATAGGAAAAGAAACGATAGGGCTAAAATATAGGCGGCGACATAAAAATATTTTAGCCAATCTGTTATTTTCGCGGACAAAGGCCTTTTCTTTGGCGCATCTTCGGTGTTGCTCAAGAAAAAATTATTCCTCAGAATTAACCTTTCATTGAGTTTAAGTTGCTGTTTAATGGCATGCTGGCCGAGGAGGTACGAGCCAAGCGTCAACATAATCGCAAGACCAAACATCGCCCAAGACAAATACAGGATCCACTTATGCCCCGGATTACCCACGGGAAATAAGTACCTTAAGAGTACCAGAGAAAACCCAAGTCCGGCAGTTGACAAAGATAGGACACTTTTGTCAAGATTCACGGTGTTCAACAACTCACGTTTGAGCAGCTCATCTCTTTCCTTGAGGTATTGCTCATAACGTTGTTCTGAGTCGTCAGGCGGATTTTGGTATTCTTCGGACATTACAATCCCTCCTTTAAGTTAATTATATCACAAAATCGATAGCAAAGCAAGAGAAATTTCAAAAAAATTATCCTCCACGATGCCAATTTCCTACGATATTAAATTATACCACACATAGAAGCGTTTGTCAAATTTTTCTTCCAACGCGCCAAGACGATGCAGTTGTCCCACCTCTGTAGTTTGCGATCGCCTGATCGCAAACAGGTCAAGATCGGTCGATCTTGACCTACAGAGGGGGACGCACGATCGCCCGAGCGCAAATAGGGCAAGAACAGACGAATCTCCACCTCTGTAGTTTGCGATCGCCTGATCGCAAACGGGTCAAGATCAGGCGATCTTGACCTACAGAGGGTAACCCTAAAAAAATCACCCATCCACGATACCAATTTCCTCTGGTGTCAAATGATACAGCCCATAGACGAATGTGTCAATCGCTTTTTCCAAATCCGACGTATCCGCACCCGAATCGGCTTTTTTGGCGGACAGGAGCGCGTCGACCAGTTCCTCAATTTCCGCGACGATGGAGCGGTTTTCGTCCGTGATCGGCGGCACGTGAATCTGCTCTACATACTGCTTTTTCCACTCAAACGCATAGCCGAGCGGAATCCCTAACTTTGCAAACTCCCAATTGAAGAGGCGCGCATTCATGCAGCCCAAGAGATACTTGATGTTATCTTCGGAAGAGGTTAGCAAATTCGCGGGTCCCGCAATGAATTCGCCGGGCGCAGAATAACAGAAAGCACTGCTATAAGCGATGTTCCCCCACGCAATCTTCGCCTTTTCAAACTCGGCATGGTAAGCGCAATTGCGAAGGTTATAGGGCGTGTTTCCCTTGTCGTGACGCTTTTCCAGTTGCGGATAGAACGCATCTAGATGTGCCTTAATGGCTCCGTAATCGTTCATGTCGATTGCCGGAACATCGCCATACCCGTTATGCGTATCAATCAGCCAGAGTTTTGCCCACTTCGCGTGATACCGATTAACATCCCTGCCGCGCAAAACAGGTTTGATAATTTCAGCCGACTTGAGGTCTGTCTTTATCAGTGCTTTCTTCGTATCGTCGTCAATGAGAAAAGCGTCGTTGTAACCGGTGATGATTCCCCGATAGATGGAAATATCCCACTCTTTAAGCGGCGTGCCAACCGCTTCGATTTTCGCCTGAATTTGACGCTCAATGTCGGACAGGATGACCCATTGCGCGCCGGGCTCTGGCATCGGGAAATGGACACCGTTTTCTACTGCATACGCCGCGAGGGAGGTTGCGGTGTGTTTATATTTTTCGGTGACGGTGCAGGCGATAGCCTCGCGAGGGACAGGCCCTCGCGCTACGGGGACAGTGGGGGCTCTGCTGCAGAGGAGGATGTTGGTATCTACAGTGGCATCGAAGATGTCGGGGCCGAGGTCTAACAACTTTACCGGGCGGACGTTCTCGACGAAGAAGTGACGTAGTGCTTTTCCGTAACCGGCGCGCATCCATTTATTGCTGGTGATATAGCAGAGGTGCCCATCGTTGGCGAGCAATTTCACGCCGCGTTCGTAGAAGAGGCAGTAAATGTCGCCAGTGCGAGCGAAGGTTTCAAAGTCGGCGTTTTGGTAGAGCCTGCCGAGTGCGCCGCGGTTTCTCTGCAATTGGATATACGGCGGATTGCCGATGACGATGTCAAATCCGTCCTGAATCCCGAACATCCGGTCCGGTGCAAACCACTCGGCGACTGCATGCGTATCATAGCGATCCCACGACGCGATGTTCTCGGCATCCTCGGCCGGCATGCCGACTTCGCGTAATTCTGCTGCTAACGCCTCGCGCAACGCTTTGTCGCTCCGCTGACACTGCAGTTTTTGTTGCCGCGTGATGGCGTGAAAATGCCGTTCGCCGTTGCGGACTATCTCGCGCTCTAGTTCTCGCGTTCTCGAACTGGTGAACGTCCGGTTGCCTGTCAATCCGAGCAGTGTATTCGCGGCGAGGAAGCGCGTCTCCAAATTCGGCAAAGGCCGGATGCCGAAGTTCTCCGCTTCTTTAGCCGGTTCTTGCTCAATGGCGAGGGATATGAAAAAGCGGAGTTTGGCTATCTGGCACGCCACGGGTTGGATGTCCACACCGTAGATGCAGTTCTGGATAAGATACAACTTCCGCCCGAAGTCGGAATCGCGGTAACGTTTGAACGTCGCGTCAATCTCAAGGAGTTCCTCTCGGCGGGTGTCGTCATCGGTGGTGTCAAAGGCGGCGGTTGCGCGCTGTTGGGCGCGTTCTTTCTGCAGTCGCTCCCATCGGCTATTATCGGCATCAAGTCGCCGCAACACGAGCGTGAGTTTATGCAACACCCCCATCGGAAAGGCACCGGAACCGACGGCAGGATCGAGGATGTTGAGCGCGGAGATGGCGCGCACGAGGGCATCGGTTTCATCGGCATCGAACCAGTCGCTGGCATCGTCAAACGCGTGCGCATAGTCCAGCAGATAGCGGAGTCGTTCATCCCACAACTTTGCATCGCCATCGGTCGGCGTGCATTTCTGTTTGAAGACGGCGACGAGTGCCTCGTCTCCCATGTAATCGACGATGTCGCGCGGCGTGTAGTAAGAACCAGTCTGCTTGCGCGCTGTCGTGCCTGTCTCCGGCGTGTGAGCCGCTAGGAGGTTTTCAAACACCTTGCCGAGCAGCTCGGGGTCCAACGCGACTTCCTGTTCCACCGGCGTGTTCTCTTCAACGGTGAATTTATAGTGCGAGAAGAGCGGGAAGAGGCCGGCTTCTTCGTCAAAGAACACCTTCGCGGGAACGTGCAGTTGCTGTCGGGCGTGTGCGTCATCGGTAAAACAGTCGATGCGAGCCCCACCGGCGCGCGTGCCTTCAAACGTATCCAAGCAGTCAAACAGCCCGCCGTTGACGAACGGCACCTGCTTGAGATAGGCATGAAACGCATCGGGATTTCGGAGCAAATCGGCGTAGCGATACTTGTTTGAATTGCGATAATCGCGGCGACTGCGCGTGCTGAAGGCGCGTTTGTCTATCGGCGTATTGAGCGTGGCGAAAAAGAGATTCTGCAGTAGCGCCTGATAATAGGCGGATGTCTCCAGAGAGAAGTCCTTGAGATGCGTCGCTGCGGGTGCGGTTTCAAAAAGTGCCGCCGGCACCAATCCCTTTTCTTTGAGGAACCAGATAAATAGCAGGCGCGTGATGAGGCGGATAACCTGCACTTGATTCGCGTCGTCAGGAAAACGGCATTCGGCAACTGCCCACTGATACCATGCATACAACTCGCCGTAGAATTTGCGGTTGAGGGCCTCGGTGTTCAGAAGGCCTTCCCACGCTTTGTGCAACGTGTCAAAATTGTGAACCCCACCGGTTTGGACGAGGCTGTCCAGCGAGAACTCGGCGAGGATGTCCAGATGCGCGCGATGCGGTGAGGCCAAGTTGATGTCCTTGATCAGCGTCACCTTCTCTAACACCTGCCTTCTGCCTTTTCCAACAGCTGCAGGGTTCTCTCGCTTATCCCATCGGCGATTGATAATCGCCAGGGTGAGAGAATGCCCGTAATAGAACATCAGCATGATGGGTTGCGGCAGTTGTTTGTTGAGAAAGCGCGTGATGTTGACGAGTTGCGTTCGCGTGTAGGCATCGCCTGACAACTTGAGAGCGGCAAAGATATAGGATTGCATGAGTGCATCGTCGATGGCTTGACTCTCAAACACCGTCTGTTGAGCGTGCATCTCTTCGTCGGTAACTTGGAAGAGGAAGTGAAAGGCGTTCCAGTCGTCAAGCCGCAGTTTATCGGCGGCGTTTGCAGTACGAGCGGCTTGGAGCAGGCGGCGGTGCCGTTCAGCATCGATGCCGGGGTTTCCCACTCTTCGGCTGTGATAGCCGAGGGTATTGAGGAGGTTCGTGCCGGCCTCGCGGAGAGGGGATTCGGCGAAGGTGAGGAGTTGCGCTTTAATCTGTTTTTTGAGTCTTTCTGACATGATTTTATACCACATTCATTATTTTTTTAACCGTCGTTCGGTTCCGTAGGGCGAGGGCCTGTCCCTCGCCGTGCCCCGGCGGCGCGGGAGACAGGCTCCCGCGCGTCGTTCTGAACCTGTTTGGATGTTCGGTTCCGTAGGGCGAGGGCCTGTCCCTCGCCGTGCTCCGGCGGCGCGAGGGCTTGTCCCCCGCGCGCCGTTCTGAAAATGCCTTGGGTATTAGGCGATGATGAGCCACGTGATGAGCTCAAACTGCGTTGTCTCCTCAATTTGGATATCGGCAGCCGGCAGCAGAAAATCGGCATTGCGTTCAAGCCGGTCATTGACGTGTCGGTTGTATTCCGCACTGATGGCGTTGACACACGCTTGGATGAGCTTGTTGTAGGGCGACATGTCCTCGCCGTTGTGGGTAGTCTCGTTAAACCAGTGGCAGAGTTCTTGATTCGGGTTCTCTTTTCCGGTGCAGAGCGCGCTGAAATACTCCAGAATCTGCTTTGGATTTGCGAACCCTATAGAAACCTCGCCTGCCTTAGTAACATGAACGAGATAGTAAGGGTGAATCGGGTTCAGTTTCTCGTTTTCCTTCGCGACATCAGTTTGCCGCAGACAGAAAATAACACCCGGTTCAATAGCCACGGGCTTTCCATCGTGTGTATGAGGCGCGGTGACAGCGTATAAGCCGAGGGGTGCGTCGCGGAGT
>PYJE01000094.1 GCA_003635305.1 Candidatus Poribacteria bacterium | reverse complement strand
GATCGGGTTGGTTGGGCATAGCGGTGCCGGGAAAAGCACCCTCATCAATCTCATCACCCGATTTTACGATGCAAGCGACGGAACAATTGAGATTGATGGACACAACATTCAGGATATTAAGGTGAAGGCACTGCGGCAACAGGTTGGCGTGGTGTTACAAGATCCGTTCCTGTTCCAGGGCACCATTGCGGAGAACATCGGCTACTCCAAGCCGGGTGCGACGCGGCACGAGATTGTTGCGGCGGCGAAGGCGGCGAACGCGCACGATTTTATCATCAAGTTTCCTGATGGTTACGATACGATGGTAGGCGAGCGCGGCGCGCGCGTCTCCGGCGGTGAACGTCAGCGGATTTCCATCGCACGGGCGATTCTGAAAAACCCGCGCATCCTCATCCTAGACGAGGCGACATCGTCAGTGGATACCGAAACGGAATCCAAGATTCAGGAGGCATTAGAACGTCTCGTGCGTGGGCGTACCGTTTTCGCTATCGCGCACCGGCTGTCGACGCTCAAATATGCAGACCGGCTCGTCGTCCTGAAAGATGGCGAAGTTGACGAAATCGGCACGCATGAGGAGCTGCTCGCCAAAGAAGGCACCTATGCCGGATTGTGTAGCAAGCAGACAGAGTTGTCCAAAATCCGCGCATGGTAAACCCGTAGGCATGGTAAACCCGTAGGCGCGGTAAACCCGTAGGCGCGGTTTTCAACCGCGCCTACGACGTGCGATATAGGAGCACAACCACGATGCAAAAACCTATCCACATTACCGAAGAATTACAATTCCTTGATGCGAGCAGGGTTGACATTCAACGGAACGCGTTTGAAGAACTTGTCGTCAAACTCCCCGATGGCACGAGCCACACGGACGTTGCACCGGTGCTCACGTTTCCGCTCAGCGAATCCAGCAAATACATCTCGTTGTTGGATAACGAAGAGAACGAAATCGGGATGATTCAGGACCTCAAGCATCTCCCCAAAGATTCGCAGAACATCTTAAGGACGGAGTTGCAGCGGCGGTATTTCATGCCGAAAATTACCAAAATCTACTACTTGGCAGGTGAATTCGGCGTGACGAGATGGGTTGTCGAAACGAACCGCGGCGAGGTGGAGTTCGGATTGAAGACGCGCTACGATGTCGTCACCCTTGATAGTGGGAAGGTGCTGATCAAGGATGCCGATGGCAATCGCTACGAGATCGAGAATTATCACCGCTTGGATGCGAAGAGTCTCGCGTTGCTTGAGACGCAGATATAAGGAGCAGGACAGACGCAAATGCATGATTTCCATTTGTGCTGCGTCTGTCCTAAGAGGAATACATGCATAACGTCAGAATTGAACGAATTGAATGGGGCCGCTTGATTGGGGAACGCCCACGGAAGGCGGGCTGCAATTCCCGACTCGGCGAACACGGGCTGCATGTCAGTCCTTCTATCGCGCGGATAACGACGTTTGATGGAGTCAGCGGTTTCGGCCGCGCGCACATCTCAAAGGAAGTTGCGGAAGCCATCGTCGGGTTTCATCTCAGCGACGCGTTTGAGTTTCCTGAAAATTGGGAACAGGAAGGTGCGAGAGGGAAGGTGCCCCAAGTGAAAGCGGAATTTCGGATGCTGGAATATCCGCTCTGGGATTTGCTGGGACATCTGGAGCAGAAGCCGGTTTACGCGGTGTTGCTGAACCTGAAGCAGCCGCTTGGAAAGCACGGCTCTTTCCGCGTTCCGTGCTACGACACATCGTTATACATCGATGATCTTCATCTGGAAGACGATGCTGAAGCAGGAGCCCTCATCGCTTCCGAGGCGTTGGCAGGCGCGGCGCGCGGGCATACCGCCTTTAAAATTAAGGTGGGCCGCGGCGCGATGCACATGCCGCTTGAGAAAGGCACGCGACGCGACATCCGCGTCATCAAGGCAGTGCGAGAAGCGGTAGGACGGAAAGCGACGATTCTCATCGATGCCAACAACGGCTATAACCTCAACCTGACTAAGCGCGTGTTGAGCGAAACCGCCGATGCCGAAGTCTATTGGATGGAGGAGGCGTTCCACGAAGACGCACGGCTGTATAGCCACTTGAAAGAGTGGTTGAACGCCGAAGGCTTGATGACGAAAATCGCTGATGGCGAAGGGGGTGCCTCGCCGCACCTGCTGCAGTGGGCAGAAGAAGGGCTGGTTGATGTCGTGCAGTATGACATTTTCCACCCCGGCTTCACACGCTGGCTGGAACTCGGCCCGCAGCTTGACGATTGGAACGTTGGCACTGCACCGCACCATTACGGCGGGTATTACGGCAACTTCGCCACGGGGCATCTCGCTTCCAAAATCGATCTGTTCCAGTTCGTCGAGTGGGACCACGCCACCGTCCCCGGCATAGACGATTCGATTTACACGATAGTTGACGGCTATATCCAGATGCCGGAACTCCCCGGCTTCGGTCTATTTCTGGAAGAGACGGCGTATCAGAAAGCAGTAGGAGAGAACGGGTTTATGGTACGCGCGCCGAAAGAATCCTGCATCTCATAGCGCGGGAAATTTCTCCCGCGCGCTGCTAATGTCTTTTTTCGTAGTGCGAGGGCCTGTCCCTCGCCATGCTTCATGTATCAGGAGAGCCAAAACCATGGCACATTTAACACCTCAGGACAAAGCATTTTTCAAAGAGCACGGCTACCTTATCGTGCGCGGTGCGTTGACGCAAGACGCAATCAGTGCCGCCCTTGACAGAGTTTGGGAGTCGTTGGAAGAAGACAGGAACGCTCCGGCATCTTGGATTCGCAAGGGTTACCGCACTGCGCCGATTGGCGGCGAGGATGTCATCCGGGGCACCATCTACGGCAACAACGTCTTCGCGATGGCGGAGGAACTCGTCGGTGAGGGGAAATTGAATACAGGTGGCGGCGCGAGTCCGCATATCAATTTTCCAGATCCGGACAGAGAATGGCGCGAACCGATGGGGCATCTCGACGGTTACCACACCCCGACGAACGGCGTTCCGAAGGGAGTCGTCGGTTCTTTCACCCTCGGTGCTACTGTCTATCTTGAAAAAGTAGAGAAACAGGGTGGCGGCTTCACGATATGGCCCGGCAGTCATAGTATTTGGGCGGAGTATTTCCGGTACCACGATCTGGACAGTCTTCCGGGCGGCATTGCGCCGTTTGATTTGGGCCCGAGTCATGAGTTCACGGGAGAGGCGGGAGATGTCTGTTTCTGGCATCACCAGATGAGTCACACCGCCGGTCCGAATTGTGGGCGGCGGGTCCGCATCGCGCTCATCGGGCGTTACCGCCGGAAAGATTTGGATGAGATTAAGTTTGAGACACCGGACGATATGTGGCAGTATTGGGAGGGGCTTTCATAGGAAGTCTCTGTTTTGTAGGGCGAGGGACACTCCTCGTCCTACGTGCTGCCACCTATTACCGCCTGTAACCACGGATGCGGATTTTCCACCGCAACGTAAAGATGTTGCCGCAGGCGTTTCGCCCGATTGAGAAACACATCGTCCGTGGTGAGAAGGACATCTGCCCCACCGCTTTCCGCACAGGCGATATGCAAGGCATCAAACAATGGAAACCCGAACTTTTCAAGGTGGACAGCGCGGGCGATTTCCCCCGCACCCACCTGAACCGTTTGATGCGCAGAACTTAATCGAGACTGGATCTGGTTGCGTTGCGTCACATTCGGGTTCCTGCTAACTTCGGTTTCCAAGGCTGAACTGGAAACCCATCGTAATTGGCCTGTTAAAAAGTTACGCACAATCGCCTGAATAGCTTCGGTTTCGTGGTAGATGCGTCCCTGGGACTGAGCGTCAAACGGACGGCCCAAGCAGCAGGTATCCAGATAGATGTTCTGGTGTCGAAACTGCGTTTGCATGAATGAGCCTATTCCTTCTTGTCGCTTGGAGATGTCTCTTGGCACTGCCGGATTTGCGCTAGTACGGCATCACGTTCCAGCCTATCCAGCCATTTGTGCCGGTCGCGGGTGTAGTCACCTGTCCCCGGTGTGCACAGTCGACTAAACACCATCAGCCCGAAGAGTCCCAGATTCTTGCCCATCAGATTAAGCCCAAACCGATGGAGTTCATCATCTGTCATCGCACTGAGGGGTTTCGGCGTGCCGCTCGTCGGTGCTTCTGCGAGAGATGTCCCCCGGGCCTGCCGCAGGCTGCATCCCTGCATGCCGCGCTGGATTGTCTTCACCTCCAATCGCGTCACCCACGGATGGCACGCCGCCGCCAACTCCCCACGCCCCGCTTTCGCATACGCCAAGAACCGCTGAAGGCCTCCGGGGCCCAGGTGTGTCAACAATTCGTCAAGTAACTGTTGATACACTTCGGCATCTGTCATTTCCAATGTGTCCATTTTCGGTTCCCTCCTGTCAATTATTATTTGACGTTGAGAAGTTCGCGGTGCATGGATATCAGCCGCCGGCGTAGCAAATGAAATACTATAGGGTGAGCTCTCCCGAGCCGGTCCTCTAATTATTTCGCATCCCGCCAGTTATCGCCAATTCCTGCCTCCGTGCGTAGCGGCACCTGCAACGACGCAACGTTCTCCATCTCCTCGCAGACGATGGCGGCGTGTGTCTCTGCCAACGCCTCCGGTGTTTCAAGCACTAATTCATCGTGGATTTGCAGGAGCATCTTCAACGGTAGCCTATCCCGGTCGATGCGGTGTTGCACGCGCACCATCGCGGCTTTCATCAAATCTGCCGCCGTGCCTTGCACCACGGTGTTAATTGCTAATCGCTCGCCTTGGCTCCGCCGATTCTGGGTAGAGGCGAAAATTTCAGGGATGGCGCGCCGTCTGCCTGTCAACGTGGTAACATAGCCTTGAGCCAATGCTTCCTCGATGCAATGGACGAGAAAGCGATTGATGCCCGGAAACCGCGCTTTATAGTCCTGAATGAGCTGCGATGCCTCTTTTACCGTCATCCCCTTAATCCGCCGCGCGAGCCCCGTCGGCGACACACCGTAAATGATGCCGAAGTTGATACTCTTCGCCTTATTGCGGAGCTCACGCGTGACTTCCGCCATGGGCACATCAAACACCTGCGAAGCGACAGCGGCGTGAATATCCAAATCTTGCGCAAACGCTTCAAGCAGACGCTCATCTTGACTAAAGTGCGCGAGGATGCGGAGCTCAATCTGCGAATAATCGGCGCAGATTAACTTACACCCCGCCGGTGCTTTGAAGGCAAGACGCAACTGCCTTCCAATTTCGGTGCGCACCGGAATGTTCTGCAGATTCGGCCGGTCGGATTTCAACCGTCCTGTCGCCGTCATCAACTGATAGAGATGCGTATGAATCCGCTGCGTCTTCGCGTCAACCGCATCCTGCAACTGTTCTAGATAGGTGCTTTGGAGTTTGCGAAATTGACGATATTCAACGATTAAGCGCGGCACGCTGGTCTTCGGTTTATTCACATCTTCGTTGAGAGAGAGAGCCTCCAGCACCGTTACATCGGTTGAGACATTGCCACTCTTCGTCCGTTTCGTCGGTTTGAAACCGAGTTCACCAAACAGCACCGTCGCCAATTGCGGCGGCGAATCAATGTTAAACGTCCGCCCGACAATATCACATATCTGCGCATCACGCTCATCAACGAGACGTTGGATCACGGCGGTTTGCCGTCTCAATTCTGCCTTATCGCAGACTATGCCGTGATACTCCATCTCGGCGAGGACAGGCGCGAGGGGCGATTCTATCTCGCGCACCAATTCGGTAATCCCCATCTCCGCTAATTTCGGCGTGAGGAAGTGATAGAGCCGCAGGGCGATGTCGGCATCCTCCGCGGCGTAACGCGTCGCATGCGCTAGGGGAACCTGAGTGATTGAACGCCTCTCCTGCGCAGGAGTAAAAAGCGGTAATTCATCGTCCGTTTCACCTGCACCGGTGAGTTCCTCAAAGGAAATCATCTTGTGATTGAGATGGAGCAACGCAAGGGTGTCCAGATTGTGCGACGGCGTACGCGCGTCGACAAGTTGACTCGCCAATAACGTATCAAACGCGACACCTTGGAGCTTCGCGCCGTTGCGGATGAGGATGCCAGCATCAAACTTCAGATTGTGCCCACACTTCGGCAACGCTGGGTTCTCCAGAATCGGTTTGAGCCGCGCCAGCACCGTCTCGGCATCCAGATGGTTATCCGGTTCCGGCGATTTTAGCGGCACATAAACCCCGTGTTTCGGTTTCCAAGAGAAACTTATACCGCAGAGTGCCGCCCCCCGGTCCAAGTCATCTGTCTCGGTATCAAGACTGATAATCTCCTGCGCGGCGAGAGTTTCCACGAGTGCTTCCAATTGCGCGAGCGTCAAAATCGCCGAGTAGTCCCCTGTCTCCGCGGTATCGTAGTCGCCTTTTTCCAGAATAGCATCGGTTTTCTCTTCCAGTGCTGCGACGCGTTCCTTGCGCGTGGAAGTCTTCGGCGCGATAGATGCCGCCTGTCCGCCGGCGAGTTGGCGAACAACTTTGTCGAACCGTTTGAGTTCCAGATCGCGGAAAAGCGGTCCGATTTTCTGAAGATCGAACGGTTTGACGCGCGCCTGTTCCAGTGAAAAGTTTAAGTCGGCATCGCGCCTCAGCGTTACTAAGGTTCGCCAGAGCGGCAGTTGCGCGCGCGCTTTCTCTAAATTCGCGCGACGCTTGCCTCTAATCTGCTCGATGTTGTCGAAAATTCCATCAATTGAGCCGAAATCGTAGATTAATTTCGCCGCGGTTTTCAAGCCGATGCCTTCAACGCCCGGCACGTTATCAACACTATCGCCCATCAACGCCAGTACCTCAATGACTTGGGACGGTTTAATCTGTTTCATCTCCCACAAGGCTTGGACATCAATCGTCTTGTCGTTGTGAATGTCCAGCATCGTCACCCGGGGGCCGAGGAGTTGCTCGAGGTCCTTGTCTTTCGAGACGATAGCAACGTGGACATTTTTCGCTTCAGGCGAGTCAAGAACAGCCTGTGTGATGGAGGCGATGATGTCGTCAGCCTCCAATTCTGGCGTGCCGAGCGTCAGGATGCCGAAGGCTTCCAGCACCTGTTTGATACGGGGAATCTGCATCACGAGCTCATCGGGTGGCGGCGAGCGATGCGCTTTGTAGTCCGCATAAAGTTCATCGCGGAAGGTTGCGCCCGGCGTATCCATCGCAGCGACGACATACTTCGCCTGCAATTCGGTGAGGAGTTTGAGCAGCGTGCTCGTAAACCCGAAGATGGCGTTGGTGGGCTCGCCAGTGGTAGAGCTCGTTAGCTGCGTCCTGATGGCATAATATGCCCGGAATATCTCGGCGTGCGTGTCGAGGATATATAAGGTATCTTTCTGTTGGAGTGGCATAGGGTTGATTCCTTTTTTATTCTTCAGTTCACAATGCGCTGATAGGGAGCAAGACAGGGTAGCGGAAAGGCCCTCATGAGATTTCCTCCATTATCGCCTGTGGGGTATCAATGCGGGGCGGCGAGCATCCGGAACATAAGGAAAAATGCACACGTGATTTCAAGACGTTGAGGCATCCGCTACTCTTCGGGATAATGCCACTTCCGCAGTGAATCGGAGGCAGACAACCCCGCCTCCTGACCGAGGGCAAACGCCGTCGCAATCAGATTCCGCTGTCCAGAGACGATATCCCCAGCGGCGAAAAGTCCCGGAATTGGTGCGCCGCGACTATCCAGCAGCTGCATATCTTCGTTCGTCACGATTAAGCCCTCCGCATCTGTCTGGTAATCCCACCCTTCCAGAAACTTGGTATTCGGTATCAAGCCTTCGTCAACGAGGAACCCGTGGAAATACAGTTCGGTGCCGTCTACCATCTCAAATCCGAGCAGGTTCGTCTTCTCACCGATGTGCCGCTTAATTTTGCTTTCAATAATACGAATCTTCCGTTCCGCCACCTGTCTAAGCACCGGCGGCGATAGGCCGTGCGGCCGGCCGTTCGTCAGAATCGTTATTTTCTCCGTGAAATCTTGCGCGCCGAGGGCTGCCTCGTAGATAGCGTCACCCACGCCGAGGAGGGCGAGGTGCTCATTCACGTGCAGATGCCCATCGCAACGGATGCAGACATGCCAACCCTTCCGATTGCCCGCATAGCGAAACACGGTTGCATACTGCTTATACAATCGTTCCGCGTCGGCTTGGAATTCAATGTCGGGCCACTTGTCGTCAAATCCAGAGGCGATGACGACGGTGCGCGCCCGGAAGCGTTCTAACTGCAGCGGCACGTTTTTCTTCAGCGGCGTGGTGGATGCCTCCAATTCAAAGAGGGGCGGCGACGCGCCAGGTCTCCGCGTCAGGTTGGTTACCATACCATCGCGAATCTCGATGCCCGTTTTCCGCGTCTCTGTGCCGAACTGGAAGTCAACAACAGGACGGCTTTCCATCCACTTCATGAGAGCCTTGGCAAACTGCGGGCCGACGATGCCGGGAAACACCGGCGCATCCTCTATTTCTACGGACTTGGACCAGTAGGCACGACCGCGGCTGAAACTCACCTTACCAGAGTGGAGCACCAGCACATGTTTCATCTGATGGCTCGCGGAAACCGCGGCTTGCGTCCCTGCAGGGCCCGCGCCGATAACGGCGACATCGTAAATCGTTTCTTTCATTTCGTTGGGTGTCCTCCTGCTTCTGCGCGGTTGGAAACCGCGCCTACCGGGTGTCGTTGACACTCAGAACCCATACGCCTTCCACCGTTCGTTGACTAAGGCGATAACCTCGTCAGACATGCGGATTTCCTGAGGCCAGTCGCGGGCATATCCTTCTGATGCCCACTTCGTCGTCGCGTCAATACCCATCTTGGAACCGGCACCGATGCGCGGCGCGGCGTGGTCCAACACATCGACAGGGCCTTCCACTATCGTGACATCGCGCTGCGCATCAACGTTGCTACCGACATAGAAAAGCACCTCCTCGACGTTTTGGACATTCACGTCTTTGTCAACGACGATGATGATTTTGCTAAACATGAGTTGCCCCAGTCCCCACAGGCTGTGCATGATTTTCTTCGCATGGAACGGATAGCGTTTGTCAATGGAAATGAAGGCGAAGTTGTGAAAAACACCGAATTCCGGCAGATGCATGTCTACCAATTCCGGCAGCTGCATCTTGATGAGCGGCAGGAAGATGCGCGCCGTCGCCGTGCCCATGTAACCATCTTCCATCGGGGGTTTGCCAACGATAATCGTCTGATAGATAGGGCGTTTGCGATGCGTTATCGCCGTGATGCGGCACACCGGGTATTCATCGGGCAGCGAGTAAAACCCCGTGTGATCGCCGAAGGGTCCTTCTATACAAGTTTCATCGGGTTCAACATATCCCTCAATGACAATGTCGGCATCGGCGGGCACCAGCATATCAATGGTTTTCGCGGGCACCATCGCCACGTTCGCCTTGCGGAGGTAGCCGGCGAACAGGAGCTCGTCAATGCCCGATGGCAGCGGCGCAGTGCCAATGTAGGACATCACCGGGTCTCCGCCTATTGCAACGGCGACAGGCATCGGTTCACCGGCTTGCTGATACTCACGATGATGAGCGGCACCATCGTGGTGAATCTGCCAATGCATCGCCAACGCTGTCGGGCTGAGTTTCTGCAACCGATAGGTGCCGACATTCCGCTGTCCAGTGCGCAGGCTGTGCGTCAACACCTGCGGTAACGTGATATACTTATCGGCATCAAGGGGCCAGCATTTGAGGAGCGGTAGTACGTCTAATGAGACGTGTTCGCCGGTCAGGACTACCTCTTGGCACGCGCCGCGTTTGACGGTTTTCGGCGGAAAGTTTGCCAACTGCGAGAGCAACCGAAGAACCTTCACCTTCTCCAGGAATGATTCGGGTGGCCCGAGTGTTATCAGTCCCTCAATGTCGGCGGCGATATCCCCCAGGGCGGCGACACCGAGGGCCATCGCCATGCGGGTGTCCGAGCCGTAGGTGTTAATCAGCAGCGGCATAGCACTGCCTGCCACATTTTCAAAGAGGAGCGCCGGTCCGCCGGTTTTACTCACCCGGTCGGTGATTTCGGTAATTTCCAGGTCTGGTGAAACTTTCGTTTTGATGCGTTTGAGTTCGCCTGCCCGGTCCAGTGCTTTGACGAACTCCCTGAGACTTGAATACGCCATATTCTCCTCAATCGTGCGAATCCTGCCAATCCAAATATCCTGCGCGCGCTGCGGGAACTGGGATAGCACAGAAAAGCGTCATCTTGCTAATCGTGCATAATCGTGGTAATCCTGCTCGTTTTTTTACGCCACGGATGCATAGCGATGGTAAACCTACGAGGCTATCGTTTTAAAATCTGTTTTAACCCTTCGCGATAGTTACGATTTTCAGGTTCAAGTTCAACGGCTTTCCGGATGGCCGTCTCGGCTTGGCGAGAGTCGCCTGTTCGGAACGCAATGAGCGCGAGGGTGTTGTAATAACTAGCGACGTTCGGTGCTAACGCAATAGCTTTTTGTGCGTATCCGATAGCCGTATCCAACTTTACGCCGCGCTTTCCGTAAAGTTGGGCGAGCGCATGATACGCTTTTGGCAATCCCGATGCGAGATACGCCGATGCCGCTGCATCAACATTCCCCTGCGCCGCTAGCAGTTCCCCAATGAGATGATACGTCTCAACGAGAAACGGGGGTTGTGAGGATAAATCCAAACAAAGGGTTACCGCCTGTTCCAATGCATCCAACGCAGCTTCGGTTTGCCCTTGGTAGGCATAGCACAACCCTAAATTCTGATACGCCTCGGCATCGTCCGGCTTCAGCGTCAGGATAGACTGATATACCTCAGCTGCTTCTGCATATCGCTTTTGGTTGAGCAAAATTATCCCAATCTTGCGGCGCGACTCTAAAAACTGCGGTTCCAAAGCGACTGCCCGCCGATAGTGCTTCAAAGCCAGTGCCGCGTTATCCTCCGGTAGGCGCGCGTTGGAAGCGCGCTGGCTTTGCATCAAATAGACGAACCCGAGGCCCGCGTGCGCCTTCGCGAAGTCTGGTTGGAGTTCCAACGCTTTCTGTTGTGCCGCGAGTGCCTCTGGATATTTTTCTTGCATGGCGAATGCGATGCCGATGCCGTTGTAGGCAGTAGCCAGTTGCGCATCATGCCCGATTGCCTTCTGATACGCCGCCACCGCTCTCTCATAGAAGCTGCTTTTGAGGTATAGCCTACCGATGTTCGTCAAAATGCGCGCGCGTTCGGTTGATGCTTGCGTCCGTTGCAACGCGCCGCGCAATTGATGCAGCGGATGCAACAGCGACTGCTGTTCCTCAAAGCGCGCCAACTGCTCGCGTGCCGCCGCCTCATCGCCGCTGCGCCGGTAGGCCTGCGCGAGGTGATAGAGTGCCGCCAGCAGTTCTGCGTCGTGCGCGTAAGCGGTTTGATACGCAGCGATGGCCTCACGCCACCGTTTCTGCTGTGCATAGAGCCGCCCTAATTGATAGTGCGCCGATGCCAATGCCGGCGCGAGCGCAACGGCGCGTAATTGATGCCGCATCGCCTTGTCTCGCTCGCCGCGTTTGCTATAGACGTTGCCGAGGTGATGATGAATCATTGCATCATCAGGCTGTAATTCTACGGCAATATTGTAAGCGGCGAGTGCTTCCTCGTAGCGGTGCGTGTTCGCGTAGGCACTGCCGAGCGCGGCGTGAATGTGCGCCCAATCCGGTGCAATGGCGAGCGCACGGTTGTATGCGGCTATCGCTGCGTCAAACTTCTCCAGCCCTGCGGATGCCAACCCTAAGCCGTAGGAAGCCTCAGCCGCTACAGACATGTTACCTCTAAAGGGGTTTAAAGGAACGGTGCTTTTTCCGCTTTCCCCCGTTCCGATGACATGCCGATATTCAGCGGCGGCTTGTTCATAAGCCTCAATGTGCAGGTAGTGCTTCGCCAACTGCAGGCGAACGTCAGTTCGAGTGGCATCAGCAGCCAGTTGGGCGCGGCATTCCCGAATCTCCTTGGCTACCTCGCTTTGGAAACCGGCCGCGGGGTGAATGCGAAAGAGAAGACACCCCACGAAAATAGGTATAATCACGAACAGACAAAAGCGTTTCATCGGTGTCAGCGCGCCCGTTTGAGGCGGCCCCACGTCGTGGTGAGTTTATCCAGTGGCTCAACCGGCGTTCCACCCCCAACGATAGCATCGCCAGAAACCTTGAAATCGTCAAAACTCGCCGCGGTTTCCCAGGCCCAGACACCGGCTTGGCCGGCGGCGTAAGCCTCGGCGGTATCATCAGTGAGCTCACCCTGTTCTTCGCCATTAATCCAAAGTTTCATGGAGGCACCTTCAACGACTACCTCCATGTCAAACCATTCGCCGTTGGCGATGGTGACGTTCGCGCCGGCGAGTTCGCCGATTTTGTCGCGTGCATCCCACGCGCCTGTTTTGTGCCGCCAGAGCTCCGTCTTGTTATTCGGAACGTTGAGGTAGTAGACATAGTATTCCATCTCGCTTTGCGCGCGGAAGACGATGCCCGCCCAGTTGCCTTCATCAAGCCTAACTTTCGCCTCAACCGTATAGTCGTCCCAAGCCGCGTCCCCGATGAGGGAATGCTCGGCTCTCCCACCTTTGGCCAGTTTATAGGCACCGTCTTCGACGCTCCATGTGCCGTTGGCCGGTGTCCAGTCATCAGCATCCGCGTCAAACGTCCACATCTGCTCGCCTGCGAAAGCAGAGGATGCGAGGAGTGCCAAGACGCAAAAACCTATCACTGAGAAAAATAAATATTTCATGAATTCTCCTTTGTTTCCGGCGCGGTTTGAAACCGCGCTTTTTTGACTCATAAAATATGATACCACAGTCGCGATTAAATGTCAACCAAAATGAAAACAAAATCCTGCTGGAGATTTCATTTTTTTTTCTTGACAATAGCCATCAAAATTTGCTATACTTTCAATAGCCGTTTCAATTCGTTAGGCAGCGCGCCTGCGAAATTATGGAGGAATCAGAAATGAATATGTTGGAATATCATCAATTCGCGCAAGAAGGCATGCTTCCCGAACACGTCACGATGACGTTGGAGGAATTTCTTGCCAGCGACTTCGAGGGATATGAATACGTCCAAGGAGAATTAATACCCATGGGTGCAACATCAGCCCAGCACGGTTTAATCGGTGCGAATGTTTTCCGGCAACTTGACCGGTACGTCTATGAGCACCAACTCGGCAAAGTGGTTTTCTCGGAGACAGGTTTCCGAGTCGGTGAGCGCGTGCTTAAACCGGATGTCGCATTTCTTTCTACCGCGCACCTCCCTGAAGACTGGAGCAAGGCGTTCCCAGTTCCGCCAGACCTCGCCGTTGAGGTAGTGTCTCCAACAGACGCGTGGCATCGCGTTGAAGAAAAGGCATTCGCCTATCTGGAAGCCGGTACACAAATGGTATGGGTGCTGATGCCCAGGTCGAAAGCCGTGATGGTGTATCGTCCGGAAGCATCCATCAGGCTTCTCACGCACGACGATACGCTCAGCGATGAGGATGTCATTGAAGGCTTTTCCTGTCCGGTCGCGCTGTTTTTTGAATAGGCGCGTGTTTTGTTGTCTATTGATGAATCTCCCCGGGCGATAGTGTTTTTCGTTTACGAAACACCCCGTTTCCGGGGTTCTTCCCTGTGGGACAAAGATATGCACACTTTCAACACAATTCTCACCACTATCCGCCGCCCGTTTCAACAGGAAACCCGAAAGGGGTGCCGAGACGATGTCGTCGTGAACGGCTTGGGCGACTATGTGCGTCTCTGGGTAAAAAAAGGCGAGGAATTGCCACTCACGCCCGACGAACAAGAGGTGCTGCGCAACCTCGCCGCCCTATTTGAGAACTACGCGCACTCATCCCCGGCGGAACGACAGCGCGCTATTCAGGATGCAACGCAGCAGATTGACGCGGCACTGTCACTGGAGAGTCGCGCGCCGGCACTCGCGCCTACCGTCGCGAAGAAGCCGAATTCTGTATCCGCGGAGAATTTGCCGTTGTTTCGCGCAGCGAACCGGCAAACGCAAAGCACGGCGAAGGACAGGCACTCACCCTACGCGCACGAAGAAGCACTGGGTGCAGTGAGGGAGAGCCCCTCGCCCTACGAGACAGAAAAAACAGCTGACATTTATGCCAACCCCCAGGAGGATTCCGTTCCGATTTCATATCTCCCCGTTTCAACAGATATAGACGAACTGGCGGTATTCGGGAACTCGTTGCAGTATCTCAAAGGCATCGGGCCGCGGCGCGCGGCGATGTTGCAGGAAGAACTTGATATTCGCACCGTCGGAGAACTGCTTGAATACTACCCGCGCGATTACATCGACCGGTCCAAAACCGTCGATATCTATAACGTCGGACGGACGATGGATGGCGAACCGGAAACGATTCACGGACGCGTTGTCAACCATACCGCCAATTCGCCGGCGGCGAAAGGGAAAACGCGCGTCGGTAAGGTATCCATTTACGATGACACCGGTGTCGCAGTGCTGGTGAATTTCGGGCGGCGCATCGGTTACATCAAATCCATTCTGCCGATTGGCACGGAAGTCGTCGTCAGCGGCAAGTTTTCGCGCCGTTACAACGAAATCCAAGCAACCGATTATGAGTTTGAAGTGTTTGACGCGGATAACGAAACGCTCATTCACACGAAGCGCATCGTGCCGAAATACGCACTCACGGCGAAACTGACAGCGAAAATGATGCGCTCGTGGATGCGCGCCGCACTGGATGCCTACGGCGATAACATTCCCGAAATCTTACCGCGGCCCATCCGGAAACGACAGGGACTCATCGATAGACAGACTGCCATCAACGAAATCCATTTTCCCACCTCGGAGGAATATCGGCTAGCTGCGCAAAAACGGCTGGCGTTTGATGAATTTTTCCTGCTCAGTCTCGGCATGGAATTGAAGAAAAACCACAAGACTTCACAGCAAGGCATTCCGTTTCGGATTGATGTAGGAGGGACTTC
>PYJE01000093.1:1475-31584 GCA_003635305.1 Candidatus Poribacteria bacterium | reverse complement strand
GTAGAGGAGGGCTGCGCCAACCATGTCCTGTTGTTCAAAGCGTGCGTCTGCTTTCTCGATGAAAGTTTCAACTTGAGAAATCGGTGGCGATTCCGGTTCGGCACCGCCTCTGCGGATGAGCAGCGCGGCTAACACGACAAAAGCGATGATTGCGAGCCCCTCTGCATAGAAAAGCCAGAGGTGCAACCGATGCGGTGAAAGTGATCTGATCATGTGAGTCTCCTTACCTTCTCTGTTCAATTTCCCTCGGTTTCCAATCCTTTATCTTCCCTGTTCGACTTCCTCAAGGATAGTGAGCATCTCCTCTGGGCCGACGAATCCGGTGAGTCGCTTGAGGATAGTGCCTTCTGCGTCCATGAAAATGACAACGGGCAATCCGGGAATCTGATATTTTTCGGTTAGTGCCTTTGTCGTTTCGGAGTTGCGAGTGAAATCGAGTTTGACGTTGACATAGTTGTCAAGTTTGGCGGCGACACCCGGGTCTGCGTAAGTTTTGTGGTCCAACTCGTTGCAGGCGGCGCACCAAGATGCGTAAAAGTCGAGCATCAGCAGTTTATCCTCGCGCTTGGCAATTTCCAGTCCTGCGGTTTCGTTGTCTACCCATTCAAGTTCCGGTCCCGCGGGTTGTTGAAGTCCGCCGACAACCATATATGCGCCAAACACCGTGAGCAACACGCCGCACGCTTTTCGGAATTGCATCCTTCGCGAGATGCCCTTGAAGCGTTCGTTCAGTTTGCTCAGCCAGAGGCCAACGATGATGAGTCCACCGGCGATGGCAAAGAATTCGGGGGCATTGCGCAAGAACGCTTGGAACGGTCCCACCACATCTTTGAGGAAGTAGAGTGCTAGTGTGATAATTGCGATGCCGAAAATGTTTTCCAGCACATACATCCACCCGCCGGAACGTGGCAGTGCGGAGAGCAGTCCGGAAAAAGTGCCGATACCGATAAATAGCAGCCCCATGCCGAGGGCGTAGGTGAACATCAGCCAAAAGCCGAGGAAGAGGCTCCCCGTTGTGGCGATATAGGTTAAAACGACAGCGAGGGCGGGGCCCGTGCAAGGCGCGGCGATGACACCGGCGACGGTGCCCATGGCGAGCGCGCCGGCATATCCGGCACCACCGACGGTGTTGAGGCGATTCTGGAGTGCATACGGCACGCGGATTTCAAAAACGCCGAGCATCGACATCCCAAGCGCGACGAGAATCAGGCTGATAAACCCGACAACCCACGGGTTCGCCATAACCTGTCCGAAGACTGCACCCGTTGATGCCACAGCAACGCCTAATATTGAATAGGTAACGACGATGCCGAGCACATAGACGACAGAAAGCAGTAAAGATTTAAGGAAACCAGCGGACTCATTCGCGCCGAAAATGGAGACGGTTATCGGAATGAGCGGATAAACACACGGTGTCAAACTGGTAAGGATACCGCCCACGAACACGAGCAGAAACGCGAGCCAGACTTGTCCGCCGGAGAGGGCACGTGCAAGCGTTCCTTCATCTTCACCAGAGCCAGAAGACGTGCCGAACGCGATGTTGGCGAAAATCGCATCGTTTATTGGCTGAACGGTTTCCTCTATGCCGACAACGGTGAGTGGGACAGCGAGGGAGACTTCGGTGGGTAACAGGCAGACATCGTCGTTGCACGCCTGATAGCGTAGTTTGAAATCCAGCGTCTGTTGTTGAATCAGTGCGGTTTGTAGCAAATCCGCCTGAATTCCGATGGTGATGCTATCGTGATAGAGCGGCACCAGCCCGAGCGAGGCGAGGTTCATCACCTCACCGTTCGGATAGACGATTTCACCGAAGGTAACGTTCGGCGTGTTTTCTGGCAGCAATACTTCTGTCGCGATAAGATTCTCGCCGGCGGGATTCGCGTTGATATGCCAGCCTTCGTCAATCTCCACGACGATAGCGATTCGGAATTGACTGCCGGGTTGCACTTTGTCTACCGAGAGGTATCCATCGGCGCGGATTTTGTGAATTGGCGCGGTTCCGGCGAGGCCAAAGTCTCCGAATTGCGCCCCCGCGTTGAACGAAATAACTGTGGTGAGCATCATGCACAGCATCAAACCCTGATGTTTCGGCATTCTCATGAAATTCTCCTCGTTTGCAATAGGCGCGGTTGGAAACCGCGCCTACCGGAGTTGTTTCCTAGCGGTGCCTTGTCTTCGGTTCAAGCACGACGCACGGCAAGATCATCTCCTCAAGTGAGATACCGCCGTGTTGGAAACTGTCAAGGAAGCGTTCCTGATAGTCCTTAAACTGCGGTTCATACACGAAATAGTATTCTTCTTTGGCAGCGATGTAGTGCTTTCCCTCCGCCTCGCCGGGGAGCCCATATGCCGTCGGGTTTTTAATCAGCATGCCGGTTTCGGGGGCGCAGTTGATATGTTTACCCTCTTTAAACCGCAATCCGGCGGTGAGTTTGTGTCGGCTTGAGATTTTGGCGGCGTTTTGACAGCGGACTGAACCGTGGTCGGACGTTAAGACGACGGTGATGCCGCGTTCTGCCGCGATGCGCAGCATTCTGTAGAGCGGTGAATGCTGAAACCACGCTTGTATGAGCCTCCGGAACGCCGCTTCATCGGGGATGAGTTGCCGCAGCACCTCGACTTCGCTGCGGGTGTGCGTCAACATATCTAAGAAATCGATGACTAACGCGGCGAGGCTAATTTGTTGCATCTCGGTGAGCCACTCAAGGTAGTGTTTCTCCCCGCGGATATCAAAAATTTTGAAGTAGTGCGGAGAAGGCTTGAGCAGTATCCCGTGCCGTTCCAGCTGCTGTCGCATGAGCTCCTTCTCGTAGCGGTTCGTGCTAATCTGCGGTTCCGGCACTGCAGATGCTTCGCGCGATGCGTCCCGGCAGAGTGCCGGATACCGTTCCACCAATTCCAGTGGGAACAGCCCGCTGAAAATGGCGTTCCGTGCGTAACGAGTGGCAGTCGGCACGATGGAGTAGTAGTAGTCCTTCGTGATATGGAACAGCGGATAGAGCATCGGTTCGATTTTCAGCCACTGATCCAAGCGCATGCAGTCGATGATGACGAACATTACCGGCTTCCCGGCTTGAATTTCCGGGATGACAGACTTGTAAAAGACATCCACGGATAAGGTGGGTGAATCTTCGCCTGCGAGCCAGTGGGTGTAAGCGTTTTGGATGTAGTCGGCGAACGCTGCGTTTGCCTCGCGCTTCTCCAGCGCGTGGATGGCTTTCAGTTCATCCGCGTTCTGGAGCGCGTCCAGTTTGAGTTCCCACTCCACGAGGTGGACGTAGGTGTCTATCCACGCATGCCATTGACTGCGCGGCGGTTGTTCTGAAGTCGGTGCGTTTTGTGCGGCAGACCGGGGGGCTGCGTACTGTTTCTGGAAATCGTTGGCGTATGCTTGCGGCGTGTGCGCCTCGCGCATCGTCTCCTTTTCAAGCAGGAACGTGAGGGCGGCCGCGAGCTGCTTGGGGCTCCCAGGCCTAAATAGCACTTCATCTGCTTCGTGCAAACTGGCGGGCCACCCCGCGCCGTTTTCCTCTTCGTCCGTGACAAGGACGATAGGAATGTGTGCGTCTTCTCTGCGAATGTGTGAAAGCAGATGGTTTCCCTTTTGCGTTGGGAGATTAGGGTTCAACAACACAGCATCATAAGTTTCCTGGAGCAGCAAATCGATGCCCTCATCGGCGTTGTCTGTCAAGGAGACATCATACCCTTCGTATTCTAAAAATCGGACGTAGGGTTTCAGTTCGGCAATCACGTTATCAATCCACAGAATCATCCCTCTTTTTTCTTTCATGGTGGTTCTCCTTACTTTTGGTTTGGTAGGACCAAATGCCGCTGAGTCGTTCGGGAATGGCTGAAAATCAAGTGAATAAACGGGTTATTTCCGTAGGCAGAACCTCCAGAGCCCGATATCTCACCTATCAAGACAGGGAGGTTTCTCCCGCCAGGACTTCGGTAATCGATGTCATTTGGTTCAAGAGAGTGTCCTTTGTCCAGCGCGTTGCGAGAGAGAAAATTAGATACCTGAAACGAAACGCCCTGGGTTCAACAAATTCCGCTCGTCGAATCGTGCTTTGAGTTGTTGCATCAAGTTGCGCGCGCGGGGGGCGACGGGGCCCCAAACGTCAAGTTGCTGTTTCAATTCAGGCGGTGCGGATTCGATGATGAGGCTGCCGTGTGCAGCCACAACACGTTCACGCAGGGTTGCTAGTGTCTCAGCGAGTCCCTCAACTTGTTCCATTTTGAGGTAGAGGACACCGCTGCCTAGCAGTGCCAGCATCTCCGCGTTGTTCGTCAACACGTTCTCGGCAAATTCGGCGATGTCTGTCCGTTTGAGGTTCACTTGGACGATGACGGTTCGGGATTCGTTTTCGGATTCCGCGAATGCCCGAATAGCGTCATTGAGTTTCTGGAATGATTCACCTTCTACTTCTTTCACACCTATCGCGCCATTTAGTTCCATAATTCTGCGAGCCTGCTCTAGTTGCCAGGTTACGGTTTCGGCATCGCCGCCGAAGCCTGCCACCAGCGTCGGACCGGCGTGTTCTGAATTGACGAGGAGGTTGACGAAATCCGGCAATGTTTGTGAACCGACAATGCTTAAACCTGTTTTAGCTGCCGCCTGCATGTCCTGAAACTGCGCTGTGAGAAGTGCCTGCCGCGCAGGTATCGGCGACAATTTGAGCGTCATTTCGGTGAGGATACCGAGGGTGCCGAAGGAACCGATATAGAGTTTATTTACATCATAGCCGGCGACATTTTTGACGACTTTGCCGCCGCTTTTGACAACGGTGCCGCTCGCATGCACCACGCGCAACCCCAAGACGAGGTTTCTGGCAGTCCCATAACGGAGACGGAGGTAGCCGCTGGCGTTTGCCGCGACAATCCCGCCGAGGGTGCATCGCGACGCATAAGGTGGATTTAGTGGGAGAAACTGTCCGTTATCGGCTAATTTTTCTTGCAGTGCGGTTAACTGAATGCCTGCCTCCACGGTAACGGTGAGATCTGCCGGTTCGTATTCCACCACTTCGTTGATGTGCGTCATTGCTAATACGATGTCCACCTTTTCCGGTGAGTTTCCACTTTGCAGTTTTGAGCCGCTTCCTGCGGGGATTACGGATAGATGTTGGGCGGCAGCGAAACGGAGGACATCTTGTATTTCCCAAACTGATGCGGGCAAAACGACGGCCTTGGGCGTTAATCCATCGATAGTGTAGTTTGCGATTTGCGCGTCTGGCAGGATGCCGGATTCTCCGACAATGCGTTGCAGTTCGTCGCGCAATGCAGCTGCGTTTGACATGTTTCGGTTTCTCCTTTAGGCAGAGTCGCTGCGGCTGTCGCATTGTTTGAAACTTGGCCGGAGGACGTTTATTCCTTGGTTTCTCCGTTGCGAACACTTATCTCAGGCTCTATCACCTCCGATACGTGTTCGTCACCGTCCCCTGGTTTCACAGGGGTTTTGTAGATAGGGCGTTCCTCTAAATACTTCACGCGCTGTTCGAGAAGAGAAAAACGCTTGTCCATGGTTTCTTTAAAGAGCGCGAGGTCTTTTTCTATTTCGCCGAATTTGCGGACGATCCAGATTATCCCGCCAATTATGGCAAGGAGCAGCGTCACGCTGATGCCGATGTTGAGCCTATTATGGCTCCTATCACTGTTTCTGTCATTGATTCATCTCTCTATTTTAATGTTTTTGAGGAAGATGGTAATCTGGCGCGTCCAGTAATATCCGGACTTGCGCTCAAGATATTCCATCTTGTCGCCGGTGCTCCAGATGGTGCCCTCGGAGTCAAATCTCTGCCCTAACACGGCAGCAAAACTGTCAAGAAAACGTTCGTAAGTGCGGCCTGGGATGACAGGGATTCCGCTTGCTTCACCGATGACGATAGTGAGCGAAAATTCATTTCTGTCCACGTGTTCGACAGATTCAACGTCAACCTTGCCCCGAAGCACATCGCGGATTACCTCTGCAACTTCGGCTTTGGTATAGGTTTTCATTTCAAGCCTCCTGATGCTGATTCGGGTTGCAAACCCAGTTTCGCGTAAGATGCCGGTGTCGGGAAGATCTTGCCCGGGTTGCAGAGTCCGGTCGGATTGAAGATGTCCTTCACTGTTGCCATTACCTGCAAATCGGCATCGCTGAAGATGAGGGGCATATAGTCCATTTTTTCAACGCCGATGCCGTGTTCACCGGTGATTGTCCCACCGACTTCGGCGCAAACGGAGAGGATTTCCATATTGACATGTTCTACTCGTTCACACTGGTCCGCGTCGCGTTCGTTAAAGAGCACGATGGGATGGATATTTCCGTCGCCGGCGTGGAAGACATTCGCGATGGGTATCTGATACTTCTCAGAGATTTCGGAGATTCTGCGCAGTACCTTCGGCAGCCGTGTGCGCGGGACAACCCCGTCCTGTGTGATATAGTTCGGGGCGAGTCTGCCGAATGAACCGAACGCGCTTTTCCGCGCCTTCCAGAGTTGCTGGCGTTCCGCGTCGTCTTTGGCGTAGTTGACATCGCGCGCGTTGTGTTGCTTGAAGATTTCCAGAATTCGATCGGTTTGGTTCTGCATCCCTGCCTTGATGCCGTCAAGTTCCACGATGAGAATCGCTTCCGCATCCAACGGGAAGCCGAACTGAAACGCCTCTTCTAACGCACGGATGACGAGGCTATCCATCATCTCTAGTGCGGCAGGGATGATGCCCGCGCCGATAATGGTTGAGACAGCGTTGGAGGCATCGTCCATCGTCTCAAAGACAGCGAGCGCGGTTTGGTAGGCCTGCGGATTGCGGGTGAGACGCACTATCGCCTTCGTCACTATGCCGAAGGTGCCTTCAGAACCGATCATTACGCCGCGTAAATCGTAACCCGGTGTCTCTTCAATGACTCCCCCGAGTTCAATAATTTCACCGTCGGGTAGCACCACTTCCAGTCCTAGCACATGGTCTGACGTAACGCCGTATTTGAGTGTGTGCGGGCCGCCGGAGTTTTCCGCGATGTTGCCGCCGATGGTGCACGCTTTTTGACTGGACGGGTCTGGTGCGTAATGATAACCTTCGTTTTGCACCGCATGCGTGAGCAACAGGTTAACCACGCCGGGTTCGACAACCGCGCGTTCGTTTTCGTAGTCAATTTCCAGTATGCGGTTCATCCGATTGAGTGCGATGATGATGCCGCCTTGCACTGAGAGCATGCCGCCGCTCAGGCCGGTGCCGCCGCCGCGCGCTATGAACGGTGTGTTGTGCTTGTTCGCTAACTTCACGATATCCGATACCTGTTGCGCCGTGTCGGCGAACACTACGACATCAGGCATCGCCTTAAAAGAGGGTGCGGCATCGCACTCGTATACTGAGAGCGCGGTTGCATCCGTTAAAACGTTGCGCGGACCGAGTAAATCGGAGAGTTCTGCAATGAGTTGTTCTTTTTGGGGCATAGTTGTTTTTCCTTATCGTAGACGTTACATTTAGTTTACCATAATTTTAAATTTCAGTCAAATTGCAAATGCTAAACATTTTTCCTTTGCATAACGTCTAATAATATGCTATAATAAATTCTTAAGGAGGTTCACTATGAGAAAGTCTATGATATGCATCATCAGCATCTTGATGGTAGGATTCGCCGGTGCGGTGTCCGCCGCAGTGTGGACGGATCCGTTTGATGGCACCGAGCTTGTTGCGGACTGGAAATTCCGGGACCACAACAACAAACAGACAGAGTATGAAGTCAAGGATGGCTTCTTACAGATGACGAATCCGGGCAATTGGGGGCATACCACTCCCGATAAACCGATGCTGGAGCGTGACATTCCGAAGAGTGCGGCGGAGAATCTCACTGTGAGCGGGATTTTCACCTCGGATCCGGATAAGCCGGCTGATGCGTGGCTGGGAATTTTCATTTACAGCGACGACAATCTGAACTACGCCTGTTTTCTCTTTGGGGGTGAAGCGAATCAACCGCAGAAGACGCTCATCGGCAGCATGGTAAAGGCCAATTGGCAAGATAAGGGGCACCCGCAAACTGGGTTCGATGTCCCCCTCCATCTGAAAATCGTCAAAGAGGATGACGTGTTTGCGGGCTACTATCGCGAGAGCGAGAAGGATGAGTGGACGCTCGCTGGTGAGAAAACATGGAACCATAAGTTTGATGCGGAACGCGTCGGCATCGGATTCATGAACAACTGGGGCGGCCAGACCGTCACGTTACTGGTGGATACGCTTTCTGTGGAAGGCGAAGGCATTGAACCGCTGGCAGTCGCGCCCGAAGGGAAATCGGCGACAACGTGGGGATACCTGAAGATGAGACAATAACAGTGAAAAAACCGGTGTCCGCGGCGGTTTTACCGCGGGCACCCTTTTAAAACAGACATAACGCAAACGAGGAGAATATACCTAAATGTCAATTCCGAAAATGTCAGTCAACAACCCGGTGCTGGCGAACATGCTGATGATGCTCATCATCATTTTCGGGGTGTATGCATGGATAAGCTTGCCGCGCGAGCTCACCCCCGAAATCGCGTTACAAACAGCGACTGTGGCAACGCTTTACCCAGGAGCCTCGCCGGAAGAGGTGGAGAAACTGGTGACAGCTCCTATCGAAGAAGCTATCGAAGAAAACGTCAGCAAAATCAACCTTATGCTCTCCACCTCATCGGAGGGACGCTCCTTCATCTCTGTTGATTTTGAAGAAATGAGCGAACGGGATTTTGATAAGCAGCTTCAGAACCTCCGGGCGGCGGTTGAACAGGTAAACGAACTGCCGGATGAGATTTTAGACGAACCGAAGGTTACGGAGTTAGATATCTCCGCTGGTTTTCCGATGTTGACGGTAGTTGTTGGCGGCACTATTTCCGAGACGCGGATGCGGACTATCGCCGAGGAGTTGAAAGACGATATATTAGACATTAAAAACATCGCGTCTGTGCAGATAGCTGGGCTCCGCGAACGGGAGATCTGGATAGAAGTAGATGCCGATAAACTCAAGGCGTATGGACTGCCGATTGCGGCTGTCAGCACTGCGCTCAGTGCCAGCAATTTGAATGTGCCGGCGGGCACGATTGAAATCGGGACGGCGGCGAGAAGGATGGAGTATATGGTGCGCACGATGGGCGAATTTCCCAATCCGGATATCATCGGCGACACCATCATCAGTGTGCAGCCTACCGGCACGCCGCTGCGCCTGCGCGATGTCGCCGCCGTTTCGGATACTTACGAGGAGGCGCGAACCCTCTCACGCATCAATGGACAACCCTCGATTAGTTTGAGTGTGCAAAAAAAGAGTGAGGGGAACACTATTGCGTTGGTGGCGCAGTTGCGTGAATTAGTAGAGAAACGGAAAGCGGAGCTCCCGGAAGGCGCGGAGTTGACAGCGGTTAACGACTATTCTGTCATCTTGAAGGAGCGATTAGGCATTCTGGAGACGAATGCGCTGTTTGGACTGGGGCTTGTCGTTCTGATGCTCCTCGTTTTTATCGGGTGGCGGAACGCGCTGTTCGCTGCTTTGGGCATTCCGGTGGCGTTCATGGCGACGTTCTGGTTTATGCTGATGACAGGCTACACGCTGAGTGGTGTTGCGCTGTTTGGGCTTATCTTAGTCGTCGGTATCGTTGTAGATGATGCCATCGTTGTGATAGAGAACATTTATCGGCATATTCAGGCGGGTGCTTCCCCGAAAGCCGCTGCGATTCGTGGGGCGGAAGAGGTTGGGTGGCCAGTAGTCGCAGCGAGTCTGACAACTATCGGTGCATTCGGTCCGTTGATGTTTATGTCGGGTGTTTCGGGGCAATTCATGCGCATTGTGCCGATTATGGCGATTTTGGTGCTCATCGCCTCACTTTTTGAGGTGTTTGTTATCCTGCCGGCGCATGTCGCTGAGTGGGGAAGAGCGGAAAACCAGAAAGCACGTTCCACCCGATGGTTTGATGCTGTGCGTGGCCGCTACGTCAAAATCCTGAAGACGACGATTCGGTGGCGGTACGCGTTCGTCGGGTGTGTCCTGCTCTTCGGTTTAATCACGTGCGTCAGCGCGTTTCTCGTTCTGGACAAGGAACTTTTCCCCGGCGAGGATTTCCCGCAATTCTATATCAAAGCGGAGATGCCCGCTGCCTACGGGATGCAGGAGACAACGGGTGTCATAGCACAGTTAGAGGATGTTGTCAAAGGATTGCCTTCAACGGAGCTCGCGGCTATCGTCAGCAATATCGGTTTGCATACGCCGACATCGGGCGGCATGGAGAGCGTTAGTTACGGTTCTAATTTGGGAGAGCTCATCATTGAGCTCACGCCGAAAGAGGAGCGCGGCCGGAGCGTAGATCAGATTATCGCTTCGCTGCGAGGGGACACGGCGCGAATTAGCGGTGTCGAAAAACTAAATTTTGTCAAATTAGAGGGCGGACCGCCTCAGGGCCAAGACGTTGAGGTGAAAGTCAAAGGACCTCGGTTTGATAAACTGATGGAACTTGCCGATGTGCTGAAAGCCGAGTTGGATGACATGGACGGCGTTTACGATGTCCGCGACGATTTCCGCGTTGGCAAATCGGAACTGCGGATTTATCTGAAATCGGAGAAAGCGCATCAGTATGGGTTAACGACGTTCCAGATTGCGCAGACTGTGCGCACGGCTATTGAAGGCGCGAAGGCCACGACGTATAGGGAGGCGGACGAGGCGATAGATGTCATCGTCAAATACGATGAGGAGAGTCTCAGAACTTTCGACGCGCTCAGTAACTTGTTGATTGCTACTCCGGCCGGGGCGATTGTCCCGCTTAAAGATGTCTCCGAGATTGTGGAGGAGAAAGGCTATTCGGATATCCGCCGATTTGATGGTGAACGTGCCATTACTGTGTATGCCTCCGTAGATACCTCCAAAACGAACGCGGTGAGAGTCAATCAGGCACTTATCAGTGCGTTCGCGGATGTGGAATCCTTGTATCCGGGCTATCGGCTTGATTTTCGCGGCGTGTTTGACGAGATTCGGGATTCGTTTTCGGAGTTGTGGAAATTGTTTATCGTCGGGTTGCTCGTCATCTATATGGTGCTTGGCGCGCAATTCAAGTCGTTTACGCAGCCGGTTATCATTCTGTTTGCCGTTCCGTTCGGGATGATAGGCGCGATGGTTGGGTTGTTCCTTGCGGATGCGACGCTCAGCATGGTTGCGATGTTCGGCATCGTTGCGCTTGCGGGCATCGTCGTGAACGATTCGATTGTTCTCATCGATTTCATCAACAAGTATCGGGAGAGCGGCTATAACAAATGGTATGCGATTCTGAAAGGCGGCAGCGTCCGTCTGCGTCCGATTATCCTGACTTCAATGACGACGATTTTCGGGCTAGTGCCGATGGCACTTGGGCTGGGCGGCAAGTCGCCAATTTGGATGCCGATGGCGAACACCATCATTTTCGGGCTCGCCTTGGCGACAACGATGACATTGTTCGTGATGCCGGCGTTGTATGCGATTAACGCTGATTTGCGTGAGTTCTTCTTTAGGGGAGAGAAGCGTGTTTCTGCGGCGGCTGTTGAGGTGCCGCCGGTAGGTGAGGCTGTCCTCGCGGGTGACTAACGTTGGGTTTACGCGGATGTATTGAGGAACCGGAGAACGGGCTGTATCATAAACTGTTGGAGGTTCTCGCTCGCGAGTTTCGCGAACACGCCAGCGGACGCAAGGGCGGTACGCAGGTTTTCATGACGACGCACCAACCCTACTTTGTCGATGCATTGGATCCGCGAGAGGTTTGGATTTTGGAAAAAGGCGAAGATGGGTTTTCTACAATCCGACGAGCCAGCGAAGATCCGCTCGTGAATGCTCTAGTTGAAGAGGGATTACCTTTGGGTGGCCTCTGGTCCAGCAACTATCTTGACCCGAGGTGGGAGCATGCACTTTGATATTGCGGAAAACATTGCGCCGCACATGGACATAAACAACAACGCCTCTCCTAGTTTCCAATACTTTCTGAAGAAAATCCGTGAGTTGATACAAGATAGGACAGACGCAGAACGAACTCTGTAGGCGCGGTTTGAAACCGCGCCTACCGCTGGGGTATTCTTGCGAGATTAAGAGGGAATCTACATGAAAATCGCTTTCATTGGCGTTGGCGGCATTGCAGGTAATTATCGCCGCAGCTTGAAACAACTTCAACGTTCCATCGCGGCGGTTTGCGATATTAACGCGGAACGCGCCGCCACTGTCGCACACGAAGAAAATGCATCCGCATACACCAACCACGGTGAAATGCTACGGAACGAGCATCCCGATGTCGTCTTTACTTGCATCCCACCCGGGGCGCACACGACACAAGTAGCCGATGCAGCAAAATCAGGAGCTGCACTTTTTGTCGCTAAGCCGGTGGCACAGGATTTGGAAACAGCACGACGCACCTGCGACGCAATTGATACCGCTTGCGTCATCAGTCAAGTCGGCTATATGGCGCGGTATAGCGACATCACGGAAAAAGCGAAGGAACTCGTGGGTGACACGAAACTCGCCATGGGGTTCGGGCGGTTCCTTGCCCGGATGGGGAGCAGCCACCCGTGGTGGGGAAGATACGAGGTATCGCGTGGGCAGATGGTAGAGCAAACCACGCATGTGTTCGATCTTGTCCGATATTTCCTCGGTGATGTCTCGCACGTTCATGCCTACGGTATCAAAAATGTCTCTGAAGGCATCGCGGATTTTGACGAATGCACGGTCTGCAATCTGCAGTTTGAGAGCGGCGCGGTGGGGAATATCACCAGTACCTGTGTCGCCCGTGCGCACGATAACTTCGCCACCGAGTTGGTAGGCGACGCGCTCTACCTCAAACTAACGCACGACCTTGGGTTGCGAGGCCAGCTCGGCGATGAGGCTATTGACTACACTGGCACGGAAGCGGGTTACTTCCGGCAGATTGCGCGGTTCATTGATGCCGTTGAAGCGAACGAGCAAGGATTCGTTCGTTCCTCTTACGCCGATGCGGTGAAAACTTTGGCTGTTACCCTTGCCGCGAATCGTTCGCTGGAGACAGGTGAGGTTGAACGGGTTAGGATTTGAGTTGCACGTAACCGTGGGCGCGGTTTGAAACCGCGCCTACGGTAGTTGTTACGTCGCCTACGGCAGTTGTTACGTCGCCTACGGTAGTTGTTGCGTCAATCCTATTTCCTTACCAGCATTTTGCCTGTTGCCGTGAAATCGCCTGCGGTGAAGGTATAGAAATAGACACCGCTTGCCACTTGTTCACCTTGCGCGTTGCGGCCGTCCCAATGCGCCGCGCGGTTTCGGCTCTGATAGATGCCCGCCGGTTGATGTCCTAGTTCCAAAGTTCGCACTAATTTTCCATCTGCGGCGTAGATGGATACCGTGACATCTGCAGGTTCCGCCAGTTGATAGGGTATCCACGTTTCTGGGTTAAACGGATTGGGATAGTTGGGCAGCAACGCGGTTTCTGTAGTGAGCGGCGGCGCGGTTGCGGCAGGCGCGGCGGCACTGTTGTTAAAGTAGAAAGTGCGAACGATTACCCACATTCTGCCGCGCAGGACGAACCCATCCTCAACCTTTCCCCAGAGGCGGATAGAACTATCGCCGACGCGCTCCCAACCGTCTAGCTGCGCCGTGGCGGTGGAACTGACGAGTTCAATGTCGGATACCTGCGCGAGGACGAACGGCTTGTTGAAGGTAACCGTTTTTTCCCACGTGCGCGTTTCTCCCCAAGAATGACTATAGGCACCGTAAATCTCTATCGCCTGCGTGTCTGTCCAATAGGGGTGATACCTGCGCTCAAACGCGGGCGGTTCCAACGGCACGACTACCGTATTTGGCGTGAGAGTCAGATTGGCAACCGGTCCGACATCAATTTGGAATTCATACCATTCGGATTCTTTGTTATTGAATGCAGCCTGCCAGCGCAAGTCCCAACTAGCTTGGAGTTTTTCCGATTCCCACCACTGAAATCGTCCCTGCGGATCGGCGATGAGAAATTTATCATACTGCGTATCGTATCCAACGGCGACTACCCAGTGGTAACCGGTGTTTGAGCGTCGGAGGAGCAGGATAGGCGGACGGTTATTTCGGATGTAGCGGCGGACATCCTCAAGCGTCTTTTCGGTGTACCAATGTGTAGGCACGTCCAGTTCGTTTAGGGCTCGCCGCAGTTCATCGGGCCAGGTGCCGAATGCGACGGTATGGATATCACCCGCAGCCCAGATGTCCTTGAGTCGCCGATGGTTTCTGTAGTAATAGAGCACCATCTGGACGCTGTTGGGCCCGCAGTTGCGATTAAACTGCTCCATGATGATAAAATCGTTGCCGCCTTTATCAGGAATGTAGCCGTTGGCTTTGGCGTTGAACTGCGTAAAATTGAGGGATAGCCCTCGGAGGGTGACTATCTGTCTGCCGCTGGGATAGGTATACCGTTCTGCCGCGGTGTTGTTTGTAGCAAGCGCGGAGATTGTCAGGATAAGCACGGCACAGAGGCGCGGTAGAATGCGATGTTTGCTGAAAAAGTGGGTAAATTTCATGGCGTTACGGTTTTCGTGAAGAAGGAGTCCGCGCGAGTTACGCAATTTCAATGACGAGATACTGTTGTTCCACGGTTATGGGAAACGTATCGGCGATGTAAGGGCCTTTTTCGGGTGCGGCTATGTCCTTGCCGCGTTCAACGTGGATATCGTATTTTCGGACGCGCCGTTGCGTTGGATTCCACCACGATTGCCCGGTTTTGATGTCGAATTCCCAGTTATGCCACGGGCACCGCAGGAATTCGCCTTTGCGGGTATAGGTATATGTTCCGGGCGCGGGCGATGTTAAGAAGCCGGTAACGTGCCCTTTACAGAGCGGGCCGCCTTGGTGTGGGCAGCTGTTCCGGATGGCGAAAAATTCGCCATCAATATTGAAGATGCCGATGGAGCGTCCGCCTATGTCAACGATTTTGCGTTCGCCCGGCGGAATTTCGTCTGGGGTTGCAACTATGTATTTTGCCATTTGGTTTGCTGAGTATGGCGAGGGACAGGCCCTCGCCATACGTTACCAATGAAAGGCGCGAAGCAGCGAGGGATAGGCCCTCGCACTACGTTCCGATGAAAGGCGCGACATGGCGAGGGACAGGCCCTCGCACTACGTTTGGGTGAAGAGCGCGCCTAAAGCTGATAGAGTGCGCGTGCGTTGTCCGAAAGGATTTTTCGGCGCAATTCCGGTTTGAGGAAACTTGGCAAAGCCCGGTCTGGCGCGTCGAAATCCCAATGCGGGTAATCTGTGGCGAACATGAGTTTGTCGTTCATGTCCATCTGCTCTAGCAGTTGCTCAAAATACTCGCGTTTCGGTGGTTCTTCCATGGGTTGCGTGCTGAGCCAGAAGTGTTCGCGGATGTATTCCGACGGTTTCCGTTTGAGTGTCGGAACCTCGCTGCGCATTTTCTTCCATGTCGCATCGAGCCGCCAGATGAGCGGTGGCAGCCATGCGAAACCGCCTTCGATGAGGATAACTTTGAGCGTTGGAAAGCGTTCAAAAATGCCTTCGCAAACGTAGCTGTTCACCTGCGTATGAAATGCCTGCGGCATTCCACCGTGGTCTTCGATGTAATAGGAGGGCCAGCCTGCACCGGTGATCGGTCCGGCGATACCGCCGAAGTGGATGCCGATGGGGAGGTTATACTCTTCTGCCGCTTCGTAGATTTTCCAGTATTTGCGGTTGCCGAGCGGGTCCTTCGTGCGTGCGATGAGCAGGATTTGGACGAATCCGGGGTTCGGGCCGCAGCGGTGAATCTCCGCCGCCGACAATTCTCCATCTTCATAAGGCACGACGATGGAGGCGCGCAGCCGCGGTTCAGGCTCCAGCCATTCGGCGACTTGCCATTCGTTGACTGCCTGCGCGAGCGCGGCACCGTAATCGAGGTTCAGTTCCTCGGCGACAGCAATTAACGGGTTCAGCACGCCGTATTCAATGTCCCATGCGTCTAAGAGTTGTTGTTGCAGGAAGCCTAAGTCGGCACCAGGGCGGACTCCGGAAGGGGGCCACGCATCGTGTCGGGCGGCGTGGGGCAGGGCACGGGGATAGTAACCGCCGGGTCTGCCGCGCAACCCGAAATTTTTGTGGTGTTCCTGCCACCGTTTGGATAAGTAGGGTTGCAGTCCGCCCGGTGGGACGGCGTTATGAATGTCACAATCAATGACAGGAAATTTTGAACGTTTAGGATTCATGTTTTCCATTACGTTTCGCCTCCAATCAAAGTTGATAGAATGCGTGCGCGTTTTCGTGCAGAATTTTGCGGGCGAGTCCGGCTGGCAGTGCCGATGGGAGCGCGTCCTTCGGCGTGTCAAACTGCCAGTGCGGGTAATCCGTTGAGAACATCACCATTTCCTCGGATTCAAGTTGCCCGATGATCTGGAGCAGTTGTTTCGGAGTTGGCGGGGCATCGATAGGTTGCAAAGTGAACCGCATGTGCTCGCGCATGTATTCAGAAGGTGGGCGTTTCACCCACGGCGTGTTGTTGCGGAGCCCGCGCCACTCTTTATCAATGCGCCACATTACTGCCGGTAGCCAAGTAAAACCGCTTTCAATCAGGGCGACGCGAAGTTCTGGGAACTGATCGAAGATTCCCTCAGCGATGAGGCTAATCACTTGTGCTTGGAACACCTGCGTCATCCCGCTGTATTCCTCTAAATAGGTAGAGGGCCACCCTGTGGGTGAAGGTTGATTGCCGGGGGCACCGCCGTAGTGGATGCCGATGGCGAGGTTCTGCTGCACCGCTGCTTCATAAATGGGATGATACAACCGACTGCCGTAGGGTGTGCGCGAACGCACCGGCAGAATCACTTGCACAAACCCTGGATGCGTGCCTGCACGCGCAATTTCTCTGGCGGCGAGTTCCGGCCTTTGACTCGGAATCACTAAAGAGGCGCGGAGCCGCGGTTCTGGTTCAAGCCAATGCTCTATCTGCCAGTCGTTTATCGCCTGTGCGAGGGCGGCCGCCAGGTCTGGATTATGCACGCTTTGCACGCGATAGGCGCAATTGAGGATGCCGTATGCAAGGTTCCAGTTGTCAAGGAGCTGCTCTCGGACATGCGCCAGTTTGACTTCCCATGGCGGTTTCGCGTCGGGGTGCGTCGTTATCGGCGCGCCGCGCGGATAATCGTTTGCATCGGGCCCGCCGAAGCCGGAGGTGCTACAATAATCGCGCCAGAAGTCAGACAGATACGGGAAGAGCGTCTGTAACGATGGCACTTCGTTGTGAATATCGCAGTCAATCGCTTGAACCCCTGCCTGCACAAAGGGTGGAAGTGTCGTTCGCGGCTGTCGTGCAACCTCAGCCTCTGCTGTGTTGTCCATCTGTTTCTCCTTTGCTGGCATAGAACTGATGGGGCGTACTGGATTTGAACCAGTGACTTCTACCGTGTGAAGGTAGCGCTCGTACCCCTGAGCTAACGCCCCATAAAAACCGTGAGATGGGCCTACTAGGACTCGAACCTAGGACCAGCCGGTTATGAGCCGGCGGCTCTGACCACTGAGCTATAGGCCCTTTATGATGATATAAAATTATACCATATTTCTAATTAAAATGCAAATTTTTCTCGATTTGCATTTGTGAGCGTCCGCTACAGAAATAACTTCTTCTCGGCGTTGCGAGGGACAGGCCCTCGCGCTACGCTTGTAGCACGCCACGCGAGGCATAACTTCTTCTCGGCGTTGCGAGGGACAGGCCCTCGCGCTACGCTTATGGCGCGCCACGTGAGGCACAACTTCTTCTCGGCGTTGCGAGGGACAGGCCTCCGCGCTACGCTTGTAGCACGCCACGCGAGGCAAGGCGAGGGATAGGTTTCCCTCGCCAGCCAAAACTGGGTGTGCGTTAGTGCAGGAAATCGCGTAATTTCCGGCTCCGGGTCGGGTGGCGCAATTTGCGGAGCGCGTTCGCCTCGATTTGCCGGATGCGTTCCCGTGTTAGCTTGAACTTAGCACCTACTTCCTCAAGCGTTTTCGGATAGCCGCCCTCGATTCCGAATCGGAGGACGATGACTTTCCGTTCCTTTTCGCTCAAGTCGGCGAGGACTTCGTGGATTTGCTCCTTGAGGATGTTCAATTCCGCCTCTTTGACAGGAGAATTCATGGTGGTGTCCTCAATGAATTCACCGATGGAGTTGTCGTCTTCGTCGCCGATGGGCGTTTCTAGGGAGATGGTTTCCGGTGCGACTTCTAACGCTTCGCGGACTTTGCTGACAGCGATTTTCATGTCGGCGGCAATCTGCTCGACACTCGGTTCGCTGCCGAGTTCTTGGAGTAGTGAACGTTGCACGCGCCGGATTTTGTTAATCCGTTCGTGCATGTGGACAGGGATGCGGATGGTTCGTCCCTGGTCGGCGATGGCGCGTGTGATGCCTTGGCGGATCCACCAGGTGGCGTAAGTGCTGAACTTATAGCCGCGCTGGTAATCGAATTTATCCACGGCGCGCATCAGTCCGATGTTTCCTTCCTGAATCAGGTCGAGGAATTCCAATCCGGCGGCCCGGTGTCGGTACTTCTTGGCGATGCTGACGACGAGGCGGAGGTTCGCTTCAACGATGGCCATTTTGGCATCTTGTGCGTCTGCTTCCCCCCGGTCAATCTGCTTCGTGAGTTCTCGGAGTTGTTCTCGCGGAACGCCGATTTCGCTGGTGTGCTGCCGAATGTTGCGCTGGATGCGGATAATCTGCACGCGCGCGTCTTGCTGTTCGGCGGACAGTTCGTCGCGGGGAAGTTCTGTGAGCCAAGCGTCTGGCATTGCGTGTTTCTGCTGCAGCGCGCTTGTTTCCTCTTCCCACTTGCTGATTTTTCCTTCCGCCTGCTTCACCAGGTCAGAAATTTTGCTAATTTCCTCCCTGTCTATCTTCAGTTTATCAAGCGTGGTGATGAGCTTGGTGCGTCCCCGCCATGCGCCGTTGCGCGGCTGCCCGTTGGTTTGGGGGGCAGTGAGCCGTTCTTCCTCTAGCGTCTCTATCACCTTCAACGCTTTCTTCACTTGTTCTTGAAGTTTGCGTTCTTTGTTCTGAGTGGAGGTGCTAGTGACAGGCATATCGATAATATCGGATGCGCGCTTTTTCGCCGTCACGATTTTATAGAGGAGTTTGCGAATCTCAATAATAGCGAGAGGCGTGTCAAAAGTCGCTTCTTGTGCTGCGCGGTGGCCTGCCTCAATCTGTTGCGCGAGTTGGACTTCCTGCTTCTTGTTGAGCAGGGGGAATTTCCCCATTTCGCGCATGTAGACTTTGACCGGGTCATCGCGGTAACTCGTCTTCTCCGAGGGTAAGTAAACCTCATCCTCGTAATCGGATTCATTCGTGCTGTCGGCTTCCCAGGAATCGACAGACAGTTCATCTCTGAAATTCATGGTGGGTTGCCTCCTTTCTTTCGTGGCGGCTATTGATATGCGCCGGGTTCATGAATCGGCTGTGCGTCAAGGGCGCGCCGCTGGTCTGAGAGTTTCACGAGTTCCTTGAGCGTCTCGAACTCATCGGCCCCTTCGGCGAGTGCATGCGAACGAACGCGCTGCTCCATGTCTTTGAAGATGAAATGTCGTAGTTTGCGGAGGCAGCCGTCTACTCGCGCTTGTAAATTCGGTGGCGTTTTGCGGAGCAACGCGTTGGAAATGAATGCCCTTAGTTTTTCATCGTGGCACTTGTTGAGGAGGTTTTGGATATTGAACTCCTCGTTTTCCGAGTTTGCTTCCCACAACAATTGTGCGAGCTGGACGAAGTTCGGTTCGGTAAAATCGGCGTGGTGAAATTGTGTTTTGACGTAGGCTATCAGCGTCGGGCTTTGGATTAACGCTTCAATCAGTTGCGCTTCAATTTGCGCGCGTGGCGACAGTTTTTGGGGTGCAGTCTTGTTTGTCCGAGTGCGATAAGGCGCGGGTGCCTCTTTAAGCCCCAAGTCTCTCAATTCGTGCCATAGCATTTCGGGGCTGAGGTGGAGTTCCTTTGCGGCGTATTTAACGTATTCGCTCCGTTCTATCCGATTTTGGATATTTATCAGCGTCGCCGAGATGTCCTTGGCAACTTGCGTTTTGACATCGACGCGGTGGATGTTCTGCTGTTGAACGCCGGTCTGAATCTGAAATTCGATCAGGTTTATCGCTTTTTCGGTGAGTGCTGCGAATGCTTCGGCTCCGTGTTGGCGTGTGAACGAATCCGGGTCTTCGCCGTTTGGCATTAAGGCGATGCGCACGCGTAAGCCTGCTGCTAAGAGCCGGTGCAGTCCGCGCTGTGCTGCTTGGAGCCCTGCGCTATCTCCATCGTAAACGAGGATGACTTCGGGTGTAAACCGCTTTAGCAAAGTGGCGTGGGCTTCGCTCATAGACGTGCCGCAGGCGGCGACGACGTTTTCAACCCCGTGTTGGTAAAGCATGAGCGCGTCCATGTAACCTTCGACGAGGAGCGCGTTTCCCTTTCTGTAGATGGCTTGCCGTGCCTTGTCAAGGTTGTAGAGAACCTTGCTTTTGTTATACAGAATTGTTTCGGGTGAGTTCAGATATTTCGGTTGATGTTCTTCAGAGAGCGCGCGTCCCCCGAAGCCGACCGGGGTGCCTCGCTCATTCTGAATTGGAAAGAGCAGGCGGTTCCAAAACCGGTCTTGCGGGCCGTGTTCTTCGTTTTTGATTAATCCGGCATCGACGAGTTGTTGGATGGTCCAACCTTCGTCTGTCGCTGCTTTGACTAAGTCGCGCCGTGCGGATTTTGCGTAGCCGAGTTGAAACAGTTTGAGCGTTTGCGGTTTCACGCCGCGGTGCCGGAGATACTGCATCGCACGGCCGCCGATATTTTCGGTGAGCAGTTGCCGGTGATAATACTGCACTGCGAATCTATTGAGTTCCTCCAGTGAGGTGAACCGTTTTCGGTTGGCACTGGCGCGTGCGTCCTGACTGGGCAGCGAGATATTGAGTCGTTCGGCTAACCATGTGATGGTTTCAATGAACGATTTTCCTTCATACTTTTGCACGAAGGAGATGACGTTGCCGCCTGTCTGGCAGCCGAAGCAGTGGAAAATCTGCTTTTCGACAGAGACGGAAAAAGAAGGGGTTTTCTCGTCGTGAAACGGGCAGAGTGCCTTGTAATCGCGTCCTGCGGGGCGCAGCGGCACTCCGCATTCGGAGATAACTTCGACAATATCGCTCCGCGTCCGAATTTCATCAACCGTTTCGGGCGGAATGTGTGTTTTTGTGCGGGTTCGGTTCATGATGTCGTGTCTCTCCGTTGGAAAATTAGTCTTTGAACGTAACGACGGTAACGCCTTCGCCGCCCTGGCTCTGCGGTGCGAATTGATATGTGGTGACGCGCGGGTTGTGGCGCAATTCTTCGTGGACTGCCTTGCGCAATGCCCCGGTCCCTTTGCCGTGCAGGATGCGCGCTGTCGGCATGCCGGCGAGATAGGCATCGTCTAAGTATTTATCGGTGATGTCTAACGCCTCGTGTACCAGCATGCCTCGGATGTTGAGTTCGCTTTGGATGGTGTTCGCCTTGCGATACTGAATGTCCAGCACGGAGGCAGAGATATTTGCCACCTGACTTTTCGGTTGAACCTCATCGATGTCGCCATAGGCGGCTTGGATATGCATGTTGCCCACCGCGATTTTCAGGGGGCTGCTGCTTTTCGGCGCGATGGATGTAACTTCCCCGAATCGGTTTAATTTTTTGACACGCACTTTATCGCCGATGGCGACTTTCGGCGTAACGCGTTTGGGCTGTTTTTGGACGGGTGGTTTCGGTTTCAGCTGTTTTTTGGCGGTTTCGATGTGAGAGAACGCCTTTTGAATGCTCGCTTTGGATGCATTTTCGCTGCGGATGTCGGCGATGAGTTTCTCTACGGTGCGCCGAGCCTTTGAAACGATGTCCATCGCCTCGGTTTCAGCCTTCTCTTTTAGGGTTTTTCGTTCGGTTTCAAAGTTTTGAACGAGCCGTTCATGTTTTTGCGTTGTCTTTTCAGCCTCGCGCATTTTCCCTTGCAGGCGGATGCGCTCGGTCTCCAGCGCATCTTTTTGCTGTTGCAGTTCTACGAGCAGTTCTTCGATGGCGACGTTATTGTTACCGAGGTGGGTTTGCGCTTCGTCAAGCACTTCGGCAGGAATACCGAGTTGTGCTGCAATTTTAATGGCGTTGCTACTGCCCGGCACGCCTACCTGCACGCGATACGTTGGACGTAACGTTGTCCAGTCAAACTCCATGGAGGCGTTTTCCATTTGCGGCTGAGCGTGCGCGAACACCTTGAGCGCGCCGTAATGTGTCGTGGCGATGGTGTTCACCTGGTGGTGCACGAGCCAATTGAGGAGCGCCATGCTGAGCGCGGTGCCTTCACTCGGGTCTGTGCCGGCCCCGATTTCATCTAACAGCACGAGCGAGTGCGTGTTGTCAGCATCGGCGAGTTGTTCTAGCATCGCGGCGATTTTCGTAATGTGCGAGGAGAAGGTGCTCAGGTTTTGTTCAATCCCCTGTTCATCGCCGATGTCGGCGAAAATCTGGTGGAAAATGGCGGTTTGACTGCCGTGTGCGGCGGGGATGTGCAAGCCGGATTGCGCCATCAGTGCCAATAATCCTACTGTTTTGAGGACGACCGTTTTGCCGCCAGTATTCGGTCCGGTGATAACGAGCGTTTTGAACGATTTGCCGATATGGATGTTCGTCGGCACGACGCGCGCTGGGGTGGGTTTACCACCCTGCATAGTCGGCGACGGTGTTGCCTTTTTGAGGTGGAGTTCAAGCAGTGGGTGACGCGCTTGAATCAGTTTCACAACGCCATCGGTATTTAACACCGGTTCAACGGCGTTCAATGCGAGGCTGAAACGTGCCTTCGCGTTCAGGAAATCGAGTTCCGCCAGCAGTTTCAAAGCGAATTCAAGTTCTGGTAGGTTCTCACGCACCTCGTCCGTGAGTTCCAAAAGGATGCGTCGGATTTCTCGATGTTCCGCTTCGGCTGCCTCGTGGAGCGCGTTATTCATCTCCACGATGGCCAGGGGTTCCATAAAGAAGGTGGCACCGCTCGTCGATTGTCCTTGGACGACACCGCGGAAAAACGCGCGTGCCTCTTGCTTGATTGGTAAGACGTAGCGGTTGTTGCGCGAGGTGATGACTGGTTCCTGAATCGATTTCAGGGAGTCCGGTGAGCGCAGCATCGCCTCTAATTTTTCGTGGATGTTTTGACGAAGACGTGACAGTTTTCGGCGGATGGCGCGCAGTTTTGGACTGGCTCTATCCAAAATTTCTCCATCTGGGCTGATGCAATCGCCAATTGTTTCAACCAGCGCAGGGAACATAGGCAGTGCGCCGACGATAGAGAGGAGGTGCGGAAAATCGTCCGGGTTGCGTTTGGCAAACGCGCGGTGGATATCCGATGGAATTTGCGCGACTTTGCGGATATCCAGGAGTTCCTCAGCGTCTAGGATTGAACCTGCCTTGGCGGCGTGACGCAGCGAGTTTCCGATGTGCTTTAAGCCGCCCAACGGAATCCCGCCGTGGAGCTGATAGAAAGTTTTGGCTTCGCTGCACAGTTTCTGCTGTTGCTGCACCGTGGCGATGTCGTCCGATGGCATTAGTGCCTCAACGCGCGCCGCACCGAGCTGCGAAGCGGTATACTTTTTCAGCAGCACCTTAATCTTATCGTATTCTAGGATGGTTTCAACGCCGGTTAACATCGTTTTTTCCTCTCGGCATCCGCGTTAGGCTCCGGCGAGCCATTGCTATTTGAGCGCGTTCAGTTCCGCTTGCAATGCCTCGATTTTCTCCTTTTGTTAGCGTTGCTTTTTGCGTTGCGTTGCCACGATGAGCTGCGGGATACCGATGACAACGGTGATGAAAGCCATTAACGCCAACTGCAGCTTGAAGAGCATCTCCATCTGAGTTTGCAACCCATCAATTCGCACTTTCGTCCGTTCTTCGGAGGTTGCAATTTCCTCTTTGATTATTGAGCGGATTTGCTCAAAATCTTCCACGCTCAGCTTGGCGGACACGGGAATCGTAGTGAGCAGAAATCCCATGCAAAGGAATACGCTTAACAATTTCATCGTTGAATCTTCTACTTGTTAGTGGGACGCTTGAGTTGTCCCCACGTTGTCGCCAGTTTTTGCCGGGATTCAACGGGCAGGTTGGTAATGTCCCGTAACCATGAGACGACGAAGATGCTGCCATCTACTTCCAGGAGCTCCTCTGTCTCCCTCGTCTCGAAGTTATACACATAGAGCGTGCCCCATCGCGAATAGACGATGTAGTCTCCATCGGGTGCCCAGTCGCCCCAGTAGCCGGTGGCTTTGTCAACATCGAACAGCGGTGTTATCGTTTTCGTTTCAACGTCGATGGTGCAGAACGTGTCGAATTCCCTGTTCCATCGGAGGAAGAGGATGCGTTCGCCGTCGGGTGCCCACACCGGATAGAAGTCTTTGTTGAGTTCGGTTAAGATTTCTATTTCCTTGGTTTCAACGTCTAATAGGTAGAGTTGCTCTAACCACCCGGGTCTGGCGAGTGAGAAGACGAGTCGTTTTCCGCTCGGTGCCCAAGAGATGCCCCAGAAGGAATAGGGCCATCCGAAGTGCGGGACTTCTGTTACTGCTTCCATATCCCCGCTTGGGACATCGAGCACCCATATCTGGTTTTCCTGCGGTGCCTGCTCCATCGTCCACCCGCTGAAAGCGAGTTTTTGTCCATTCGGTGAGACAGAGAGGAACCGATAGGTGCCGGAGATTTGGGTGATGCGTTTCTTATTTTTGGGGTTGCCGGGGTTAATGGAATAGATGTCGGCTTGCCCGGCATCCCATTGCACGAAATAGAGGAGTTCTCCCCGCGGTCCCCACGATGGATACATCCCTTTATGATTCAGGGGGAGTCCTTTGAAGTCTTTGGTGCCGCGTAGCACGGTGGTGTAGAGGTTCCAGTCAAAGCGGCCTAAGTTCTCGTCAAAGCCGTTCACGGCATAAGCGAGTCTACCGTTTGGCGCGGCGGTAGCGGATGGCATTGCACAGCACAGAGACAGGCAGACTAGGACTGCACCGAGCGATAGCCATGTTCGGAAATTGGCGGTGCTAACGATGATACGGATGTTCTGAAGTTTCATTAGGTTTACTCTTCTTCGCCGTTTGGCGCGGTTGTGAGACGTTTGTGGTGCAGGCGCGCGTTCTCGTAGATACGGCGGCTTAAACCGAGCTGCTCGAATTCAACTACTTGGTTGTAGTGGTAGAGTGCGGTGCTTTCCTGTCCCTCGGTATGGGCGCGATGGGCGGCTTGCACGTTATTTATCATGGCGGTAGCACTTTTTTCAAAACGCCTGAGCTGCTTCCGCAGTTCAGAAGACAAGCCGCTCTCGATGTCCTTGTTCACTTTATAGGTGCGGATTGCATCGGTATACGCCACGAATGCTTCAAAGTAACGTTTTTCTGCCGCCAGTTGTTCGGCGTTTGCGACGGTGAGCGGTTCTTCTTCGTTAATCGCGGCGATAACTGCTTTTGCGTCCGCAACCTTCTCCATGCTTTTCTGGGCAAGTCCGGCTTCAAGCGTGCTGTGGAATTCGTCCAGAATGTCTTTATAGGTGGCGCGCGCCGCTTCTAGTTCTCCCTGTTTTTCGTAGCAGATGGCTAGGCTGAATTTGGCGTTAGCAAGCACATACTGCCGAATTTCTGGCGGGACCTGGGGAGTCGGTTGGAATGCCTTCGGTTGATACACGGCGATGGCATTTGCGTAGTCGCCTTCCTGTTCGTAGCAGTTGCCTATGGCTTTTTGCGCGTAGAGGCTGTAAATCTGATTTTCGGGTTGATGCGCGTCGATAATCGCTTGGAGCTGCGAGCGTGCGCCGGCGTAATCGCCCTGGTAGTAGAGGGTTTTCGCGTATTGATAGCGCGCCTTGTCGGCGAAGTCGGTATTCGGGTATTGCTGAAACACCGACTGAAGTTGCGGTTGCACCTGTTTCAGTGCTTCTTCGCCTTCTGTCAGTTTCGCTGAATCGAAAAGGCTTTCCTCCGCGTTCTGGTATGCTTCGGCGGCCTTGTTGAGCGCGATGGAGGCTTCCGCGCGGCGGTTTTCCTGATTTTGATGATAAGCGGCATAGCCGCCTACTGCGACGATGACTACGCCAATGGCGATGATGATGGTGCGAAGGTTGTCCTTCAGGAACGCGTAAATCTGTAGCACCACCTCAACGAACTTATCTTCTTGGATTTCCTCTTTGGTGAGCCGATTCCTTTGTGCCATGGTTTTCTTCTGTCTCCGGTCTGCGCGCTGTGGTAGCGCGAATTTGTTGTTTTCGGGAGTTAAAGCGGGTGACGGGAATTGAACCCGCGACCCTCAGCTTGGGAAGCTGACGCTCTACCGCTGAGCTACACCCGCACTCTTAAGAGTCTACCACATGCGTATCCGTGATGTCAAGATAAAATTGCGAGGGCGATGGGCGGATATAACTATCCGCCCTGACTCGTTGCGTGGTAGCCCCTATTGCAATTTATCCAACTCGCTTAGCACCTCTTCGGCACTCAGCGTATTGTTCGGCGGTGCATCTTCCACGTGCTTGAAAGCGATTTTGCCGTTCTTGTCGATGATAAAAACGCCGCGCGTTGTGATGCCGACTTCCTCTAGTGCCATGCTGAACTCTTTGGAGACGGCAAGGTTCATATCCGCGAGGAGCGGGAAATCGACACCACCGAGTGCCTCACTCCATGCTTTGTGTGCGAAGGTGGAATCGCGGTTGATGGCGATGACTTCCGCACCTTTCGCTTTGATGGCGGCGAGGTTCTCGTTGAAGTCGGGAACCTGCTCCGCGCACACCGGTGAAAAAGCGAGGGGATAGAAAAGCACCACTAAGTTTTTGCCTTCATAATCGCTTAACGAAACTTCAACATCGTCATTGTTCACCGCGCCTGTTAGCGTAAACGCCGGCGCAGCACTGCCTACATTGGCCATGAATAACCTCCTGTATAGTCACTGTAAGCGGGCCTTACACAAATGCCATCATTTCTCACCGGTAAGCGCGGTTGAAGCTCTTGCCTACGCGGTTGAAGTTGCGTAAGTCCTCTGTCCGGTAGGCGCGGTTTGAAACCGCGCCTATGGGTTTCGTGATAAATTACTGCCGTTTTAAAGCAGGGGACTGTAGTTCGGGCTCGCCTGAGCCCGAACGTTTCGTGCATAGATTACTGCCGTTTTAAACCCGCCCACGAAATCGCAAGTTTGCCGTGCGGTTCAACCGGCGTGACGGGAGTTGTCTCATCGGTGACGGTGACATCGTCAAAGCTGGCTTGCGTATCCCAAGTCCAGACACCGATTGTTCCCGCGGGATAAGTGCTATCTGTGAAAACACCTTGTTCTATGCCGTTAATCGCCACTGCAATCCGGTCGCCTTCAACTTGCACGCTCAGCGTGAACCACTCTTGTTTAGTAAGGGTGAGGCCGAGCGGTTTGATGTTATGCTCAATTTCGTCGCGGCCTTCAAACCCATCCTTAAATGCGGTGCTGTGCCGGTGCCGCCACAACTCCGATTTGTTCTCTTTCGGGCACAAAAGATACACGTAGTATTCAAACTCGTTCTGTGCGCGAAAGACGATGCCTGCCCAGTGTCCGGCTTCAATGCGCACCTTCGCCGAGAGCCCGTGGTCGGTCCACGGTTCGCTGTCTACCAATGCGTGCATCGCTTCGCCCCAGCGCGTTGTCTGTTTATAGACACCCTCCTGCACCTCCCATGTGCCGTTGGAGGCTACCCAGTCGGCGGCGGTGTCGTCAAATGTCCAACGTGCTTCTTCCGCCGCGCCGAGCGACGCGAACACGGTAAGCAGTGAAAGTGAGATGAGAACCTGCACGCTGCAGGTGTGAAGTCGTGCCATGAGACATGCCGTTATGCTGGGGTGGCCCCAGTCTGGGTAGGCGCGGTTTGAAACCGCGCCTACGGTGTGGCCCCAGTCTGGTAGGCGCGCTTTGTAAGCGCGCCTACGGGGGATATGCACGTTACTTCGCCTTCAGCGATGCCCACCGGGTGGCAAGTTTTCCCTGCGCATCGACTGAAAGCGTTCCGATTTCAAGACTCTGAATCTCATCCTGTGTCAACGCGACACCGTAAATGCGGGATTCTTCAATGTGCGCGTTCAGTTCACCGGGGCCGCCAAGCCCGTTTGTATGCCGCTTTCCCCAAATCGCTTCGGCATCGCCTGTGGGCCAGGTTTTGAGTTCCCCTTTAGTATAACTACCGAGGCTTTCGCCGTTGCGATAGCCGCTAACCTTGTAGTTCCCACCGTCATTTTCATAGGTGAAGGCTAAGAAAATCATCTCGCCTTCCTTCTTTTCGTTGACGGCTTTCGGGAAATCCTCGGTGCGGTGGAACCAGCTGCTGCCGGACATCCACTGATTCGGCTGACGTTCGGCATAGACTATCGCGTTAAACTGGTCTTCGGATACCTTGTCGAGCGTCAACGCGGAGCCTTTCGTCGCGGCGAGGTTATCCAACGCTACCCACGACATCAAGGTTTTCTCTTCGATGTCAGGACCGGTATATTCCAGGGCGTGTGCCCATTTGCCGGTTTCGACGACGAGTTGTCCGTCATCAAGTTCGGCACCGTGGAGTGCGATGTCATCCCAGTTCCCCATTTCGTCTTTCTCGCTATCAAAGAGCCACCAGCCGAGCAGGTGTTCCTCTTGCGCGTTTTGCGCAAACGCCGATAGGGAGAGGCTCAGCATCAGCAGCACTGCGCAAACAAAATAGACTTTTTTCATTGTCCATCTCCTCTTCAACTTCAGTTGTTTCGGTTTGACAATTGCGTATCGCAAGGTGACGATATGCAGGTTACATATATTATATCATATTTTTCGTTAAATGTCAAATATTTTTCACAATTGCGTTTAAATAAGGGATTTTGCATGGCGAGGGACAGGCCCTCGCCCTACGGTGCTTTCATGTTCATCGTAGCGCGGGGGCCTGTCCCCCGCAATCGCAGCATAGCGAGGGACAGGCCCTCGCCCTACGGTGTTTTACATCATCATCGTAGCGCGGGGGCCTGTCCCCCGCGATCGCAGCATAGCGAGGGACAGGCCCTCGCCCTACGGTGAAAAAAGATGCCGAGTTCGTAGCGCGGGGGCCTGTCCCCCGCGAGGTAGGTTCGGCGAGGGACAGGCCCTCGCCCTACGGTGAAAAAAGATGCTAGGTCCGTAGCGCGGGGGCCTGTCCCCCGCGATCGCAGCATAGCGAGGGACGGGCCCTCGCCCTACGGTGTTTTACACCATCATCGTAGCGCGGGGGCCTGTCCCCCGCGAACTACGTTCCGTGAGGCAGAGCAGGCAACCCCTCAATAATCTCCACCGTCTCTAAACTCACCGTAATCACCGAACCAACCAGACCCACGATATACCGCGGCACCTCCGCATCGTTCGGATTATTCACAATCCCACTCCGCCGCTCCGACTTCACACGATACTGATTCACCACCCACTCTAACGCCGAATACGGCCCCAATCGATACGCAAACGCCGCCGACGGAATCCCCTCCAACGTCAAGAAATCGTTATAGAGGAGCCGCGTCTTGTCTTTGGAGAACTTCATCCGTTCAACACGGAAATCAAGTTGCTTCGTCGCGTCTTCCACAAACGTCAGCGGATACTGCGGCTGCGTCTCATAATTGACATGCAATTCCGCGAGCTGCGCGCCGGCACGGGCAAATGCCCAGAAATCGTCCGCATACGGGATATGCGGTAAATCACGCTTGAGATCGGCGGCGTAACGTTCGCGATAATCGGGATGATGCAGGATGCCGTAAGTATAGTGAAAAATATCCCACTTGGTGATGGTATCGTCGGTGTAGTGCGCGCGGAAGTTTTGCAATGCCCAGTCGGTGATGTTTTCTCGGCGGTTTGTGCCATCTTCATCGTAAATGTAGAAGGGGAAGCACTGCGCTTTTTCGTAGCCAAGATCTACGCCGGGAATGACGTTTGAGACGAGACAGCCAAATCCTGTCCGATGCCCAGTGCCCGCGACAGAGAGGACGAGGTTTTCGCTTTCTGTTTCCTGCGTAGGAAAAATATAGGGGAATAGAAAGGTGCCATTATTCATGAGCCGGTCGAAAAACAGAAAGGACCGGGTGAAAGGGCGGTAGAGAGACATTCGCAACTTTTCATCGGAAAACGTCGCAAGAATCCCCTTTTTGAGAGCCGTTTTCAAATCGCCACTCCATTT
>PYJE01000093.1:0-1417 GCA_003635305.1 Candidatus Poribacteria bacterium | reverse complement strand
TGCACGCCCATGCATCCCGGTTAGTTTTCACGCCGTTGCTAAACTTGTGGAAGATAACGCCTGTCGGCTCGTTTTTCGCCTGTTTCGCCTTTTTGTTCCCTATCGGGAGGAACGTCAAAAATTCGGGGTTGAGTCCCTCGGTGAGCCAGGTATGCCGTGCATCGGGTTTGAGGGTTTGCCACGGGACATTGCCGATGTGTTCGGATTGCGTGAGGAACTCAAATTTCTGGTGTTTGTTCCAAGCATCGTCGGTGCGGTAGTAAAAGATGCGCGCCGGTTCGCGCTGTCCCTCGCCGCGCTTCACGAACAAACTGATGCTTACGCCGACGCGGATGCCGAAGACGCTGGCATCGGCGACTAATTTATCTTTCCGTGCGTTGCCACCCAGGTCGAGGATATAAATCTCGTCAAAATCGGTGGCGAGGTGTTTCCGCATCCCATCGAACGAGGTGCCATCCAGAAAACTGTTATTCGTGACGAGGGCGACGATGCCTTCTTTGCCGATTCTATCGGATGCCCAGCGGAGGGATTTGACGTAAGGATCATAGAGAGAGTTTTTGAGTGTGGCGGTGGAATCCTTCGCATACGTCTCCCGAATGAGCGCATCCATCGCCGGATACTTGCGATTCTTGTTATTATCGTTCTCGTTGACTTGCCCTGCGTTGTAAGGCGGATTCCCGATGACGACGAACATCGGCGATGCTTTCTGTTTCTCCACACGCGCCGTGTTTTCTGCCGTTAAAAGCGACAACTGCCGTTCTTCCGCCAATTCAAACGTATCCACGAGAGAGATGCCTTCAAACGGCAGATAGGTGCCCGTCGCGGCGTAGAATTCATGCTCAATGTTGAGCGTTGCGATATAATACGGCATCAACAGAATCTCGTTGCACCAGAGTTCGTTGCGATATTTCGGTTCGAGTTGCGTCTTGGGGATGTCGCGCATCAGGCGCACGATGAAGTTGCCGGTGCCGACGAAGGCATCGATGATGTGAACGCCTTCATCGGCAAGGGAGCGGCCGAACCCGGTTTGCAGGATATGCGAAACGCTGTTCACCATGAAATCGACGATAGGCTGCGGCGTGTAAACGATGCCGTGCGTATCCGCTTGTTTGACGGAGAAGCCCTGAAAAAACTGTTCGTAGACGGTGTTAAGGAAGTGCTGTTTCTGGGAGAAGTCGACGAGCGTCGCCGCCTGCCGTTCAATTTCGCGGTAGAACAGTGCCAGTTTCTGAAGGAATTCGCCGCGGCTGAACGCGTTGGATGCGAGTGCATCGATAACCTTCTCGATGTCGCGCGCGATGACGTTGCGCCGCGTGAAGTCGGGCGTGTTAAAAACGGTGCGGAAAGTGTGTTCGGTTAAAAGATGTTGGATGAGCATCTCCTCTACGGCATCCGGGGAGAGGTTCGGGTTAATAGT
>PYJE01000092.1:7688-12842 GCA_003635305.1 Candidatus Poribacteria bacterium | reverse complement strand
AGTCTGCGAGAAGTGGCTGCGGGATAGGCGCGGTGAGGCGTTGAGCCGCGCGGAGGTGCAGCACTATCGGGGCATTTTAGTTGCAATCGCGGAGACGCTCAGCATTATGACTGAATTGGATAGGGTAACTCTATAGCGGGCCAGAGCCATCGGGACCGGGAGAACCCGCCTACGGGAGGCGATGTCGTTTTCGCCAATATGCACGAATCCGCTTGTTCACGCCCGCGGCGGGCGTGGTTGCGCGCTTGGAAAGCGCGCCTACGGCGGTTGTTGCGTCTTTAGCGCGTCTATCGGTGTTGTTGCGCGGTTTGTAAGCGCGCCTACGGCGGTTGCGCCTGCGTCTTTTCGGTGTTGTTGCGCGGTTTGTAAGCGCGCCTACGGCGGTTGCTGGGTCTCTCTCGCGTCTATCGGTGTTGTTGCGCGCTTGGAAAGCGCGCCTACCGTTGTGGTTGTTGCGTCTCTCGCGCGCCTACCGATGTTCTTCGTCGTAAATCAGAAATTCGATGATGGGCTCGGCGGTTTTGGGTGTTAAACCGGAGCCCGGTTTACGCATCATTTTATAGACGTAGGTTCGCCATTCTTCCTGTTCAAAGTCCGAATTAATCGGGCGCGCGAGAGTATGGCATCGGCTACATTTGCGTTCAAAGACTTTGTAGGCATCCTGTATTTTCTGCGGATAGGCGGAAACGTCAATGAAGTTTGGGCCTTTATCGGCGGGATAGGTTTTCGGCATGTCGCGCGGGGCACGCAGCGCGAACATCATGCCGATGCCGACGAGGACGATGACACTGAGGACGACTATCCAAACGATTGCGCGTTGCATCTGTTTCAGAGAATCTCCTTTATTTTTCGGACGATAGCGTTGGCACTGATGCCGTGGCGTTCGAGGAGTTCCTCTGGTTTGCCGGAACGCGGCATCCCAGTGACTGCGAGTTTGTGGACGTGGATGCCTTCCGTTGCGACAGCATTAAGCACGGCATCGCCGAGGCCGCCTTCTGAATAGTGGTCTTCGGCGGTGACGAGGGTGCCGTTTGTCTCGGCTGCTGCTTTTCGGAGTGCGGCCGCGTCAATCGGTTTGACAGAGTAGATATCTAGGATGCGGATATGAATCCCCTCATCGCGAAGCGCGTCGTGCGCTTTCAACGCTTCGTGCAATGTCACGCCCGCTGCGGCGACGGTGACGCTGTCGTTCTCACTCTCGCGCACCACCTTGCTTCCACCGATGGGGAACTGCTCTTCGTTCGGATAGAGGATTGGGGTTTGGGGGCGCGAGGTGCGGATGTAAACGATACCTTCGTATGCGGCGGCTTCGGCGACGAGACGTTCGGCGGCTACCGCGTCGCTTGGGTAGAGCACCACAGCCCCCGGAATCGCGCGAAACATGGCAATGTCCTCTAACCCCATTTGCGAAGGACCATCTTCGCCGATGGAGACACCGCAGTGTGAACCGACGTATTTAATGTTGGCCTGCGAGATAGCGGACATCCGCACCTGGTCATACGCACGCGACAGGAAGGCGGCGAACGTTGAAGCGAACGGAATCTTCCGGCGTTTTGCTAACCCTATGCCCGCGCCGACCAAATTCTGTTCGGCGATGAACATCTCGAAATACCGTTCTGGATAGCGTTCCATGAATTGTTCGGCGTATGTTGAGTTTTTGGTATCGCCATCTAAAGCGACAACGTTGGGGTTCGCTGCGCCGAGTTTGGCGAGTCCGGTGCCGTAGCCGCCGCGCGTCGCAACCTCTTCGTCGGGTTGATAGGCGGGTGGTTCGCACGGGCGCGTTTGGAAACCTCGCCTACTGTCTGTGTTCACTGACGTAGGCGATGCAATCTGGGGTTTGTCGTCTGTGAGCGGCCCGAGTTCCGCCAACGCTTTGTCCAATTCTTCGCCTTTGGGGACAGCCTTTCCGTGCCAGTTGTCTGCGTTTTCGAGGGCTGAAACGCCTTTGCCTTTGAGCGTCTTGGCGACAATCATCGTCGGTTTATCGGTTGATGCTTTCGCCTGCTTGAGCGCGGGCAAGATGTCGTCAAAATCGTGTCCATCGATACCGATGGAGTTCCATCCGAAGGCTTCAAAGCGGCGGCAGTAAGTCTCAATATCAAACGCATACATCGTGCGCTGGCTCTGTCCGAGGGCGTTGACATCGACAATTCCGATGAGGTTGTTGAGGCTGTAATGCGATGCCAACGCCGCTGCTTCCCAGACACTTCCTTCCGCAATCTCGCCGTCGCCGAGGAGGACGTAGACGCGGTAGTCGGATTTGTCAAGATACTTGCCGTTGAGTGCCATGCCGAGTCCGAGGGACAATCCTTGTCCGAGTGAACCGGTTGCGACTTCTGTCCAGTCAAACCTCGGTGTTGGATGTCCTTCGAGGATGCTATCAATTTGGCGCAGTGTCAGCAATGCATCGGTTTCGATGATACCGGCTTCGGCGTAAGCGGCGTAAAGGAGCGGTGCGGCGTGCCCTTTGGATAAGATGAACCTATCGTTGTTCGGATGCTGTGCGTCGCTCGGTTCGTAGCGCATCGCATGAAAAAAGAGGGCGGAGACGATGTCCGCAGCAGAGAGGCACGTTGTCGGGTGCCCAGAGCCTGCCTCCGACGTGGAGACGAGCGAGTGAATGCGGAGATTAGTCGCTTTCTGTGTCAAAAAATGTGTCAGGTTTTCCACAAATGTGTTCCTATGGCTTCGTCAGGAGGGATGCGGCGAAGGCGCGCTTTCCCTTCCGCTGGTAGAGGGGTGCGGCGAAGGCGCGCTTTCCCTCCCGCTGGTAGGCGCGGTTTTTAACCGCGCCTGCGGTTCACGCCGCGTCCATCCTAAAATCAGAAATTTTTCGCGTGTGATGCACCACGTGCTTTCAACGTTTCGAGTCGGCGTTGCGCGGCTACCACGAGGTAATGCCCGCGTCCGGTTTGTGTGAAGAGTTGGATGAGGGATTCCAGCACCGCTGTGGCGCGTTCAAACGCCTCGGTTTTGACGTAGGATTCCGCCTGCCAATACATCGATTTTGCGATGATTTCGTTGGGCATGCGTGCGCCGCGTTCCCGTTCATTGTCGATGGCATCTTGGAATTTCCCGATGGCCAATTCGTAATTTCTCTCATCGTAGTAAGCGTGAACCGCGGCGGCGTAGGCGAGGTTACCTTCTTCATAGGGACGAAACTGTGCGAATTCAATGAGAGGTTCGTCGTCCTCGTCGTCCTCAAAGTAGTTGTCGTCCTCGTCCTCGAATTCGTCCTTGAATTCGTCGTTCTCTTCCTCTTCCTCTTCCTCTTCGTAGTCGTAGTCGGTTTCGTCTTCGTCGTCTTCGTCCTCAAGCTCCTCATCTAATTCAATGGAAGGGTCGAATATCACCTCAAGCGGCACCGATTCTTCCGCATTGTCTGATTTGCGCGGTTCTTCGGCTTTCTTGACATCTTTGATGAATTCACCAAGGTTGAATGCCATGTGAGTTCCTTCTCGTAGTGTTATCCCGTGTTTGTGTTTTTTGTGCGGACTTGTTAGAAAATCGCGCAACAAAAATTCAACATCTCTATTTTACCAAAGTTAATTGGCGGATGTCAAGTGAAAATAGGAGGCGGCCGCGGATTTGCGGCCGCACATCAAATTAATACTTAATACTTAACTTTCACGTCGGCCCAGGTGGTAGTCGTTTTGTCGCCCGGGTCGACTGCCAGCACGGCGAAGTAGAGTCCATCCTTCATGAGTTTCTGGATGTCTGCTTCCTCAAGGGCGACGTTGAAGATGGCGACTTCGTCGATGAGGACTTCCCCGAATCGTCCACCGCCGCAGCAATCGTCAAACCCGATATTCACTGGGCCGGGGTCCAGATCGATCGGATTTTTGGCGATATCCATTGCGCTTGCTTCTTTTCCATCGATGTAGATGAACCACTCCCCGGTGTTGCTGTCAAAGGTAGTGGTATACATGTGCCATTCGGTAATATCCTTGGGGCCGATTTCGCCATCGCGCCAGCCGCCGGGTTTGTTCCAGCAGCCGCCGTTGCAAATCGGCCAGGAGACGTTTTGGGTGCCTTGGTTCGGATGAATGATGTAGGCGGGCCGTTTCTCCACCATAAATCCGTGCTGATTCCAAGTATCGGTGAGGCTTTTCACCCAGATAGAGACAGTAATCGCCTCTTGTGGATTCTCGTGGTCTGGGATTTTGACGTAGGCCCCTTTGCCGTCAAGTTCGAGTCCCTCGCCGAATTTGCCTTGGACCCATTTCGGTTTGCCTTCAAATTCGCCATCAAGTTCGTTCCCGGAAGCATCGCTTGCGACTTTGCCGTTGCCTTCATCGAACAGCCAGAGTCCGACGACGGTATCCGGATCTATCTCGGCGGATGCATCAAAGCCTGCGCCTGCAAGAAGGATACCGATGCAGACGAGGACTACGCTTTTAACGCTGAAGTTCATATTCATTTACCTCCTGTTTGCGCTTACGAATGGAAAACACGTCATAAAATATTCAATATCGCTATGATAACAAATTTTCGGAAATATGTCAAGGAAAAATGAAAAAAAGTTGACTGCAAATCGATTTCTAACTATAATAAATGAGAAAGGCATGAACCGTTTGAAAAGGAGCAGATTTGTCCAACTTTCAGGAAAGGCTATGAAGCGAATAGGATTTATTTTTTTATTGTTGATGTTTTGTGGGAACACTGCTTCGCAAGTGGAACCCCGCCCTGCAGTGCAAACGCCGCCGACAGAGACGGAAGTCAGCCCGGCAACGGAGACGGAAGAACCGATAGAACCTGCGATGGAGATGGCTGAGCCAGATGAACCTGCGGCGATGCCGGTGGAAGTTGAAGAACCGCCGGATGCAACAGCGTCTCTCCTTCCGTGGCAAGGGAAGCGGCGTGTGCTAACAATCGTTAACGATTATCGGTTGGCGGTGGACGAAGTGGTGACGACGCTTGTCCTCATCGCTGGGGATGCGACGCTACACGGGACAGTCACCGGGAATGTGCTGGTGCTTGGGGGCGATGTGGAGCTTGCGCCGACAGCGCGGCTAGACGGGACGCTGCGCGTCCTTGGCGGACAGGTGAACGGGGGCACGGGAATGGAGCGGCGTATCTCCGTCCATAATGGCTGGCGCGCGGTGCCGGCGGGAACACGCCTGCTGATGCAGCCGCACACTGTCTGGGGGA
>PYJE01000092.1:0-7668 GCA_003635305.1 Candidatus Poribacteria bacterium | reverse complement strand
GAAAACACGTCATAAAATATTCAATATCGCTATGATAACAAATTTTCGGAAATATGTCAAGGAAAAATGAAAAAAAGTTGACTGCAAATCGATTTCTAACTATAATAAATGAGAAAGGCATGAGATGTTTGAAAAGGAGCAGATTTGTCCAACTTTCAGGAAAGGCTATGAAGCGAATAGGATTTATTTTTTTATTGTTGATGTTTTGTGGGAACACCGCTTCGCAAGTGGAACCCCGGCCTGCAGTGCAAACGCCGCCGACAGAGACGGAAGTCAGCCCGGCAACGGAGACAGAAGAGCCGATAGAACCTGCGATGGAGATGGCAGAGCCAGATGAACCTGCGGCGATGCCGGTGGAAGTTGAAGGACCGCCGGATGCAACAGCGTCTCTACCTCCGTGGCAAGGGAAGCGGCGTGTGCTAACAATCGTTAACGATTATCGGTTGGCGGTGGACGAAGTGGTGACGACGCTTGTCCTCATCGCTGGGGATGCGACGCTACACGGGACAGTCACCGGGAATGTGCTGGTGCTTGGCGGCGATGTAGAGCTTGCGCCGACAGCGCGTCTAGACGGGACGCTGCGCGTCCTTGGCGGACAGGTGAGCGGGGGCACGGGAATGGAGCGGCGTATCTACGTCCACAATGGCTGGCGCGTGGTGCCGGCGGGAACACGCCTGCTGATGCAGCCGCACACTGTCTGGGGGATTAGCAACCGCGGTAACTTATGGTTAACCGTCGGCAAGTTTGGGGTTTCTTGCCTCACCTATTTGCTCCTGGCACTTATGTTTTCACGGCAGGTGCAGCGGATGGTGACGCGGATGAGCGAACATCCCGTTGGGACAGTGCTATTCGGCATTCTGATGCTGGTGTTTATTCCGGTGCTGCTGGGGGTGTTGACGCTCACGATTGTCGGCATTCCGTGCCTGTTTCTGGTTTTAGGGGTGTTGTTTGGCATGGCGATTTACGGGAAGACAGCGTTTTTTCTGTTGATAGGCGGCACGCTGCTGGCTGGCCGTCTGAAACCGCTCGCCGTGATTTTCGGCTATATCCTCTATTTTATGGCGACTTCGGTGCCTTATATCGATTGGGTGACGTTTTTGGTTGTCAATTCTATCGCGGTGGGCATCTGCTTGCTAGGCGGCGTGGGACAGCAATCGGCGCGTCTCGTTCGGGCGGCTTACACGCCGCGCCCGGCGGTGCATTATTAGTGGGAGGGACCCGGTAGGCGCGCTCTCAAAGCGCGTCTTCGGGCTGGGCTCTGGAGAACCATGCAGTTCAAAACGCCTCTTTTTTTCGCGTTGCTCATCGTGTTACCGTTATTGGGCGGCTATTGGTGGTGGATTCGCCGCGGGCAGCGTGCCATCGCGCCGGTTCGCATGAACTTTTCGGACATCGGCGCGATGCAGCAACTTCCGAAAACGGCGGCGGTGAAAGCACTCCCGCTACTGAAGGTTCTCCGGTTGAGCGTCATCGCACTCCTGATATGTGCGCTCGCGCAGCCGCAGCTTTCACAAAGCCGCGAGCAGCAGTTTTATGAGGGGATTGACATTTTGCTCGTGCTTGATATCTCGGAGAGCATGCGCGCCGAGGACTTTCAAGGCACGAATAGAATTCAGACAGCGAAAACCGTCATCGCCGATTTCCTTGAAAACCGCAAGAATGACCGGATTGGTTTGGTGGTTTTCTCTGGCGAAAGTTTCACGCTGTGCCCCCTCACGCTGGATTATCCGGTGTTAACTGCGCTGCTCCGCGAGGTGAACATCGGGCAGTTAACGGATGGCACTGCCATCGGCGATGCGATTGCGACTGCCACGCAGCGGTTGCGCGCCTCCGAAGCGAAGAGCAAAATCGTCATTTTGTTAACCGATGGCGAAAATAACGCTGGCACAATTGAACCGAATGCGGCGGCGGCAATGGCGGCATCTTTCGGCATTAAGGTTTACACTATCGGCATGGGCAAAGAGGATGGCGCGCTGATTCCTTATGAGGATACCACCTTCGGCAAACGCTACCGCGAGGTGTTAACCTATCTGGATGAGGATACCCTCAAACAGATTGCTCGCATGACTCGCGGCCGCTATTTTCGTGCCACCGATACGCAGTCGTTGACGAACGTCTACGCGGAAATTGATAGGTTTGAAAAGACGAAGTTTGAGGTTGTCACATCGGTTGACTACAAGGAGCTCGCGCCCTATTTCTTGATGCCGGCGGTGATGCTGTTGGGACTGGAGATTTTGCTGAGCAACACGGTGCTGCGGAAAATTCCGTAATGAACTGCTCTTATCCTGCAAATCCAGCAAATCTTGTAAATCCTGCTTGCGAATGCCAGAATTCTTCGGTTTGTAACGGCGCACGTGTTGGATGGATGGCGCGGTTGCAAACCGCGCCTACGGAATTTGAACAGAATGTGATTGCAAATCTTGTAAATCCTGCAAATCTTGTAAATCTTGTAAATCCTGCTCGGATTTGAACAGAATTTGATGTCTATAGGAGGGAATATGAAAAACATCATTGCGTGCAATTTAGGAAGTTACAGAGAGTTTCGTGAGGTGGCTTATCCGCACTTGGCGGAGATTGGGCTCACGAATGTGGAAATCGGTGTGCCTTCCGCGGATTCGGTGGCTGCTGTCCAATCGGCCTTGGACGCGCACGGCCTGACTGCCACGAGTTTACTCGGCCGCTGCGATGTGCAGTCTGAGACGGTTGTCTCGGATTTTCAGGCGACGCTGGAAATCGCGGATAAGATGGACGTGAAGGTTATCTTCGTGAGCGTCCATGCGGGTGATACCGAGCGGGGTGTCGTGTATGACAGGCTCCGCGCTATCGGCGAGAATGCTGCGCCATTGGGCATTAAGGTGTGTTTGGAGACGCATCCAGATCTGGTGCACAACGGCGACATCGCGCTGGAGACGATGACGGCAGTCAATCATCCGAACGTCTGCGTCAATTTTGATACTGGGAACGTCTACTACTACAACCACGATGTGACGGCGACGGCGGAGGTTCAGAAGGTGCTGTCGCATGTCGGCGCGGTGCATCTGAAGGATACGAACGGCGGCTATCGGACGTGGCATTTTCCGACGCTCGGCGAAGGCGTTGTCGATTTCAAAGCGGTGTTTCAAACGCTGAACGATGCCGATTTCTACGGGCCCTTCACGATGGAATTGGAAGGCGTTGAGGGTGAGCGTCTTGACGAAGCGGGTGCGAAAGCGCGCGTCGCAGATTCGTTGCAACATCTGAAAGAGATTGGAGTCATCTAATGGACATCAATGCTTGTGTCATCAGGCTCGGGCAGGGTGAACGCGTCAGTGAGGCACTCGGCGAGTGCTTGGATACGCCTGATATGACGACGATAGGTGCTTTCAGCGTTTCCAAGGAACACCCTACCGAACTTCACTATCACGACTACGATGAGTATTGGTATTTTACCGAGGGGATGACAACGGTGACGCTCCGCACGGCGGATGGGCAGCGCGCGTCTTACCGCGTGAGTGCCGGCGATCTGGTTGTCACACCCAAGGGGATTGAGCATGGACATGTTCCGGAGGATGTCGTGAAAGGCGTGCAGTGGGTGAGCGTGATTCATCCGGATGCGCGTCGCGGGCATTTATACCGATGACAGAACGCATCTAGTCGGCGCGGTTTGAAACTGCGTCTATCTGAGGAGAGAAACAATGTCAACACAAACAACTGAGATGCCGATGCGGCGGCTAGGCCGGACAGAATTGAAAGTCACGTGTCTCGGCATGGGAGGTGCGGGCATCGGCAGAAGCGATGTTACCGATGACGAGGCGGTTGCGGCGGTTCGCCGCGCCATTGAGCTTGATATCAACTACCTTGACACTGCGCCGCTGTATGGTGAAAGTGAACGGCGCGTTGGACTTGCGCTGGCAGATGGGTTGCGCGAGAAGGTGCTCCTCGCGACTAAGATAGGGACGCACCCTGAATGGCGAGGGGACTACAGCGGTGCCGGCACCCGCCGAAGTGTCGAAAATAGCCTGCGGCTGTTAGGCACCGATTATCTGGATGTCTGCCTTGTGCATGACCCGGGGAGTATGGAGCCTGTCGTGGCGAAAGGCGGTGCTTTTGATGAGCTGCAACGGATGCGCGAGGAAGGCATCGTCAAGTTCATCGGGCTCGGCGTGCGGGAGCACAAATTCCATCAAATCGCTATGGAGACCGGGGTAGTCGACGTGATTTTGACGTATCTTGATTACACGCTGCTCAGCCAGACTGCCGATGAGCGGTTGCTGCCGCTTGCAATGCGGTACGATGTCGGCGTTATCAACGGCAGTCCTATCGCGATGGGCCTGCTTTCCGGCGAACCGCCCGATATTTATGTCAGACCCCCGGAGGGAAGAGAGGCGTATCGGCTGTGGCGGTGGACGAAACAACATAAGTTGGACCTGCTGAACCTCGCCATCCGATTCTGTTTTCGGCAACCGCGCATCGCGATGAATTTGATAGGTGCGAAGAATGTGATGGAGGTGGAGCAGAGTGCCGCCGCGGCGATGACACCGGTGCCTCAGGAAGTCTGGAAGCGGTGGGAGGCGTTTAGGGCAGAAGTGGAAAGTGGCCGGTAGGCGTGCTTTTCACGCGCGCACACCGTGGAAAGCGCGGTTTCAAACCGCGCCTACCGGCGACGTATTCGTAGGCGTGCTTTTCACGCGCGCACCCGCGAGACATCTCCGTAGGCGTGCTTTTCACGCGCGCACCCGCGAGACATCTCCGTAGGCGTGCTTTTCAAGCGCGCCTACCGAGAGGATGGATGGGAGAAGACATGAAATTTGAGGGAAGAATTGCGTTGGTAACCGGCGCGAGCCGCGGCATTGGGAAATCCACCGCGCTGAAACTCGCCAGCGAAGGCGCGAACGTCGCCGTGCATTACGCGAAATCAGCCGACAAGGCAAAGGCGGTGTGCGAACAACTCCGAGCCCTTGGCAGAAACGCTATCTCCGTGCAGGCAGATGTTGCTGACAGAGATGCTGTCAACCGCATGGTTACGCAGGTTACGGGAGAACTCGGCCCGATTGAATTGCTCGTTAATAACGCGGGCGATGTCGGATCTGTGCCGTTTTCGGAGCTCACGCCTGAACACTGGGATAGGATTATCGCCGTGAACTTGACAGGGTCCTTCAACGTGCTATGGGCAGTGAAGCCGGGGATGATTGCGCGGCGGTTTGGACGCATCGTCAACGTTGCGTCTATCGCCGCGTTGGCGGTACGCCCAGATCAGATGCCTTATGCGGCGGCGAAGGCAGGGGTTATCTCTCTGACGAAGTCGTGTTGCGGTGCGCTTGCGCCGCACAACATCCGCGTCAATGCGGTTGCCCCCGGTGCCATCGCGACAGATATGCTTGGCGAAGTCACGCCTGCATTCGCTGAGCACCTGCGTTCCACTACGCCTCTCGGCCGGCTGGGTGAACCGGAAGAGATGGCGAATGTCATCGCCTTTTTGCTGAGCGAGGAATCGAGTTATATGACAGGCGCGACGGTTATTGCGAGTGGGGGCCGGATTCTGATGCCGTAAACGGATGGAAACTATGAAAATCTGGCCTTATATGAAATGAACTTGATTCGTCTCTTCTCTGTAGTTCGGGCTCGCCCGATCCCGAACTACAGAATATGCATAAAACGACTGCCGAGAACATGTGGTAGGGTTGAGGCGAGGGCCTGTCTCCCGCGAGCGTCGTTGCATGGCGAGGGCCTGTCCCTCGCGCTACGGTGAGGGAGGAATGTTCGGCGGTGCGTAGTGCGGGGGCCTGTCCCCCGCAATGCTTGGCCGTCGTGCTGCCGCTGCGCGAACCATTTTTTCTGCGCGTTGTCTCTTTAGGTCCTTTAGGACCTTAATGTCTATAGAAAAACGTGTTGTGCCTATTTTCAAGGTCCGTAAGGACCTTAATGATGAACGGCGTTCCTGAGGCGAAGAAGAGATTAAGGTCCGTTAGGACCTTAGGTTTTTTATGTCCGTTAGGTGCTATAGACATTTAGGTCCTCACGGACCTAAGCATCTGTAGTTTGCGATCGCCAGATCGCAAACATGTCCGGATTGGGCTCCTCCTCTGTAGTTCGGGATCGCCAGATCCCGAACAGGTCAAGATCGGGCGAGCTCCACCTCCAGAGAGAGCCCCTGAGGGCCGCGCGAAACAACGCGGGGGACAGGCCCGCGCGCGCCGGTAGTCGGCGTGCTTTTCTTTTTCTGCTAGGTCCGTTAGGACCTGTATGTCTATAGAATCCGTGTTGTGCCTGTTTTCAAGGTCCGTTAGGACCTTAATGACAAGCGGCGTTCCTGAGGCGAAGAGGAGATTAAGGTCCTTTAGGACCTTAGGGCTTTTTATGTCCGTTAGGTGCTATAGACATTTAGGTCCTAATGGACCGAAGCATCTGTAGTTCGGGCTCGCCAGATCCCGAACGGGTCAAGCTCAGGCGATCTGGAACTACAGGAGTGTGAGACGATTCAGATTCATTTCGTATGATACGAAATGACCCTTCGTAGTTCGGGCTCGCCTGAGCCCAAGCGAATCAAGACTAGGCGTTCTTGCCCTACAGACGTGCGACGATTCAACTTAATCTCGTATTACACCTCATACACTTTCAGCACTTCATCACCGTAGTGATTGATTACCTTCACGGCGATTTTGCCACCTTCGGGACGCGCAAACGGCAGACTTTCCGTGCGGTAGAGGCTCTCCCACGCAGATGCGTCTATCTCTGCCCTCAACGCTTGTTTGAGTTTCTTGTAGGGTTCGTCTGCGCCGGTGAAATAGGCGTGCCGCACGAAGAATGCCTCCTCGTCGTAGTCGGTATCAATGAACCAGCAGGCGATTTCGCCCGGGTCATTTGAACGGACTAAGCCTTGCCGCGCATCGAATACGTCTACGCCGAGCAGCCTCACCACCAGCGTGTCATCAGGTTGTCGATGGATTTCAATGTCGGGTTCACCGAAGTTCATGAAGAGATTGCCCGCGCCGGTGTTCTTGAGTTCGTCTATCATCAACTCTGGATTCATCTTGACAGGGAGAATCGGGAGGCTTCCCATGCGCGTCCGCTCATCCGCCGTGTATCCCTCAAAGGTGAAGCCGAGGACGATGAGGAGCTCGAACTTCGGAATGCGGCGCACTGCCTCTTTGACGGCACCACTCATCCACTGCCTGCCCACGGTCTCGTAGCGTGGCCCGATGCTAATCGCCACGCTCTGCGACGCGCCGTTTTCGTCGGTGTAGGCACCCTCGGCTTGGAGATACTCGCCGGGGAACGACGCGAGCCAGTCAAACGTCAAGCGTTGTGCCTTGACGCGGTTCTGCACGCCCGCGGTTTTTAGGTGCGCCACGATGTGCGTGTGGAAGTCTTGGGAAGAATCGGGACTGGGAGTCAATTGAGACTGGGAGGTCTCTCCTACCGGGGTGGTGTTGAACTCAGCAGTCTCTCCTAACGGTTTTTGCACGCGGTGCGGCGATAAACTCTCTACCGTAAACGGACCGGCGACGCGCGTCCGACTTCTGTCACTATGCGGCCCATCATAGAGCACCTCGCTAGTTGCACGACGCGCCGTGGAGGCATCCATCTCCGCCTGCCGCTCGCGCTTGAGGGAGAGCCACCGTGTGTGCAACCGCTGCGTCTCCACACTCCATGAAGGATCGGTTTCTTGAGGAACTTCCCATTCTTCCC
>PYJE01000091.1:7847-11271 GCA_003635305.1 Candidatus Poribacteria bacterium | reverse complement strand
AAAGCGCGCAGATTGTCTTGGAAGCATCGCGTTTGGAAAGCGCGCAGACTGGCTACATCTGCCCCTTTTTTGATGAGAAGACCAGCCACTGCACCATTTACCCAAGCCGTCCGTTGGATTGCCAGCTTTACCCGTTCGCGCTGATGTTCAACGAGGATAGGAGTCAAGTGGTGCTTGGCGTAGATAGGCTCTGTCCGTTTGGCGAGGCGCAGATAGAAACCGCGGCGTTTCAGCGGCACATCCGCCATGTCATCGCTTACGTTGAGTCCGAAGCAGTTCTCGCGCAGATTGCAGAAAACTGGAGCCTCATCGGCGATTATCAGGACACGGTGAAAATCGTGCATCGGTTGGATAAACTAGAACCATGCAACTTCGGCCGCTAACCCTCAAGGACAAACCGATTTTTGACGCATATGCGCGTCGGATAGACACCTCGCTGTCCAGTTACGCCTTCGCGTCGCTCTATATCTGGAAGGACCATTTTGATTTTTACTGGACACTGTTAGACGACTATTTCTGCGTATTCGCGAAGCAAGGTGACGACTACTTCATGCCGGTTGCACCGATAGGTGCAATCTCCAAAGCGCGACTTGCTTACATCGTTCGCGAAGCGTATCAATTCATGCTGGAAACAAATCGGAATCCGCAGATTGCGCGAATAGAAAATGTGCCGCAGGAGATGCTGCCGTTTGTGAGCGGATGTCAGTCATATCCACCCCACAAAGTTGTCGTGAAGGAGACCGAATACCTCTATGAAACGGCAGCTCTCTCGCAGTTAAAGGGCAATCGTTACAAGAGCAAGCGGCACGCTTACAACGCTTTTGTCGCGCGGTATCCGAGTGCAAACTTGAGCCGATATTCTCCGGCGGACCGCGGTGAATGTCTGGCTCTCTATGATACGTGGCAAGAATCGCGCGCCAAGAAATGCAGTGATGCCATTTACCGTGCCATGCTTGAGGACTCTCGATACGCACACCGAATCGGGTTGGCGCATGCAGGCGCATTAGGGCTCATCGGCAGAGTTATCCACATACATGGGCATATCCGCGGCTGGACTTTCGGATACCCGCTCAATGCCGACACGTTCTGTATCTTGTTTGAAGTCACCGATTTGGAAATAAAGGGCCTCGCGCAGTTTATGTATCGCGAATTCGCACGGGAACTCGCCACCGCTTACCGATGGCTGAATGCGATGGGAGATTCCGGGTTAGCGAACCTGAAACGCGTCAAACTCTCCTATCATCCTGCGCGGTTGATTCTGTCCTATAACATTCTCCCCCCGTAGGGCGGGGGAAACGGAACTAAAGACGGTTATCCCTAAATATGAAATCCGCGCTCATCTTTCTCAACGGCTATTACGACGCGCGTCATCTCGATTTTTATCGGCACGAAATTGAGGCAGGCGTTGCGCAAGGCTCTCCGCTCATCTGTGCTGATGGCGGGTTGCGGCTCTTTCATCAATTCGGCGAAAATGCGCATGCTAAGCGACTCCACCGACCGGATGTCCTCATCGGTGATCTGGATTCAGTGGCAGATTTGGAGACGAAGATTGCTAAAAATATCGTTCAGGAATGGGTAGGACAAACCGACAAAGAGTGGACAGATGGGCAACTTGCAGTCCTCTATGCACTAGAACACTACGGTTGTCGGCATCTTATCATCTACGGCGGCTTGCCGCAGCCCGGGGCATACGAGACAGACCAGTTTTTGGGAAATCTGAAATTGATGCGGTTTGGGCATTATCAAGTGGAGATGGCGCGGTTGAAAACCGCGCCTACCGGTGGCAGGCGGTTTGGGCATCAATTGGAGATGGCGCGCTTCCAAAGCGCGTCTCCCGATGGAAAAGGGTATCAAGCGGAAATGCGCGACGCGCGCCAGACTATCCACTACGTCGTATCCGAATTGCGGTTAGTCCGAAAGAACAGCGGTGTGCAGCGCGTCTCTCTCATCGCAGAAGAACGGAATGTCATCGTAGCGGAAAGCCAACACCTGCGGTGGGAGTTGGATTCGCTGAAGATCGATGCGGATTTAACGAACGCGCTGCGCAACGAATTTGTGGCAGAGGCAAGTTGGGCAAGCATCCGATTAGCGGAAGAATCCGCGCCGGTTTACGTTATACACAATTGGTATGATTAATCACCTGCGGTGCTGTTGCCTTATGCTAACACCGATTTAAGCGAGGGACAGGCCCTCGCCCTACGATTTTGCATTGAAGCGGTGCTGTTGCCTTATGCTAACACCGATTTAAGCGTCGCCGCGTCCACATTGCCGCCGCTCATCACCATGACAACGTGTTTTCCTGCGAGCCGCTCAGTTAATTTGTGGGCGGCGGCGATTGGCGATGCGCCGGCACCCTCTGCCAAGTTATGCGTGTATCGCAACGCTAGGCGGATGCCTTCTCGCAGTTCCGCCTCGCTGAGCAAGACGATGTCGTCAATTCCATCTTTAATGAGAGAAAACGGCAGCGCAAACGGCACGCGCGTCGCAAGTCCGTCCGCCATCGTTTCAGCCGATTCTGTCTGCACTGGCCGTCCTTTTTTCCAAGAGAGATAGATGGCGGGTGCGTTTTCGGCTTGCACGCCGATTACCTCAACCGCCGGGTTTATCGCGTTTGCGACGGTAATCGCCCCACAAACGCCGCTGCCGCCACCGATAGGCACGATGATAGCATCAACATTCGGGAGCCGCTCGAAAATTTCAAGCGAGTAAGTGCCGACACCGTGAAAGAGTGCCGGTTCCAAGCACGGATGGACGTAATAGAGCCCACGTTCTGCTTGGAGCGTCTCGCACAATTCGCGCGCTTCGTCAAAATCAACGCCGTGTTCAATGAGTTCGGCACCGTAAGCGCGCATCGCGCTGTTTTTCTCCGGGTTGTTCCCGTGCGGCACGACGACCGTCGCCTTAGCACCGAACTTTCCCGCCGCATACGCGATAGATTGCCCGTGATTCCCGCGCGTCGCCGTGACGACACCGCGCATCTCTCCAGTAAAATGATGCATGAAATTCAAGCCGCCGCGCACTTTGAAGCAGCCTGTCGGCAGATGGTTCTCGTGCTTGACGTAGGCGTGAAAACCGAACCGTTCGGATAATTCAGGGTAGTGAATCAGCGGTGTCGGTTGCAAAAACTGCCCAACAACGCGCCTTGCAGAAAGAATGCCTTGAAACGTAACTGATGTCATAGATATCCCTAAAATTGCCTCTTGCCAACGTAAACAATATGTGTTAATATGATAACATATTTTCGCAGACATATCAATTTTTCAGTTGTCCATTTCCGGTCTTCCCCTTGCAAGGGCGGCGTTCATAACTGCCCTTGTTTTCGCGCAGCGGAGAACTGAATCGTTCTGGAGAGGAAACACGCATGGCACACCAATTTTCATCAACACACATAGCACTTGACGAAACCGAAGAGTTGGTTGAACTT
>PYJE01000091.1:7578-7827 GCA_003635305.1 Candidatus Poribacteria bacterium | reverse complement strand
ATTCCCGCGCGTCGCCGTGACGACACCGCGCATCTCTCCAGTAAAATGATGCATGAAATTCAAGCCGCCGCGCACTTTGAAACAGCCTGTCGGCAGATGGTTCTCGTGCTTGACGTAGGCGTGAAAACCGAGCCGTTCGGATAATTCGGGGTAGTGAATCAGCGGTGTCGGTTGCAAAAACTGCCCAACAACGCGCCTCGCAGAAAGAATGCATTGAAACGTAACTGATGTCATAGATATCCCTAAAAT
>PYJE01000091.1:0-7558 GCA_003635305.1 Candidatus Poribacteria bacterium | reverse complement strand
AAAATTGCCCCTTGCCAACGTAAACAATATGTGTTAATATGATAACATATTTTCGCAGACATATCAATTTTTCCGTTGTCCATTTCCGGGCTTCCCCTTGCAAGGGCGGGTGGCGTTCATAACTGCCTTTGTTTTCGCGCAGCGGAGAACTGAATCGTTCTGGAGAGGAAACACGCATGGCACACCAATTTTCATCAACACACATAGCACTTGACGAAACCGAAGAGTTGGTTGAACTTTGTTATCAGAAGGGATGGACAGATGGCCTCCCTGTCGTCCCACCGACGCTGGAACGCGTCGAACGGATGCTCAGCGGCACCAACCGAGCTCCGGACGAACTCATCGCGCCGGTCCCGCCGAAATGGGGACGCGCCACCGTAGAGAAAATCGCTATTAACGCTGTCATGGCAGGTTGCGCGCCTGCCTATCTGCCGGCCGTGCTAACCGCGGTGGAGGCGATAACCGCGGAGGAATTTAACCTCCACGGCGTTCAAGTGACGACTTCACACGTATCGCCGATGCTGGTTGTGAACGGGCCGATTCGTCAGCAGTTAGACATCAACGATGGATTTAACCTTTTCGGACAGGGGTGGCGCGCGAACGCGACAATCGGCCGCGCCGTGCGACTCGTCTGCACCAACATCGGCGGCGCACTGCCCGGTGAACTCGACCGGGCTGCTTTCGGACACGCCGGCAAATACACCTGCTGTATCGCCGAAAAAGAGGAGGATAGCCCGTGGCAACCGTTGCATGTCGAACGCGGTTTTCAGACGGATGACAGCACCGTAACCGTCTTCGCCAGTGCCGCGCCGCAAAGTATCAATGACCACGGTAACAACACAGCAACCGGAATTCTGGATACTATCTGTGCGAACCTCACCGCCCCCGGCAACAGCGGCGGCGAAACATTGCTCGTCATCGGCGTTGAGCATGCGAAGACAATATCAGGCGATGGGTTTAGCAAAGCGGACGTGCGGGCCTATATCGCGGAAAAGACGCAGCAACAGTATCGTGCCGAAGCCCTGATACTGATGGTAGCCGGCGGTCTCGCGGGACGATGGACTATCGCCGTGCCGGGTTGGGGTTCGCCGACATCCCGTGCGGTTACCCTCGCCGTGCGCGGTTGAAAACCGCGCCTACCGCGCCTGTTTTGCAACCACACTCAGAAAACGCGCGGTTGAAAACCGCGCCTACCGCGCCTGTTTTGCAGCCACTGAAAACCGCGCCTACCGCGCCTGTTTTGCAACCACACTCGGAAAAATGAAATTTTTCTTGCAAACGCGCTAAAAATGTGGTATACTATAATAATTAAGAAACTAACTTTTGTCTTTAGACGTTGTTTTTTTAAGAGGATACCAAACAATGGACGCGAGAACGCTATCTCTACCGATTAGCACTCTCAACTATAATCAACCTATCACCGTGCAAGTTGGCAGTCCTGTCTCCGATGTTATCGATGTGATGCAGGAGGGCGGGTTTGGGTGTGTTCTCGTCGTGGACGATGAACAACGGCTGGCCGGCATTGTCACCGAGCGCGACTTGCTCGTTCACGTGAGTGGGCAGCGTTCGTCACCTGGGGAGGTGCCGGTCGAAGCGGTGATGACAGTTAAACCGGAGGCGTTGCGCGCGAGCGACCCGATTGCGTTCGCCCTGAACCTGATGCACCTCGGCCACTTTCGGCACTTACCGCTCTGCGTGTGGGATGACCGGGGTGATGCATACCCTGTCGGCGTTATCTCAACACACGATATTTTGCAGCACGCCGCAACATTCCTAGTGCATCAGGACAAGGAGGCATAACCATGCTGTATGATCTGGCGATTGACGAAGAATTAGAGCAGATGGAGTCTGATGCCGCATTGAGGGCATGGAATGCCCACGAAATCCAGCTCCCTCTCCGCTCGCTGATGCGCCCCGTTGTCACAATCGACATCAGCAACAGCACGCAAACAGCGATAGAACTGCTGATAGAGCACCATGTCGGTGCAGCCCCGGTGGTTGACGACAAAAATCGGCTTCGCGGCATCTTCAGTGAGCGCGATGTGCTACGCAAAATTCTCAATAGAACGGTGGGAAACCTCGATGCCCTCGGCATCGAGCGGTTCATGAGTGCCACCCCGCAGACTGCGCAACCGGAGGATACGCTGGATACCGCGATTCTCTACATGGCACAAGGTGGTTATCGGCATCTCCCTATTGTAAACGAACAAAACGAACCAATCGGCATGGTATCCATTCGGGACGTTATCTCATATCTCGTAGAGGCATTTCCGCAAGAAGTGCTGACGTTACCGCCGAGGCCCATTCGCGATGCGATGAAAGCACGGGAGGGGGCATAACGTGAAAATTCAAGAGGAATCGATTGTGACGCGCAAGCCAGTAGAGCAAATTGAGGCGGCGACTATCCTGTTCGCGGGTGACTCCGGGGACGGTTCGCAGACAATTGGGGCCCAAATGACGGAAACAACCGCGCTCGTTGGGAACGATGTTGCAACGCTGCCGGATTACCCGGCGGAGATTCGGGCACCGGCCGGCTCACTAGCAGGTGTATCCGGGTTCCAACTCCATTTCTCAAGCGAACAAATCCATACGCCCGGCGATCTTTGCGATGTGCTAGTAGCCATGAACCCCGCCGCTCTCAAGGTGCATCTTCAAAAATTGCGTCCGAACGGCATCCTGATTGTCAACTCGGACAATTTCGCGCGCAGGAACCTGCGTCTCGCCGGTTATGAGCAGAACCCCCTGGAAGATGACACGCTCACAAAATACCAGGTCTTCCCCGTTGAGCTAACCCGCCTCACCCGCCAAACCTTGGAAGACACAGCCCTCACTAATCGGCAGATCGACTTGTGTCGTAATTTCTTCGCGCTCGGCATGATTCTGTGGCTCTATAACCGTCCGATGGATTACGCCCTGGATTGGATTAAGAAGACGCTTGGAAGGAAAAGGCCAGAGTTTGTCGTGCCAAACATCCTCGCGCTGCGGGCAGGGAATACCTACTGCGAGGCAACCGAGCAGTTCGCTACGTCTTACAATGTGAAGCCCGCCGAATTCTCGCCGGGTACTTATCGGAACATCGAAGGCAACATGGCGACAGTCCTCGGTCTCGTCGCTGCATCACGTCAGGCCGGATTACCGCTCGTTTACGGCAGTTATCCGATAACCCCTGCGAGTGACATTCTGCATGGGCTGGCGCAATATCGGAATTTCGGTGTTGTGACGATGCAGATGGAGGACGAAATCGCCGCGGTAGGTGTGGCAATCGGTGCATCCTTCGGCGGCGCGCTCGGTGTCACTGGCAGTAGCGGGCCCGGGCTCGCGCTCAAATCGGAGGCGATTAACCTCGCGATGATTGCGGAACTCCCGCTTGTGATATGCAACATCCAACGCGCGGGGCCTTCAACAGGCATGCCGACGAAGACAGAGCAGTCCGATTTGTTGCAAATGCTTTACGGACGGAACGGCGAATCCCCCATCCCTATCGTTGCGCCGATGCGGCCTTACGACTGTTTTGATACCGTTTATGAAGCGTGCCGCATCGCCGTGAAATACCGCACGCCGGTTATTTTCCTCTCCGACCTTTACATTGCGATGGGCGCGGAGCCGTGGAAAATCCCGAAACTCTCCGAACTGCCCACTATTGAACCGAATTTTGCGAACGGGTTCTCTCACAATGGCGATGCGTTTGAACCGTATCTACGGGAAGTGGAGACGCTGGCGCGGCCGTGGGCGAAGCCGGGTACACCGGGATTGGAACACCGCATCGGCGGGCTTGAGAAATCGGATGTCACGGGGAATGTCAGTTATGATGCGGAGAACCACGAGAAGATGGTGCATCTCCGTGCGGAGAAAGTTGCGCGCGTCAGACAGGACATTCCGCCGCTTGAGGTATTCGGTGCGGAAGAAGGCGAGCTGCTCCTTCTCGGCTGGGGTAGCACTTACGGGCCTATCCGTACTGCCGTTGAAAATTGCATCGCGGACGGCGTTTCCAACGTCGCCCATGTCCATATCCGCCATCTTAACCCGTTTCCGAGCGACCTAGGTGAGATTCTCACGCGGTTCAAAAAGGTTTTAATCCCTGAGTTGAACACCGGGCAACTCCGTCAGCTCATCCGGAGCACCTATCTCATTGATGCATTAGGCCTCAATAAAGTGCAAGGACAACCGTTCCACGTTTTCGAGGTGGAAGCGAAAATTAACGAGCTCTTGTAGCCACTACTCACATCGGGCGAAGACAACAGCTTCGCCTTGACGCAAGGCAAACCGATGAAAAAGAAGAGACTCCAAAACAGAACAGCCCGGGAAGCGCGGGAATCTCGGATTCCTGGTGCTGCCCCTACCCTCGCCAGAAAGGATTTTGAATCTGACCAGGATGTGCGATGGTGCCCTGGCTGTGGCGACTACTCTATTCTCGCGCAGACGCAGCGCATTATGCCGGAGTTAGGCATCCCGCGCGAGGATATCGTCTTTATTTCCGGAATTGGTTGCTCCAGCCGGTTTCCCTACTACATGAACACCTATGGGTTTCATACAATTCATGGGCGAGCACCTACCATCGCGACAGGTGTGAAAATCGCCAACCCCGAACTCTCCGTGTGGGTAGTTACGGGGGATGGCGACGCGCTCTCGATCGGCGGCAACCATTTCATCCATTTGATGCGCCGCAATTTTGACTTGAACGTGTTGCTCTTTAACAACCGCATCTATGGGCTCACGAAGGGGCAATACTCTCCTACTTCGGAGCAGGGAAAGATGACGAAGTCCACGCCGCTCGGTTCGCTGGATACGCCGTTCAATCCTATCAGCCTTGCACTAGCATCAGGTGCGACGTTCGTGGCGCGCTCGTTGGACCGGGATCCAGACCATTTGCGCACGGTAATCAAGCAGGCGTTTGAGCACAAAGGCACCGCCTTCATTGAAATCTACCAAAACTGCAACGTATTCAACGACAAAACCTTTTTTGCCTATACAGAAAAAGAGACGAAGGCTGAAAACACCGTATTCCTTGAGCACGGCGAGCCGCTCGTCTTCGGCAGCGAACGCGATAAAGGGATTCGGCTGAACGGCTTCCATCCGGAAGTCGTGGACATCACGAACGGCGAATATACCATCAAAGACCTCATCGTTCACGACAGATACGCGGAAGACACGACCGGGGCGAACTTTCTGGCGCAGATGAGTGATACGCCGGACATGCCGCATCCCATTGGCATCTTCCGCAGTGTCACGCATCCATGCTATGAAAATCTGATGACAGACCAGATTGCATTCGCAAAAGAGCGGATGGGCGAGGGCGAACTGGAGGCGTTGCTCAACGCCGGTGAAACGTGGACGGTGACGTAAGAGACAGTGCAGTCGTGGGTATGCGCGGTTTCAAACCGCGCCTGCCGGGGATACATTGGGACAGCCCCTGTAGTTCGCGCCGCCTGAGAGCGAACAGGACATAAGAAGACTGTTCCTGAACCGAAAACGGAGCAGGATTTGCAAGATGCACAAGATTGTCAGGATTACCGAACTGGTGACATACACGTCTTCCGCAAACCCTGAATAGCGTGACGAACCCCGGCACGGACACAAGAAGACTGCTCTGGAATCGAAAACTGAGCAGGATTTGCAAGATGCACAAGATTGTCAGGATTACCGAACTGGTGACATACACATCTTCCGCAAACCCTGAATAGCCTTACGAACCCTAGCAGGGACACAAGAAGACTGCTCTGGAATCGAAAACTGAGCAGGATTTGCAAGATTCACAAGATTACCAAGATTACCGAACTTGTGAGATGCACGTCTTCCGCCCCTGCAGGGACACAAGAAGACTGTTACTGAACCGAAAACATCATCCTGGAAATCTTGAAAATCCTGGAAATCCTGCTCCGATTTTCGCGAGAATACAGCATGAAAGATTCAACCTTTATCACCAGGGTTATCCTCAAAAACTATAAGAGCATCGCCACGTGTGATGTGCAGTTGGGGCCTCTGATGTTCCTCGTCGGCCCTAACGGCGCAGGTAAGAGCAATTTCCTAGATGCGCTGCGCTTTGTCGCCGATGCCCTCAATTCATCGCTGGACCACGCCTTACGCGATCGAGGCGGCATCAACGATGTTCGCCGCCGCTCTGGTGGACATCCAAACCATTTCAGCATTTGCCTGCATTTCACTTTGCCTGAGGGGGCTACTGGGCAATATGCCTTTCGTATCGGTGTTCGTTCACCTGGGGGGTACGAGGTTCAGACTGAAGAGTGTATTCTTTATTCTGAGCAGGTTTTTGGAAGAGAAAAATACTTCCGTGTTAAGAATGGCGAGGTTGAAACAAGCGTGAAGGTGGCACCGGCAGCATCAAAAGATCGGCTCTACTTGGTAAATGCTTCTGGGTTGCCCGAATTTCGCCCTATCTACGATGCATTTTCGCGGATGGGGTTTTATAGCCTCAACCCCGATAAAATCAGGGATCTCCAATCACCAGATCCCGGAGATGTTCTTATTCGTGATGGAAGCAACCTTGCAAGTGTCCTCAGACAACTAGCATCTCCCGCGAAGGAACGCATTGAAGAGTATCTAGCGAAGGTTGTCCCTGGGGTTCATGGGGTAGAGATCAAAGAACTTGGACCGAAGGAGACATTAGAGTTCAGACAAGACATTGCAGGTGCCAGGTCCCCCTGGCGGTTTCTCGCAAACAATATGTCCGATGGCACACTCCGAGTGCTTGGCATTCTTGCAGCCTTGTTTCAGGGGAATCGCGACGCGCAAAAACGCGTGCCGCTCGTCGGAATTGAAGAACCTGAGATTGCGCTGCATCCGGCAGCAGCAGGCGTGCTACTCGGTAGCCTCAGGCAAGCTGCTAACAAAACTCAGGTTCTCATCACTAGTCACAGTCCAGACCTGCTTGATAACAAAGACCTGGATATAGCGTCGATTCTCGCTGTCGAAGCGCGTGATGGGAATACGGTAATCGGGCCAGTGGACGAGGTAGGCAGGTCTGTGGTGCGAGACCGGCTGTTTACAATTGGGGAACTTCTCAGCATCGATCAATTGCAACCGGATCCGGCGTATGTCTTTTCTACTCAACTCGATCTGTTTGAAAGCGAGGAATAAAGGAAACCACAGATGACAGTAAAAATCGGTTGCATTGTTGAAGGGCATGGCGACGTGAAGGCAGTGCCAGTACTGATTCGACGTATCGCGACAGACCTTTACCCAGAACTGACGATTCGCACGTATCCGACGCGTGTTCCTAGGACTAAACTTGTTGAAGTCAACAGCCTTGAGAGGACTATTGAATTAACGGTTCGGAGGATTGGTAGGCAAGGGGCTCTATTTATTATTCTGGATAGCGACGATGACTGCCCAGCAAAACTGGGACCAGAGATGCTTCAACAAGCGGTAAACGTTCGCAGCGACTTGCCAATCGCTGTCGTGCTCGCCAAACGTGAGTTTGAAGCGTGGTTTCTTGCAGCCGCCGAATCCCTTCGCGGACAACGAGAGTTAAAAAACGAACTTCAGTCCCCGAACAACCCAGAAGGAATCCGCGATGCAAAGGGATGGTTGAGTAGACAGA
>PYJE01000090.1 GCA_003635305.1 Candidatus Poribacteria bacterium | reverse complement strand
GCCCAAAACGACAAGCATCGCAATTCCAACCATGCGCCCAGGGAGAGGAAGCAGGACGAAACGGTTCACCACAAACAGCACCGCCAACAACAGAAGCCCACAAAAAACAGTGCTTGTCACCTTCTGCAAGAGAACTTGCCGATGCATTCGAGTTCGCACATCTGTCAGGACATTAAGAATAACACGTTCTTGCTCGTCGTTCACCATTTCATTTCCTCCACAGCCGCCATCACCGCGTCCGGCGTAATCGCCGCAAGGTTTCGGCGCGCGGCATCCGCATGTCCATCCCACGCCTCCGGCGAGAGCGTCCGCATCAACGGGCACCCCTCGCGCGCAATAATCCTATGCTTCTCCCACGGCGGCCCCCACTGCAACGGGTTCGACGCACCAAACAGCGCAAGAGTCGGCGTTTTCACCGCAGTGCTTAAGTGCATCGGACCGGTGTCGTTGCTAATGTAGAGATGACACCGCTGAAGCAGCGCGGCAAGTTGCATCGGCGTTGTATCCTTAACGATAACGTAGCGCGGGGGGCTGTCCCCCGCGTTACGTGCCGCTTGGAAACACCCCATCTGATTTGCAAGTTCAACCTCTCGGGGGCCAGCCGTGATGACAATCTGCGCGTCATAAACCTTACGCAACTTATCACCCACAATCGCGAAGTTCTCGCTCGGCCAGCGGCGATACGTCGTCGCCGCACCCGGATTAAGCCCAATAATCGGCACCCCATCAGCAATCTTCAGTCTCTCAAGAAACCGATTTGCCCACGCCTGAGCAGCCGCATCCACGAAGACCTCGGGCTCATCGTCTAATTCGCCTTCAATGCCGAGCGCACGGACAACATCCAGATAACGCTGCACCTCATGCTGATGCGTGTTATTCGGCACGGCAACACTGAGCAATCTCCTGCCGCCAGCGTTCGTCTCAAACCCAACCCGAAACGGAATCCTCGCGAGAAAGGTGTGTAACACCAATCGAAACGTCGGCTGCAACACCAACGCCATCTGAAATCTCTCCCGAACAAGTTGATAAATCAGCTGCGGCACCGAAGCCGGATAGGTTAACACCGTGTCCAAGTGCGGGTTCGCCGAGACTAAATCCTCGCGCGTCGGTGCCGCCATGTAGGCGATGTAGGCATCAGGAAAACGACACCGCAACGCACGGATAACCGGCGTTGTTAAAACCGTTTCACCGAGCGGTGCAAGCCTGACGATTAAAATGCGGTTAATTTTCTCCAATGCAATCATCGCGCTCGCGGGGGACAGGCCCCCACACTACTTTATAGGACAGACAAAGACATCTTTCGTGACAAAAAAAGCATATTATGATATAATACCCGAAAACTCACAGGATGTCAACGTGAATTTGCACCTCCAAAGATTACGAGAAAAATATCTGCACGATTGGGAACGGCCGGCCACGCTCATTTTGCTCGCCGCCGCACTGCTCTTGATGCTGCACCGGCATTACAACCGCACACGGTTCTTTCGGATTCACTTCGCCACGTTCTTTGAGAATCTCCCGCTCCCAGAGAGTCATCCTTACTACTACTGGTTTTTGACAACAGGCATCACGCTGTGCTGCTTGCCTGCCCTCATCGCCAAATATGGAACGAAGATACATCTCCGCGATTACGGATTTCGGTTAGGCAATCAGAAACTCGGCTGGAGTGTGACAGCAGCGGCGTGGATAGTCATGATACCCATTGTCATTTGCGCCGTGCTCGTCTATCCGCCTTTCAGCGAGAAGTATCCGCTTTGCAAAGCCGTCGACGCAAACTGGCAAGCGTTTCTGCTTTATCAACTCGCTTATGGAATCTATATGTTCTCGTGGGAATTCTTCTTTCGCGGATTCATGCTCTTCGGACTGGAACGACAATTCGGGAAATACACCATCCTCATCCAGACGATTCCCTTCGCCGTGATGCACTATTCCAAACCGATGCCGGAGGCAATTGGCTCAATCGTCGCCAGTGTGCTACTCGGTGTCCTCGCTTTGGAGACGCGCTCTTTTCTTTATGGTGCCGCAATCCACTGGCTCGTCGCAATGACGATGGATGTCGTCGTAACCGTTTTGCGTTTTGCATGAAAAAACGACTGTAGACTTGACAAATCTGGTATCTTGTGATAATCTAAAAACGTTCCCGAAACGTATCACGGGGCCTGTCCCCGCGAACGCCAGAAACATCCATAACACGTAACGCGGAGGCCCGTCCACCGCGAACATCAGAAACGTTCCCGAAACGTATCACGGGGCCTGTCCCCGTGAACGTCAGAAACATCCCTCACACGTAGCGCGGGGGCCTGTCCCCCGCACGCGTCAGAATCGTTTCTCGAAACGTATCACGGGGGCCCGTCCCCCGCGAACACTAGAAACGTTCCCAAAACGTAGCGCGGGGGCCTGTCCCCCGCGAAACATAGGAGGACTATTCATGGCCACCAACATTTTTCCACCCTCGGAGACGGCTTACCCCATCGGTTCAGCGCACATCAGCAGTCTCGAAGCATATCAAGCGCAATATGCCGAATCCATCCAAGATTCAGAGGCATTTTGGGCAAACATCGCCGAACGCGTGACATGGTCCCAGAAATGGGACACCGTGCGCGATTACGACTTTGTCAACGGCGAAATCAAATGGTTTGAAGGCGGCACGCTCAACGCATGCTATAACTGCCTCGACAGGCACGTCGAAGCCGGACATGGCGACACCACCGCAATTATCTGGGAAGGCAATTCGCCCGAAGAAGATAAGCACTTCACCTACAGCGAACTCCTCACCGAAGTGAAAAAGTTCGCCAATGTCCTAAAAACGCAGGGCATCTGCAAAGGCGACAGGGTGTGCATCTATCTCCAGATGGTGCCGGAACTAGCAATTGCGATGCTAGCCTGTGCGCGCATCGGGGCCATCCACTCCATCGTTTTCGGCGCATTCTCCGCGGAATCCCTCCGCGACCGGATTAACGATTCCGCGTGCAAATTGCTCATAACGCAGGACACCGCCATGCGAGGGCCGCGCAGCGACATCCCTATGAAAGCGAACGCCGACGCAGCCGTCAACGAATGTCCCTCCATTGAGAAGATTATCGTCGTGGAACGGACCGGGGATGCAGTTGACTTTGACGACGCGCGCGATGTCTGGTGGCACCAAGCCATGACAACCGCCGACACCGAATGCACCCCAGAACCGATGAACGCCGAAGCCCCGCTCTTTATCCTCTATACCTCCGGTTCCACCGGAAAACCGAAAGGTGTATTACATACCACCGGCGGCTATCTCGTTTACGCATCCTACACGCACCAACAGGTTTTCGACTACCACGAAGGCGATGTCTACTGGTGCACCGCCGACATCGGCTGGATTACCGGGCACTCCTACATTATCTACGGCCCGCTGGCAAACCGCGCCATCACCGTCATGTTTGAAGGCGTGCCGAACTACCCCGACTTCGGCCGGTTCTGGCAGGTTGTCCAGAAACATCGGATTAACATTTTCTACACCGCACCGACAGCACTGCGCGCCTTGATGAAAGAAGGCAACGAATGGGTGGAGAAGTATGACAGAACCTCCCTCAGACTGCTCGGCACGGTAGGCGAACCCATTAAGGAACCGGAATGGCTCTGGTACTACAACGCCGTCGGCGAAAAACGATGCCCCATCGTTGATACGTGGTGGCAAACCGAAACCGGCGGAATTCTGATGACTCCCCTGCCCGCAGCAACCCCGATGAAACCGGGCTCCGCGACGTTTCCTTTCTTCGGCATCGAACCCGTGATTTTGGACGAGGCAGGCAACGAAGTAGAAGGCAACCCCGCAAGCGGGTATCTCTGCATCAAAACAGCCTGGCCCGGTATCATGCGCACTGTTTACGCAGACCACGGGAGATTCATCGATACCTATTTCCGGCGGTTCCCCGGCTATTACATGACAGGCGACGGCGTGCTGCGCGATGAAGACGGCTACTACTGGATTACCGGCCGCGTCGATGACGTATTGAACGTCTCCGGGCACCGACTCGGCACAGCCGAAGTAGAAGGCGCAATCGGACAACACGCCGCAGTCGCAGAAGCCGCCGTTGTCGGATACCCACACGATATCAAGGGACAAGGCATCTACGCGTATGTCACCCTAATGACAGGCGAATCGGCATCGGACGAAGTGGAGAACGGTATCAAACTCGCCGTGCGTCAGCACATCGGGCCCATCGCCACACCGGACAAGATTCAGTTCACACCGGCGTTACCGAAAACCCGTTCTGGGAAGATTATGCGGCGCATCCTCCGCAAAATCGCCGAAGGCAACATCACCGACCTGGGCGATATCTCCACCCTCGCCGAACCAACGGTAGTCGATGCATTAGTTGAAGGCCGGCAGTAGCCCGCACAATCTCTGTTCGGCCCGTAGCGCGGGGGCCTGTCCCCCGCCGCCGTTCAATTATCTCTCTCGGCCCGTATCGCGGGGGCCTGTCCCCCGCGAGGCCTCAATAATCTGATACAAAACCGGTAGGCGCGGTTTTAAACCGCGCATCCAATAATCCCCACCGGTAGGCGCGGTTTCTAACCGCGCAGGGATGAGAGAACACGCTTACAACGCGCACCTACCGGGTCTGCTCGTCACGTAGCGCGGGGGCCTGTCCCCCGCGAACCCGCAATAAAACGATAACAGGAACAAAAAATGGCATCAGCACAAAACATCGTTAACGCATTAAAAAAACAAGGAATCACGCACGCCGTAGGCGTGCCCGATAACGGCAGCGCGCGGATATACGAACTCCTGCGCGCAGAACCAGACATTGAAGTCATCACGGTGACGCGCGAAGGAGAAGCATTCGCCATCGCCTCCGGGTTATACGTCGGCGGCAAGCAACCCATCATCATCATCCAAAATACCGGCTTTTTAGAAGCCGGCGATGCAATCCGCGGCACCGTCGTTAACATGCAAGTGCCCGTGGTAGTTTTCATCGGGTATCGCGGGTATCACAATCGCGATGCTGAGGGGCAGTGGGTAGACTCTGTCGCCACCTTCCTTGAACCGACATTGAGAGCGTGGCGATTGCCTTATGAGATGCTGGAAACCGATGCCGATATCGGCTGCATCCCACGCGCCTTCGCGAACGCAGCGGCGACATCGCTCCCCGCCGCGGTGTTACTCATCGGGCACGCAACTTAGGACACTGCTAGAGCGAGGGCCCAGGGCGGACACCATACCCCAGTAACGTAGGGCGAGGGCCTGTCCCTCGCCACGCAACAAATGACACAGTAATGTAGGGCGAGGGCCCGTCCCTCGCCACGCAGCAAATCACGCGGAGTTGCGTATCGGGACCGGGAGAACCCTCCTACGCCTGTCCCTCGCCACGCAACAAATCACGCATGTAACGTAGGGCGAGGGCCCGTCCCTCGCCACGCAACAAATCACGCAAACCTATCCGCAAGCCAACAACAAAAAAAACAACTTGACACTCGCGAATTTTCATGGTATACTATCCTTAACCAACATATCAGAAGGAGGAATTTGTCATGAATCTGTCTATTGAGGAAATGCTTCCGGGGATTATCACATCCCTAATTGCAACAGGCATCGCTTTGCTCGCGTCCTGGTTGTGGAACCGCAGACAAAAACAGAATGAAATCTTAAATCGGTTGGACCGGCTGGAGGCATCGCAACAGAATCTAGCCGAGCAAATAGCTAACGTGGCGGCAAGCGTCGCCTTAACGAACCAGATAATGGAGGGCAAATTTGAGGGCCTCTCCGAAAAATTTGACTCCCTCTCCGCTAAATTCGACAATCTCGCCAAGGAAGTTGAACTGTTCAAAAGGGAGATGAACGCCAAATTCAAGGCACTGGCCGCCAGCGTCGCCGCAACGAAAAAAGAGCTTGAAGCCAAATTCGAGGCGTTGTCTATCAACGTCGCCCTATCCAAAAAGGAACTTCTCGACAAAGTCGGTTCCCTCGCAGATCAAGTTGAGCTCCTCTCGGAGAAATTCGACTGGCTCTCCGAAGATGTCGCCCGTTTTAAAGCGGAAATGGAACGCAAAAACGCAGAACTCGCCAGCAAATTTGACGAGCTGTCCAAAGATGTCAACCAGTCAGAAACGGAAATGGAACACAAAATCGCGGATTTATCGGCAAGCATCGCCTTAACGAAAAAGGAACTTGATGATAAATTCAACGAGCTCGCCGAAAAATTCGACGCGCTTGCATTGAGCGTCGCCGCCTCGCCGAAGGCACAAGAAACCGAAAAAGCACGCCGCGAAACCTAAGGCAGAAGAGGAGATGAACACAGAAGCCCAATCCCTACTCAACTCCGTAAAGCAATGGTTCAACCGCCCCGAAGAACTCTCCCAACGCAGCAACGAAGCAGACAACGGACTCTCCACAGCCGAACAGGCATTCGTTGATACCCTCCCTGCAGGCAGCCGATGCCTCGACATCGGCTGCGCAACCGGACGGCTCGTCTTCGCTCTCGCAAAGCACGGATATGCCGCCACCGGCATCGACATCGCAGAAGAACAGATTGCGCAAGCACAACAACTCGCACAACAACGCAACTGCAACGCAACCTTTCTGCACTACGAACCGCCAACACTGCCGCTGCCCAATGCCGCTTTTGACGCTGCGTTCTTGGTGAAAACCTACTGCTATATCCCATACCGCGCAACACGAATCGCTTTTTTAACAGAAATCGCACGCGTGCTAACCCCAAACGGATATCTCTACCTCTCCCAGCAAATCCTCGACGCTTACTGCGACAACTACGCACCCACCTATGACGACAACTACCATCAATTCGCGCCGGACTACGAGACGCTGGAGCCAGGCGACAATTTCACACTCGGCACGCCAAACTACGTCCACTTCTTTTTATCGGCAGACCTCGGGGAAG
>PYJE01000089.1:6848-15085 GCA_003635305.1 Candidatus Poribacteria bacterium | reverse complement strand
GCTTCTGCGGCGTTGAAGGCATACGGTGTAGTGAGCAGATTCATCTCGTGCGCCGTGCGGATCATCTCCACTTCCGGTCCGTACCCCATATCGGTTTCCTCCAGCAGTTGACGGAAGGTGCCGTCAATCAGCCCGACGGTGGGGAAGTTTTGAACGCCGGAGAAACCGATGGCATCTATCTGCTTAAGGAAGATGTCCATCAGCCGAAACGGGTCTGTCCCACAGACACCTGCGAGGACAGGGGTGTTTTGGACGACAGGTAGCACTTCGCTTGCCATTTCAACGACGATTTGGTTAGCGTCGCCGTAGGGCATCATGCCGGCGAGGGAACCTCTGCCTGCCATGCGGAATCTGCCGGAGTTGTAGATAATAATCAGGTCGATGCCGCCAGCGGCTTCGCATTTAGCGGAGATACCGGTGCCGGCCCCTGCGCCGATGACGGGTTTGCCTGCGTCAATGTTGGCGCGCAGTTGGGCTAAAATTTCTTCGCGTGCAAATTTCATGTTTGCGTATCCTTCTTTCGGTAGAGGGTTAGTTATTGGGGCATTATACCAACAATCGGGTTTTGTGTCACATCATTTTCGGTCAGGAGCAGGATTTTCGGAATTGAACCGGGCACCCGCGACTGAAAGTCACATTAAGTGCTATAGACATTAAGGTCCGATGGACCTAAAGAAGGTTTTGCTTTGCCGCGGCATTTTCTTTATCGAAAACTAAATAGTCTTGCGGAGGAATTATGAACGCTATTATTCACGTAAATCCCAAATTGACTGCCGACGAATTGTTCGCTTTCTATGAGCGGAATGACATCTGTGAGGTAGGGTTTGGGAAAGAGATGGCGGCGAAGATATTGGAGTATCCGCATCTGATTGTTGCTGCTCGCGCTGATGGCGAGCTCGTCGGGCTTGCCCGCGCGACGTTCGATGGGCTTTCCGCGCACATCATGGAATTCTCGCTAGACCTGCGTTCTCAAGGCGGCAACCCGAAGTATGCCAACGGTTCGCTGATAGAGGCGGATGAAAGTGGTGTCGGTAAATTGCTTGGCGAGTGTCTGCTGCGCGAGTTGGAAGCAATGGGCGCGACGTTCATCACCGGCTATATCGTCGCCGGTTGTGAAGAGGCGTTTTATGCATCGCTGGATTTCAAGGAAAACGAGGGACATTTGGTTTATTATCTTGATAAGCGGCCGTATGTGCTGAAGCAGGATTTCCATGAGCAGGATTTTCAGGATTTACGAGATTAGCAAGATGAGGCGGTTTTCGGTGACTATCGGGTTCTTCTGGTGTTCCGTGAGTGTTGCAGTAGGAGAGCCCTCCCGGTCTCGATGCTACACAAATTTCTTGACATTTCATGCAAAGGTGTGTTAAACTTTATTAGGTGTGGATGGCTGCGGCGTGTCCGCGATGAGCGCGGTTGGAAACCGCGCCTACGGGTGGGGATTCTAGCTGCGGCGTGCACGTGGTAATCGAGGTTTGAAACCGCGCCTACCGCGCGTGTTGAAAACCAAATGGCTGCTACCGAGAAAGATTTGCTTTTTCGTGCGATATTGTGTATAATTTACGTGAATTGACTGCGCGCATCGCGCAACTGAACCGGATTTCACATTGGAATCACAAATTAGGATGAACGCTAGTTGAACCCCGTAGGCGCGGTTTGAAACCGCGCCTACTGCGGAAAAAGTTAAAGGAGTTTTTATGATGAAACATCAGAACATTATCGTGTTTATTTTAGCTATCGCCTTGCTTGTCTCTGGGGCACAAGGCGTTAGCCACGCGCAAAATCTCGCAGCAAACCAGATTTATGCTGAGGCGATAAATTCTGTGGTGTGGATTAACAATACCACTGATGCCAGTCAAGGCAGCGGCGTGCTGATTGACAAAGACAAGCGGTTTGTCGTTACCAACGAGCACGTTACAGGGAGTGCGAAGTGGGTAGAGGTGTATTTCCCGGTGCCAGATCTGGATGGTATCCTGATTCAGAGTCGCGACTACTATGAAACGAATTACGAGTTTCTTGAACGGCTCGGTTATGCTACTGCGGGCCGCGTCATCGCGAAAGATTCTATCCGCGATCTGGCGATTGTTGAACTGACCGGGCTCCCCGCGACAGCGCGCGAAATCCCTCACAACTTCAACCCGCTGCTCCCACTTACGCCGGCCCTTGGAGGGACTGTCCATATTCTGGGTAACCCAGGCGTGCTGGACTTGTGGCGTTGGACACCGGGGCTTTACCAAGGGCGGGATGCAGATGAGTTGTTCATCAATGCGAATGTGTTGGGCGGCCATAGCGGTGGGCCGGTTCTCAACGCGCAAGGTGTGCTCATTGGAATTATCACGTCGAGCGACGATACTGTGAATGCTTGGGCCGTTCGTGCGGAGCACATACAGACTTTGCTGAATACGGTGCAGCCTATTCATGCATTGCGGATTGCAAACAACGTCGGATTTACGGTGACTTATTGGATGAAGTGGTCGGCGGCCGACAATTGGCAACAGTCCACTCTTCAGTCGGGGAATTCCTTTTATCATTGGTGGCGGGGTGCCCAGGTTCCCTTTGGGTTTCCGCAGATCCGCTTCGATGACACCGTGGGTGATGGAATAATTACTAACATTGACTATTCACTAGACACCTTGCCCGGTTACTTCGGATCGAATTTCCGCGTTCATTTAACCGAGGGAGATGCTCACCCGTATCATTTTGGATACGATGCCTTTACAGGGGCACTAGACCTTTACGACGATCATGTTGAGCTCCCAGAGGATATCAACCGCGACGGTGTCGTCAACATGCAAGATTTAACGTTCTTATGGCGCGTCTTGCTGAATATGGCCGATGTGAATGGGGATGGGCTTGTCACTAATGCGGATACTCTTTTGGTGCAGGCTGCCAATGTGAATGGAGATGAGGCGATTGACATCGATGATCTTCTGCAAGTTGCGAGTTGGCTCGGTGCATCGGAACTTTCTGCGCCTTCTTCACCTTCGCAAGAGCCCGTGGCTTTCACCGCTGCGGATGTGCAGGAGTGGATTCTCCAAGCGAAGCAGTTTGGCACACGTGAACCTGTTTATGAAAAGGGTATTCGCGCGCTTGAGCAGCTGTTGGCGATGCTGCAGCAGGTAGAAGCGAAGCCGAAAGAGACTGCGCTATTGCGCAACTACCCGAATCCGTTCAACCCGGAGACATGGGTGCCGTATCAGTTAGCGGCGGCAGCGGATGTCACGTTGACTATCTATGCGGTGGATGGGACGTTGGTTCGGACGTTGGCGTTGGGGCATCGTCCCGCGGGGCTGTATCAGAGCAAAAGCCGTGCAGCTTATTGGGATGGCCGCAATGAGTTCGGTGAACCTGTGGCGAGCGGGATTTATTTCTATACGCTCGCGGCGGGCGATTTCTCGGCGACAGGGAAAATGTTGGTGAGGAAATAGGCGCTTTCCTTTAATTGTGGGGCGAGGTCTGCCCCTCGCCAGTTTGAGGGTTTGCGGGGGACAGGCCCCCGCGCTACGGCGAAATCATTGAACGCGCCACAGGAACGTCTTTGTCAAGTTTGCGGGGGACAGGCCCCCGCGCTACGGTATCAAGAACGTCTCTCGCGGTGCCGTAGGGCAAGTTGAGGGTTTGCGGGGGACAGGCCCCCGCGCTACGGTATCAAGAACGTCTCTCGCGGTGCCGTAGGGCGAGGGCCTGTCCCTCGCTGGGCTGTTGCCCGAAGCTTTGACGTAGGAGGAAAGAAAAATGAAAACGTTTGGCCTCCGTGGTCCTGTGATTCCAGAGAAGCACTATGTTGTGCCTCGCACGGCGGAGCTCGCTGATTTTATTGGGCGCATGAAGGAAGGCCGGTATCTCGTCATTTTCGCGCCGCGCCAGACAGGCAAGACGACGTTCTTCCGCCGTGCCTTGGAGATACTATCGGCTGAAGAGCCCCCCTCCTTCCCGATTGAACTGAATTTTGAGGAATATGCAGACTTCGCACCCGCCGATTTTTACGGTGCTGTCACTGAAGAACTTCGTAAGGGCATCCAAAAAGTTTTCCAAGAACGGGGTGAGGTGCCTGCCGAGGCTTTAACACAATTCCTAGCAAACGCGAAGATAATCAACAATGTGTCGATGCGAATTTTCTTTGAGCAGTTTGCAAGTTTGCTCGACACCCCGCGGATTGCCCTGATTATTGATGAATTTGATAACATCCCGCAGGAGGCGGTGCAAGGTTTTCTGCATTCGCTCCGGCGCATTTATCACGCCGATGCAGACACCCGATGTCTCCACAGCGTCGGGATTGTCGGAGTCAAGAATATCACGCAGTTGAACTATGACAATTCTATCTCGCCGTTCAATATCCAAGATCAGTTTGCCTTACCAAACTTCACGCTTGCTCAAGTGCAGGAGTTGCTGGAGCAATATACGGCGGAAGTGGGACAACCGTTTGAGCCCGAGGTGATTGCGGCACTGCACCGGCAAACGGCGGGACAGCCGTTTCTTGTGAACCGGGCGGCGCAGATACTTACCGAGGAGTTGGATGTGCCAAAGTCTGAGCCGATTACGCTGGCGCATTGGGCAAAGGCACACGCCGAGCTTCTTGAGGAAGATAATGTCAATTTCGCGCATTTGACTACCAATATCCGCCGGGACCCGAGATTTGGCAGGTTTCTGATGCGTGTTACGTCTTACGATGAAGGCGTTCGCTTCAGTTTGCGAAACGAGATTATTGATGAACTCGCCACCTACGGTGTCATCGCGAAGGGTGCTGATGGGATGTGTGAGATTGCGAATCCGATGTATCATTATGTTATCCTGCAGGTGTTTGAGCCTGCCGTGAACGGGTTGGAGCAGGAGTATTTCTGCAAGGACATCGGCGATAGTTTCCGGGGTTACCTCACGGCTACTGGGGATATTGCGATGGAGCGGCTTCTTGATAACTTTCGGGATTTCATTGCGCGCGCCGGGTTCCGCATTCTGCAGGTGCCTGCGTTGCCGCAGGAGTACGTTGGGCAGCATCTGTTATTTGCTTATCTAGATAATTTCGTGCGTCAGGTGCATGGAACGATTCATATTGAGGTGCCGACGGGGCGTGGGCGGATGGATGTGTTGGTGACGCACAATCTGCGCAAATATATCGTAGAGACGAAGATTTGGCAAGGGGAGCAATCTTATCAATTGGGGAAGCGGCAATTGGCGGCTTACCTGAAATTGGAAGGTGCTTTAGAGGGTTACTATGTTGTGTTCGATCATCGTTTGGAGCCGGTGCCGCGCGTGGAGACAGAGCGCGTTGCAGGTTTCACGATTCGGAGTTACGTGATTCCTGTGGTGCAAGCGCGGCCTTCTGAGGGTTCGGATTTGTAAACGAAGGGTTCGGGCTCGGGCGAGCCCGAACGACAGAAATGAATTTGGGATTACCGTCGCGCATGCTGCGATGCCGCTGGCGCGCGATACGAAACGGAGAGATGCGGTGTCTCTATCTGCCGATATCCCTGCACGCGCGAAGTGAGACAACTCTCTAATGTGCCGCTCACCAACAGTGTCCGTTCCGCCGGATAGGGCGCAATGCCAGTCTCGAACAACTCCTCTATCTTCGCGATGAGGCAGGCCGAGTAGGTGACGTTTGGTGTTGGCGTTAAGAAAAACTGTGTTGAGAGCGGCGTGGGATTATCCTTCAGCCGCGCGGCGAAGCAGTAATCGCGCACTGCACCGTTGAGCATGAGGAGCGTCGCTTTTAGGCCGTCGGCGTAATGGATGAAATAGGCGGCTGGATTTTCGACGAGTTTCTGCAATTCGCCGTTGCGGAGGAGGTTTTGCGTTCTGCCGTCCTCTAGCGTCAATCCGCACGGTGTATCGCTGCGGGAGAGTGCGGCTTCTAATAGTTCGTGCGAAAATGCGCCGGTTTCTTCCCAAACGGCATCGCCTTCTAGCATTTGGACGGCATGCACGCCGGTTTCGCCGCCTTTTCGGCGTTCGAGCATGCATTGCATCGCTTCCAAGGCGTGATAATCCATCGGGTCAGAGCCGCCTACGCCTACCATGAGCGCGTCGGCTATCTCGCATTCCATCGGCAATTCCACATCGGGCAGTCGCCATGTGACAGGGAGTGATGAGCCGGCGAGCAACCCGAAGCCGAGGCGGTGCGCGTCGGCAACCATCTCCTGCGCTTTCTCAAAACTATAGGAGAGGTGCTTGTCGTTGAAAATAGGCACGGCGCGTCCATCTTCCTCAAATACTTTGACGCATTCCTTGAAAAATTCATACCGCGGGTAAAGCACCTGTCCTTTTTCGTTGGTGGGATAGTCGCCGTGTTCGCCGATGAGCAGCACCGCGTCTACGGCGAGTTCATCGCCGCCGCATCGCAGTGCTTCGGCGATGGTGGGATAGACAGCGAAGCCGAATTCACGCGCCCTGTCTTGCCCCTGTTCTCCTTCTGGCCGCTGAGCTACATAGAGGGAGGCGATTTTCATATTTGGACGGTGCCATCTGCCTTGGCGCGGGTAGCCGACGAGAAACCGGTCGGCGAAGTGTTGCGCGTGGGATAGATAACGGTAAATGGTGGTGATAACCGCGATGCGTTTAGTAGCCATTAGTTCCTCCAAAAAGTCGATTTTTCTGTCGCTTGATAGGCGATGTCAAGGTGCGGTGTCTCCTGCCGCGCGCCGTCTGCAAAAAGACTGTCAACGCCGGCTGCGACGAGTCCCGTGGTAAGCAGGGTGCGTTCAACGGGATAGGTGGCTTCGCCGGTTATGAACATCTGTTCGATGTTGTTGACGAGGGGTGAGAAGAAGTTTGCCAGTGTTGTCCGTGCGGGCGGCATGGGGAGATACATCTGCGTGGATAGCACGGTGTTGTCGTTTCCGATGTAGGCGGCGAAGTTGAAATCCTGCACTAACCCGTTCATCAGAATTATCGTAGATTTCAGGCCGTCGCAATGTTGATAGTGGTAGGCGATGGGCTCGGTGACAATCTGCTTCATTTCGTCTAACGTTGGGAATGGATTGTTGAACCCGGCGCGTGCTGGTGTTAGCGTATGACTGCGGCAGAGGGCAGCTTCAAAGAGTTCGCGGGACCAGGTTTCGGTGTGGTGTGCTTCCCAGAATGCGTCGCCGCGGTATGCCTTCAGCCATTTCACGCCGGTTTCGCCGCCTTTGCGTCGCTCTACCATGCATTGCAGCGTCTCTAGTGCGTGGAAATCGTAACTGTCCACGCCGCCGTATCCGATGCAGATTGCTTCGGCGACTGGGGTGCCGAGGGGCATCTCGATGGAGGGGGTGCGCCATGTTACAGGAAGCGAAGAGCCTGCCATGAAGGGGAACGCCATCGCTTGCGAGATTTCATACATTTCACGTGCCCATTCCCAGTTCCATGAGAGGTGTTTGTCGTTGAAGACAGGCACGCCGCGTCCGTTCTTCTCAAAGACTTCCGCCACCTGTTTGAAATGTTCGTAGCGCGGATAGAGGCGTTGTCCCTTTTCGTTGGTGGGATAGTCGCCGTGTTCGCCGATGAGTAGGACACCGTCCACGGCTAATTCTTCACCGCCGCGCGTCAACGTTTCCGCAATGGTGGGATAGGATTCCACGAGTGGATGGCGTTGCAAGCGTTCACGACTCAGGTCATTTTCTCCTACCTGTTCTACGTGGAGAGAAACCAAGTCCATGTTGGGATAGTGGTGTCGGCTGTTCCAGCCGTAGCCGTCCAAAAACCGGTCTACGATGTGCTGCGCGTGCGAGTATTTGTGGTAAATTGTCGCGATTGCGGCGATTCTCGGCCGGGATGGGTGAAGTTCTCTAAAGGGCATAGTTTGTCTCCTCCCTGTGTGATGTTCGCGGGGGACAGGCCCCCGCGCTACGGTATAAGAGGCGTGCAATGTTCGCTAGGGACAGGCCCCCGCGCTACGGTATTAGGGGCATGCAATGTTCGCTAGGGACAGGCCCCCGCGCTACGTTTATAGCTGCTTCGGTTTCTCGATTAACACAACGGGTGCCTGACAACAGGCGCAATTGCCGGGCGCGACGGTGCGAATGTGGCAGGTGTCGCAGTAATAGTAGATTTCATGCACAACGCCATCGCGGATGGACGCGAATCGGATTACCTCTAGCAGTTGCGTTTTCGGGAAGACGCGTCCGGTGATAATCAATTCTTTCTCGTGCAGGCGGTTGTCAACGAATAACGCCTCTGACAGCGAGGTGCGGAGGAGTGTGTAGTATTCGCTCGTTCCTGTATCGGGAACGGAGGTCCCTCCTACAGTTGTTTTGATGCCG
>PYJE01000089.1:0-6828 GCA_003635305.1 Candidatus Poribacteria bacterium | reverse complement strand
CCTACAGTTGTTTTGATGCCGTATATATGCGCGTGGTTGCCGGAGAGTTCGGCTTGGTAATGAGCGTGCATTTCCTCGGCGAGACAGACGATTGTGCCGCGGCGTTCTATCTGCTTCGGTTTTTCGGTTCCTGAAGGGGTTGCGCCGCTCATCGCGAAGGTGAGCGTGAGGAGGAAGCCGCAGAGTAGGAAAAATCGAGACAGGGAGGTTTTTCCTACCGGGGTGCATCGGGACCAGGGGGTCTCTCCTACTGGGGGGATTTGTTGGGATTTAGGCATCGTGAATCTCCTCTTCTGTCCATCGTTGGGGGCCGGGGCCGGGTTGATGTTCGTCACGGATACGCTTAAATTCTGTTGGGGAAGTGACGACAGTTTCGGGATTCTGACGGCTCCTCGCGAGGAAGCCTGCTTCGGGTTGATAGCCGGTCGGTTTGGAAGCGTCCTGATAGCGCGCGTCAACGCTCCATCGAACTTGGTTGCTGACGTTCGGGATGGAACGGTGCGGTGTCAGGTTCGTGAAGAGTAGCACACTGCCGAAGTTGACAGGAACGATTACGGGTTCCACATCGGGCAATGCCTTCGGCGGGATATCGAGATAGGGTTTGCCTTTGACGCGGCGGTGCCGGAAAACGCCGTCGCGATGTGCATGCGGGATGACTTCCAAGCATCCGTTCTCAACGGTGGCATCGATGAGCGGAATCCAAATTGTGAGTTGCAACACCGTATCGCATGCCGGTTCCATGTAACCTGCGTCTTGGTGCCAGGGGACAAGCGTTCTGTCGTGTTCTGGGAGTTTGGGCCGCACGCGATATGCGGGGTGACACATAATCTCCGGCCCGACGAGCGATTCGGCGATGTCCAGCAGTTTCGGATTCACGAGCAGCTTGAAGAGGGCCGGCCCCGTGTGTGCGCCGCTAAACAACTTCTGGAACACCACTGGGGATTGTTCCGTGATTTTCGCCAGGCGTGTATCAAACCCTTCCGTTTCATACGAAGAGTTTAGTTCGCCGTTTTCATAGAGTTGCGTCGCGCCAGCGTTGACAATCTCCTTGAATTCGGCGATAAGCGGGTTCAAATCTTCCGGGGCAAGCGCATCTTTGACGAGGAGATAGCCGTTGTCGTTGAAATGCTGGATTTGGGTATTGTTTAGTATCATAGTTGCACCAATTCAATGAGGATGCCGTCCGGGGCTTTCGCGCAAACGACACCGGTTGCATCCGGGGCACTAACGGGTTCGGATAGAAATTCCACGCCGTTCCGTTTCAAGTTCTCCACCGTTTTTCCAATGTCTTGGACGAAGAAAGTGAGCCAATGGACACCTGCCGGAAACGCCTCGGTGGGCGCGGGCGGCGGCGATGAAATGTCCATTAACTTGATGAGCGTATTGCCTGCCTTGAGGCGCACCTGCCGAAAACCGGTCGGCGCGAGTCCCACCTCGGTTGCCAGCGTTTCGGGGATTTCTAGTTCTAATACAATCTCAAACCCTAATTTTTTGTGATAAAAATCAAGGGAGTCGGCGAAGTTGCTACACGTAATGGCGATATCGACTGTGGGATGTGATAGGTTTAGCATGGCTATTTATCTCCTTGTATACAGAAAATTGCCTCCCGAAATTGGCCGAGGGGACGTGCGTCATAGGTGATGTCCACGGGGATGACAATTCTCTCGGAATGCGCAGTTTCCACAGCAGGAATAGGAATGGAAAAATCGATATGTCCATCGCTCTTCGGTGGAATGGTTGTTTCCTGTGGCGCGATTTCTGTTTCCCACGCCGTTGGAAGGACCGGTTGTGCAATTGCGGTGCGCGGTTCGTCGGAATGGTTCGTGATATCCACGCGCAATTTTGCTGTCTTTCCCTGTGCAACCTCCTGTTCATAAGGATAACAGCGCGCCCAATGTTCGTCGATGCCGTAGTTAGCGTGGTCCCACGGGAAAAGCGCGGTATAGCATTTCTCGCGTTCAACGAGGTTCAGCAGCATCTGCTCAATCTCTGTCTCCGTAAAATTGAAGGCAGGATTGACGTGGCAGTTGAAAATGTGCGTCGGCTTGAGTTGTTGCATCAGGCGGAGACATTTCTCGTAACCGACCCCCTCGCCGAGTAGATTCCGATTGCCGGCGCAGTAATCGTCAATGCCGGCCATCGTGAAGGAATCACCGGCGAAGAACATCCGTGCGCCGCGTCCCTCAACGAGCAAGCCTCCGTGATAATAGGTCTGCCCTGGAAAATGGTATGCTGTCATCGTGAATTCGTTCCACTGCCACGAGTCTCCATCCTGGGTAGTTCTGTCAATTCGCGCGATAGCTGGCGAAATGCAGGGAATCCTGAAACCTTTCGGGTTTTCAATGACTTGTGCGACGATTGCATCCGTGAACGTTTCGCAAGAAAAAGTCTCCTGAAATTCAGGGATGGCATTGACGTGATCATCGTGATAGTGGGTTACCCAGAACTGCGTTATTTCTGAAATCTGGCCTTCGGCTTGCAGCTGCTGGAGCTGTCTGATAACAGCGGGCGCGCCGCAGTCCATCACGAACGCCTCGCCTGTCTCGGAAATAATCAGCCACGTTGTGCCGAAATGCCTTAAGAATTCGGGTGGCGGCGTGCCTTCTCGGATTGGCATGTGCCCTGCGCGTCCCTTGAATTCGGTAAACAGTTCCGGGAAGTAGTGCCGAAGTGCGGAGATGGCGACGTATCTATCATAACATAGCGATAGTTGCCGCTCAAGGTTGTCAATTGCGCGCCCCGGTTCGTGCATCACGTTGCCGTGCGTTGGGATGAGCGCGGTTGGTTCTGCTTGCCGAATTTTCTCCAGACTCGCCATTACTTCCTTGCGCGCGCCGAGGAATCCGTGGTAACCACCGATTTTCTGTTCGTTCACCTCCTCCGCTTTTTGGAGGCTATAGAGTTCCCAGAGTTTGCCATCGTCGTAAACCAGATCTCCAGAGAAAGCGAAGCGTGCGTTGTCAACATCGATGAGGTAGGTAACGCTCTCATCGGTGTGTCCCGGTGTCTCAAGCACGTGAATTTTCGCCTCACCCCACGTAAACTGCGAACCTTCGGTATAGGTATCGGTTACGGCGATAGAATTCGCGAGCATCAGGTTATGCGGCCGATAATTGTAGAGATGCCATCGGTGTTTCGCATCGTTCCAGAACGTCTCTACCTCGGTGAACCACTCCTTTCCTTTCGCTGGCACGCCGACGCGCGCGTTATCGGGTATCGGAAAACCGGCGACGTTATCGCGATGATGGTGCGTGAATAGCACGTGCGCGATTTCGGTGATGCCCAATGCTGTGAGCAGTGCTACGAGCGTCGTCTGCATCGCGCTCCCACTCGGTTCGATGAGGAGTGCGCGGTTTCCATCGCGGAGAATGCCGGTATTGACATGTCCGTGATGGAGATATAGGTGGTGACTGATTTGTGTGATGTTAGCTTCCATTTCGGTTATACAAACGCCGCTGGGGAAATCCGAAAGCGTGCTGCTAAAGCGCGAATTTGCGATACCGTGAGTTCCCGTTCCTCGTTGAGGATTTGCGTGACGATGTCGGGCGCACCGAGTTCTGGCAATGCTGCAGGCTCAAGTTGATGTTCCTCCATCAATGCCTGCAGGACATCAATGCCGCTACATTCGGGTATCGGATAATGCTTCTCTTCGTAAGCATGGATGACTATGCCGAGGACATTGAGAAGTTCCGAGAGTGGGTGTTGTTCGTCGTTCCCGACTTCGTCAAGAAGCGCGTTTAGGGTGGCGATGGCTTCGTCGTATTCAGCCTCATCGCGAATTAAAAAGAGCGGCTGGAGGCTGCGCCAGTGTGCCTGCATCTCGGATGTAATGACGCTCATAATAAGGTTACGCTTCTGCGAACTGCGGCCGGCCGAGGGCATCCGTTCTTCCTTGGCGTTTGTAGTGCGGGAGATGTCCACCGGCATCGGCTAGGATACGTTCCTGCGCGAGAGCAATCCGGTCCGCGTCTTGCGCCGCGATGTTGTATTGACACGCGATATCTGTCTCCAGATCGAACAGCCGGGTGTCGTTTTGGAAATCGACGCTGGAGAAATACCAACTGCGCCGGTCTTTGTACCAGACAGAGTTGACATACCGGCAGGTGAGGTATTCGCGCGATTCAAAGCCGCTTTTGCCTTCAACGAGCGGCAATAAACTCTGTCCCTCGATTTCGCCTGCCGGTGTAACGCCACTCGCCGCCATCACGGTGGCAGGGATGTCCAGCGTATAGACGAATTCATCGCATGTCGTGCCCGCGTTGATGCCCAATGGATGTCGCACAATCATCGGGATGTCCATCGTGCCGGGATACATAAAGTTGGCGGGTTTGCCGGTGGCTTTGTCGGGATTCTCGGCGAAGTTCGTACCGTGGTCGCTGAGGAAAACGATGAGTGTGTTTTCCCGCAAACCGAGTCTGTCTATCGTATCTACCAGTTTCCCGAACCACGTATCCACGAGGGTTACCAAGCCTGCGTAATTTGCCTTGACGCTAGGCAGGCGTGCGGTGAGTTCCTCGTCAGTGAGTGAACCGTAGGGGAGGTTGAGGCAGACCGGCTCCCGGTCTTCGCTGTTTCCGTATAAATCGTAGTAGTGCAGGGGTGCTTCCCATGTTTCGTGGGGTGTGAAGCCGTCGACGTAGAGGTAAAACGGTGTATTCTGATGGTTATGCTCAACGAACTCGATTGCTGAGCGGAATAGCCTCGCGGCGGGCCACATTTCCTCTGGGCGTTCGGGTTGGACGTTGACAAGATGCGCGCGTATGCGTTCTGGGTTGCCGCGGTAGCGTGAGACTAGAGCGGCATCGGCGTGTGCTGTTCCACGGTACCGGTCTTCGGCTTGTCCGCGTATGAATTCCCACTGTCGGAAGCCGCGCGTGAAGTTCATTCCGGGCACGAAGTAGTGGGGGACATCGGCGAAGAAGCCGGTGTGATACCCGTTTCTGACGAGTGATTCAGCGATAGCGGGTTCATCGGATGACATAGGTTGCCAGCCGGGGGTATAGACGTTATCCCAGGGCACGGGTGTATAGGTGCTGAAGGGGAAGGCGCGTCTGCCGGTATGTAATGTGCGGCGCGTTGGAATCGTCGGCAGGCATTCCGGGTGCGCGTTGGTAAACCGGACGCTCTGTTCGGCGAACCGTGCCAGATTCGGCGTATGAATCCAATCGTTGCCGTAAGGGCTGAGATACGCAGTGCGAAGTGTGTCTGAGACGACGACGACAATGTTCCAATTCATAAAGTTGTCCTCCTTTGTGTTCAGGGAGCGCGGTTTCAAACCGCGCCTACGGGTGTTCGGTTTTTTCATTTCGGTAGGCGCGAGCGCGTTTGTAAACCGCGCCTACGGGGTTCGTTTATTCATTTTGGTAGGCGCGCTTTGTAAGCGCGCGGGTTCGGTTTTTGTTTAGGTGTGCGCGGTTTCAAACCGCGCCTACGGGGGTTTGGTTCTGTGTTCGGTAGGCGCGCTTTGTAAGCGCGCGGGTTCGGTTTTTTTTCCGTTTCGTTGAGCGCGAGCGCGTTTGTAAACCGCGCACACCGGGTCCGGCGCGGGTTCGGTTTGCCTTAAGCCGTGTAATCAAAAACCAGGACATCCTCAACGAGGGGACGGATGTATTCCCCGGCGACTTGGCGGTGATGCGGGTGCGGCAGATAGGCATCGCGCGCCGCTTCGTCGCTGAATCTGACGATGAAGCCGTAACTGTATCCCTGACTTTTGCCTTCAGGGCTGTTGTTCGTGCCTGCGGTTATCGATTCGATGCCGGGAATTTCGTCAGCCATGCCGTGTAGCGCGTTGGATAACGTCTTCAGTTGCGCTTCCGTTATCCCCGGTTTCAGTTTGAGTAGGACGATGTGTTCTACCATAGCGGTTCCTCCGTAAATAAAAATTTTGTGGCAATTGCGTCACATTTGTGATATACTTTTAAGTATTGCATAATTCACGTTTTTTATCAAGTGAATTTGATTTTTTATCCAAAAGGAGACGAAAAAATGAAATCGATTGCTGTTTGGACGTTCGCCTTGATGGCTGTCACCGTGTTTACCGTTTTGGCGAATCCGGTGAAAGTTACCGACATCGAGGACAACAAAGGCGGAATCTACGCCGCCGTGGAGTTGGAAGAAGGCGGTAAATTCTTCCACGACCGGGATTATACGATTACGCATATCCCGGAGGAGTTCCTCGGCTTAACCCAGGTGTCCACGTCAGCGGATTGTCCTGGCGGACAGGACTACAAGTTGACGTTTAAGATCGACCGGCCGGTGTATGTTTACACGGCGTGGGACAGTCGTCATACACTTCCGGAAGAGCGGGGGCAGGATCCGAAAGATTGGTTCACAGATGCCTACACCGATACTGGGAAGACGCTGTTCCTCGATGCGCCGCATGCTCCGACGGAGTATTTTATCTACAAATCCAACGAGCCGTTTGAAGGCACGGTGGAGTTGCTCGGCATCGACGAGGTAATCGGCGATCCGGTGATTATGTGGACTATCTTCGTTGAAGAAGGGGTGCTGCCGGTAAATCCGGAAGGGAATTTAACGACGACGTGGGGGCAGATAAAGTCGCGTTAGTGTGCGTTCACGTCGTGGCGCGGTTGCGGGTGGATTTTTCGGTGGGCTGCAGTGCCAACTGAAGATTCGCCCGCGCTGTTTTGAAACTCAAACTGCAATGCCTCTGAAATTCATCGATCTCTTTGCAGGGTGTGGCGGCATGACGCTCGGATTCCAAAATGCGGGGTTTGAGCCTGTCGCCGCGTTTGATAATTGGAAAGCTGCCTGTCAAGTCTACCGTGCCAATTTCGCACATGAGATACGTGAGATTTGATTTCTATA
>PYJE01000088.1:3714-22257 GCA_003635305.1 Candidatus Poribacteria bacterium | reverse complement strand
GAAAACCGCGCCTACGGGCCGGGAGATACGGGATTTGCGTTAGTCCCATCTAGACCGGCTGAACGATGTTCAACGTTTCACAAATCTTTTTTGCACCGGCGAGGCGAGGGTGAATTTCAAACGCCAATTGCAAAACCTCGCGTGCTTCTGGTAGCTGATTGATTTCGACATAACATTCTGCGATTTTTTTGTAAATCCACGCCGTTTCCCGTTTCGGCAGGTGTAACGCCTGCACTTTTCCCAATAAAACCGCTTTATCGTTTCTCGCTGTGCAATCTTTATAGCATGCGAGGTATAACATTTTCAGCCGGTCCTTCACTTCGCGGGTGAAGTGCCGGAAGCAGGGGCGTTGCGTTTCGGCGGCGAGCAGGGATTCATACATTGCCATTGCGCGTTCGCAGTAGTAGCGCGGGGGCCTGTCCTCTGCGATGCCAACGTTTCCAGAACACGCCCGCTTCTCAAACCAAACCTTCTCATAAGCTTCGGCGACGAGGAATTCGCAGTCTCGGCTCTCCTCATAACTCAGCACTGCGTCAAGGGTTACGCCTTGCCCTTTTTTATGCCCCTTTTTCTCGAAGTGCTGCAGCAGTTGTTCATAGAGAACGATGCCAGTTTCGTAGTGATGCTGGAGCAGTGCTTGAAACAGCCTGTCTACCGTTTTGACGGCCGGTTCGGCGGCGTGTGGATGCCTGCTGGCCCCGTAGGCGTGGTTTGCCACTGCGCCTTCTGTTGCAAGGAGCGTCTTGTCATAAGCACGTTTCTGCTTTGCGTCTCGGAGGACGTTATAGGCGCGCCAGATGCGGCGAAACCTTCTCGCGGCGGCGGGTTCCGGATTTTTATCCGGGTGGTAACGTTTCGCGAGGTTTCGGAACGCCTTTTTGATGTCCGCCGCGGTTGCGTCTTTATCCAGTTTTAAGCAGGCGTAATAGTCAAGCGCGCTCACGACAGCACCTCCCGTAAAAAGCGGCCTGTATGCGATGCGCGGGCAGCGGCAATTTTCTCAGGTGTGCCGGTGGCGACAATCTCGCCGCCGCCTTTGCTGCCCTCCGGTCCTAAATCGATAACCCAATCTGCCGACTTAATCACGTCCAGATTGTGTTCAACAGCGATGATGGTATTGCCAGCATCAACGAGTTGGTTCAAGACTTTCAGCAGCTTCTGGACATCGTCGACGTGCAGCCCGGTGGTGGGTTCGTCCATCAGGTAGAGCGTGGAACCGGGGTGATGGCGGGCGAGTTCTTTCGCGAGTTTGATGCGTTGAGCCTCGCCGCCGGAGAGCGTCGTCGCCGATTGTCCCAATGGCAGATAGTCCAGTCCCACGGCCGTAAGCACTTCCAAGGTTTGCCGGATATTGTCAATGTCGCTGAAGAGTTCAAGTGCCTCTGCCACTGTCAATTGCAACACCTCGGCGATATTTTTCCCTTTGTAGCGGACGGAGAGCGTCTCGGCGTTGTAGCCGGTGCTACCGCACGCCTCGCACGGCATCCAGACATCGGGAAGGAAATGCATCTCCACGCGGGTGAACCGATGTCCATCACACTGCTCGCACTGTCCATAGTTGAGGTTGAAACTGAACCGTGCCATGCCAAAGCCGAGGCGTTGCGCGTCCGGCTGTTTGGCGAAGACAGCGCGAATCTTCGTGAACAACTCTGTATACGTCGCCGGATTGGAGCGCGGTGTCTCGCCAATCGGCTTCTGAGCTACGTTGATGAGCCGTTTCACAGCCGTAACCCCACGGATGCCTTGATAGACAGGTTTCCCTTGCTGCTGTTTCTCTTCCATCGTCTTCCGATGGCGTGCGTAATCAAATGCGCCTTCCGCCTCCCCGCTCTGGACAGTCCGGCGGCTTTCAAGGGCGGGCCGCAGCGTGCCATCAATAAGCGAGCTTTTCCCACATCCCGAAACGCCTGTCACGGCGATGAGCGTGCCAAGCGGAAACGTGACATCAATATCCTTCAGATTGTTCGTCTGCACGCCGGTGAGCGTGAGCGATTTTCCGATGCCTTTGCGCCGTTTTTTCGGCACCGGAATCTCCATCGCGCCAGAGAGATACGCTTGCGTCAGCGAAGTGACCCCCGAAAACGTAGGCATTGACGGCTCCACGGCAAGATGTGTTCTTGCACCAGAAATGTTATCTGACGCATTGCGAACGACGAATGCCTGTGGTTCACCGGCGGCGACAATTTCACCGCCATGTTCGCCGGCGCGCGGACCGAAGTCAATCAGCTGGTCTGCCGCTAAAATCGTGTCTTTATCGTGTTCAACAACGAGCACGCTATTCCCGATGTCGCGCAATGCCTTCATCGCTGCGATGAGTTTCCCCTGGTCGCGGGAATGCAGCCCGATGCTCGGTTCATCAAGAATGTAGGTAACACCAGTTAACCCACTTCCGAGTTGGCTGGCGAGCCGAATTCGGCGGATTTCGCCGCCGGAGAGGGTCGGAGCCGGTCTGGCTAATTCCAGGTAGCCAAGCCCGATGTCTTCTAGGAACTGGAGGCGCGTCTGGAGGTGTCGAAGAACCTCTGCCTCAAATTCGGGTGATGTATGCGCGTGGAGAGAAGGATGCGTCGCCCTTGAGGTTGTGGGGCCCTTGATTTCCTCGGTTCTCTTCGCGCTTTTTGAGTTGGCGGCGAGTTCTGTCTCAATAGCGTCTACACGCTCCTCCAAAAATTGGATAATTTCGGTAATGGAGAGGTTCATCACTGCCGCGATGGTTTTCTTGCAGAACATGACGTGACTTGGGAACGGTTGGAGGCGGGTGCCGTTGCAGTGGCTGCAGACTTCCGGCGATTGTCCGGGGGTAATTGTTGTGCCGAGTGGCTGTCTACCGATGCCGTCGCAGAACCCGCATGCGCCGAGTTTGTTGTTAAAGGAGAAGTGGCGCGGCGTGAGTTGCGGAAAATTGCTTCCACAGGAGGGGCATACGGCGTGCTCGCTGAAGAATTTTTCGTATGTCGCAATGCGTTCGACTTTGATTTTTCCGGCTTGCGATTCTTGGATAGCGACGAACCCTTCTCCTTGTGAAAGCGCGAGTTCCACTGCCTCTATAAAGCGGCTCTTTTCCTCCGCTACCAATTCCACCCTGTCAATGACGAGCAACACCTCTTGCCGGATGCCTTTGTGGAGGAGTGGTGCTTCCTCAAGCCGATGCATTTTGCCGTTGATTTGGACGCGCGCGAACCCTTCTTTGCGCAGCCGTATGAAGGCTTGGGAGAAGTCCTCGTTCCCTTTTAGCCCCGGCGTGGCATCGATGTCCATGCCGATATTCTTGCCGGCCATCCGATAATTGGTGAGTGGTGCTAGCACGTCAACGTATGTGCCTCGGCGAGCTGCAAAGACTGTCTCGGCGATTTCTTCTGCAGTCTGTGGCTGCACCGGTTCGAGACAATCAGGACAGTGCGGCTGTCCCCATCGAGCGTAAAGCGTCCGGAGTCCATCGTGGATTTCGGTAATCGTTGCGACGGTGGAGCGTGGCTGCTGGGTGGGGCTTGTATGTGAAATGGCAATGGCGGGGGATAGCCCGTCAATCTTCGCCACTTTCGGTTTCTCCATCTGCCCGATGAATTGACGTGCGTAGGTATTGAGCGTCTCAATATAGCGGCGTTGTCCTTCAGCGTAGAGTGTATCCAGAGCCAGCGAAGTTTTGCCCGAACCGCTCACTCCTGTCAGCACCGTCAGTTTGCCGTGCGGAATGTCAACGTCAATGTTTTTGAGGTTATTTTCTTCTGCCCCGCGCACGGTGATGTTTTTGTTGTTCGCGATGCGTTCGGATAGGTTCTCTTGTGGTTTGCAGGTTGTCTTACCAGGTTCGTCATTGATGTTGTCGATGCCTACGTTTTTGATATGAAATTGGCCGCGGAGTGCTTGTCCGGTGTAAGATTCAGGCACTTCGGCGACTTCCTCCGGCGTGCCGACGGCGACGATGTTGCCGCCGTTCATGCCGCCTTCTGGCCCCAAGTCGATGAGATAATCGGCGGACTGAATCACTTCGAGATTGTGTTCCACGACGACGACGGTATTGCCAGTATCAACGAGGCGGTGCAAGATAGAGAGCAACTTATTGACATCGTCAAAGTGCAACCCTGTCGTTGGTTCGTCAAGGAGATAGAGTGTCTTCCCTGTGCTCCGTTTGGAGAGTTCGCGCGACAGTTTAATCCGCTGCGCTTCGCCGCCGGATAGCGTTGGTGCGGGCTGTCCCAGTTTGATGTAGTCAAGCCCGACATCGTGTAGCAGTTTCAACGGCCTGGCGATTTTTGGAATATCCGTGAAATGCGCGAGGGCGACATCAACGTCCATTTCCAGCACATCGGCGATGCTTTTGTCTTTGTATTTTACGGTGAGCGTCTCGCTGTTGTAGCGGTGTCCCTCACAGATTTCGCATTCCACCCAAACATCGGATAGCAGGCCCATGTCCACCTTTTTCGCGCCGTTGCCGTTGCACGCTTCACACCTACCGCCGGTGACATTGAAACTAAACCGTCCGGGTTTGTAGCCGCGCAGTTTCGATTCCGGTAAACTGGCATAGAAGGAGCGAATGGCATCGAACACCTTGGTATAGGTGGCAGGGTTGGAGCGCGGCGTGCGTCCGATAGGTGCCATGTCAATGTGGATGATTTTGTCAATAACTTCGGCGACAGGCACAGCTGTTTCTTCCTCCACGATGTCTTCGCTTCCCGTAAGGCGCGGGCCTGTCCCTCGCGATTGCTTTTTTGTCAGAACCAGCCCTTGGATTTTCTCGTATGCGCCCGGTACTGTCTTGGCGCGCATCAAATCGCGAGCGAGGACGTTATAGAGGATATCGTGGACGAGTGAACTCTTTCCGGAGCCGCTGACACCGGTGACGCAGCAGAGCGTGCCGAGGGGGATTTTCGGATGAATGCCCTTGAGGTTATTTTGGCGTGCGCCGCAGATTTGCACCCACTTCTCGTTCCCGGGACGGCGCGACGCGGGCTGCACAATCTGCTTGTCACCCCGAAGGTATTGCGCTGTGAGGGAATCGCTTTCGTACTGAATCCGAGCGGGGGTGCCCATAGCGGTGACGTTGCCGCCCTTGACACCTGCCCCCGGCCCGAAATCGACTATCCAGTCGGCGACGCGCATCGTGGCTTCATCGTGTTCTACGACGATGACGGTGTTGCCTTGATTACGGAGGTTAAGAAGCGTTGATAGAAGTCCGGCGTTATCTCGGGGATGCAGCCCTATGCTGGGTTCATCGAGCACGTATGTAACATCGCGCAGTCCTGCGCCGACTTGGCTGGCAAGCCGAATCCGCTGCGATTCGCCGCCGGAGAGTGTTGGGGCGGCACGGGCTAGCGTGAGGTAGCCTAATCCGACGTGCTGGAGGAAGCCGAGCCGCGCGCGAATCTCCTTTAACAATTCAGTGGCGATGAATGCTTGGCGCGAGGGAAGTTCAAGCGCGTTGAAGAAGGCGGCTGCATTTTCAACGGACATCGCTAGCACCGCTGTGATAGGCGTGCCGTTAAGAGTGACAGCGTTGACAGTGGGAGTGAGGCGGCTGCCGTTGCAGTCGCGGCACGGCATGTCGACAAAAAATTCGGGCAAAGCTTCTTCGGCTAGTCCCTGATATACTTGTTCCTGCGCGGGGATGATGCCTTGAAACCGCCCGCGGTATCGGCGTAAGCGCGAGCTGCCCTTGGCAGGCAGCTGCGTAAAAGAGAGCGGGGTATCGCCGGTGCCGTAGAGGATAGCATGCTGGTGTTCGGGGGCGAGTTCCTTCCACGGCGCGTCTGCCTCAAAGCCGAGGTGCCGAGCCAGCGCGCGGATAACAGCGTTCTGTTTGCTATCCGGTCTGCCCCACAACGCAATCGCACCGTCTCCGATAGAAAGGGTTTCGTCGGGGACAATCAACGCCGGTGAGATGCCTTTTTGCGAACCTAACCCTTTGCAAGTTGGGCATTGGCCCTCCGGCGTGTTGTAAGAGAAGTGGCGCGGTTCGGGAACCTCGTAGCTGATGCTGCACTGCCCACAAACGTATTCGGTGCTGAAAAGCCGGTCTTCGCCAATTTCATCAGTCCTCTCGGCTTCCGTAGGGCGCGGGAAACCTGTCCCTCGCGTCCTTTCCGCGCCAACGATGTGAACGATTAGGCTCTCGTTTCCATGTTTCAGGCCTTGTTCTACTGCCTCAGCAACGCGTTCTTCAATCCCTTCCTTGACGATAATCCTATCCACGACGATGTCAATGTCATGGCGTTGGTTGGGATTGAGAGACATTTGGGGGTGGATTTCGTGAATGTCGCCGTCAATGCGGGCACGCACGAAGCCGGTTTTCAGTGCATCAGCGAGTGCTAGGCGATGTTCACCGCGCCGTCTTCTCACGATAGGTGCTAAGATGAGGATGCGGGTGCGCGGTGGAAGGCTGAGAATGGCGTTCTGAATATCGCTCGCGCTTTGTGAACCGACAGGCTGTCCGCATTCGGGGCAGTGGAATTGCCCTGCGCGGGCATACAAAACACGCAGGTAATCGTAAATCTCAGTGACGGTGGCAACGGTGGAACGCGGATTATGGCCGGTGGAACCCTGGTCAATGGCGATAGAAGGTGACAGGCCTATAATCTCGTCAACCTCCGGTTTATGGAGCTGCCCCAAAAACTGCCGGGCGTATGCCGAGAGTGATTCAATATAGCGACGTTGTCCTTCCGCGTACAGGGTATCCATTGCAAGCGACGATTTGCCAGAACCGCTCACGCCGGTGAAGACAATCAACTTATTTTTTGGAAGTTGGATATTGATGTTTTTTAAGTTATGTTCTCTTGCGCCATGGATATTAATCGTCGCGTTCGTGCCCATGCCTCTGTTCTCCTGTTAAATCAAAAAATGCAAGTTTTGTCGGTAGGCGGGTTCTCCTGTTCCCGATACCGCCCGTGTTGAGCGTAGGCGGGACATCCTTGTCCCGATACCTCCCTTGTCAAGACTGGGAGGGCTCTCCTACCGATGAACTGTCGAGACCGGGAGGTCTCTCCTACGGCGCGGGATATAAACAGCGCGTTGCGCAAGAGACTAATCCATGAATCCGCCGATATCTCTGAGTTGTCGCGCGTCGCGCCGCCAGTCTGGTTTGACGGTGACGTAAAGTTCCAAGAAGACGCGGGCATCGAGGAATGTTTCGATATCCCGCCGTGCCTGTTCGCCGATGCGCTTGATGAGCGTCCCGCCCTTCCCGATCAGAATGCGTTTTTGCGTTTGCCGTTCGGCATAGACGATGGCGCGAATGTAAATGATACCGGTATCGCGCCGCTGAAATTCCTCAATGACGACAGCCGTGCTGTAAGGCACCTCGCGCTGGGTAAGGAGCAGGATTTTCTCCCGAACGGTCTCGGCGATGAAAAAGCGTTCTGGCAAGTCGCTCACCTGGTCTTCCGGAAAATAGCGAGGCCCGGGTGGTAAAGCGTCCCGGACATGCTCCATGAGCAATGAAACACCGTCTTTCGTGCGCGCGGAGATAGGTATCATCGCCGCGAAGGGGTACTGCTCACTGTAACTGGCCAGAATCGGGAGCAGGGTCTCTTTTGCAACCAGATCGATCTTGTTAAGGGCCAGGATCGTTGGCGCGTTCGTTCGTCGGAGGCGTGCGAGGAGTTGTCTTTCTCTGCCTTCGCCTGCGCCTTCACCCTCGCGCTGTCGTGAGACATCGATGACGAGAAGGACGACATCGGCACCGCCTAACGCAGAGTAAGCGGCTTTTACCATCTCGGTGTGCAGCCGGTATTTGGAAACCTCCATCAGCCCTGGTGTGTCAACGAAGATGATTTGGTGCGTATCGGTAGTCATGATGCCGCGGATCTGGTGGCGGGTTGTCTGCGGTTTCGGGGTAACGATGGCTAGTTTCTGCCCAAGCAGCGTATTGAGCAACGTCGATTTGCCGACGTTGGGCCTGCCGATAATGCTGACGTAACCCGATGCGAAGTTTTCGTTGTTCTCCATGCGTTGTCCATCTCCTACAATGCTGATGAAGTTGCCTCCTCAGGCCGTCTTGACGGTGTCAAGACTTGCATGCTTGAAAACGGAGGCAAGGCGAGGGACAGGCCCCCGCCCGACGCGCAGCATGAATGGTTACGACACCGCGCGTTGGATATATTATACGTTATTTTTCAGCGATTGTCAAATCTTTTTTATTTCTTCGCGTGTCGGCATTGAGGGTGTCGCGCCGAGGGTGGTGACGGCCGCTGCGCCTGCTGCATTCGCGAACCTGACGGCTTCTTGCAGGTTTTCGCCGGATGCCAGTGCAGTCGCCAGTGCACCACAGAATGCGTCGCCAGCCCCTGTCGTATCCACTAAGTCAACCGGAATGGCGGGAATTGCCTCGGACATTTCTGCTGTCAGCAACAAGGCACCTTGTTCGCCTAGTGTTAACACAACAGATGTTTCAGCATTCACCGTGCGCGAACGCGAGTTGGCATTGCGAGGGACAGGCCCTCGCGCTACGGGCCCGGGGGGCGTTTCCTCCTCGCGCGAGAGAACTTGAGTGACGGCATTGCGAGGGACAGGCCCTCGCGCTACGGGCCCGGGGGGCGTTTCCGCTTCGCGCGAGAGAACTTGAGGGACAGCTCCGCGCGCTACAGGGGATATTTCGGCATTTACTAAGCTGCGCGCGGCGGAGACGGCTTCTTCTGCACTTGTTACTGGCATGCCTGTCAGCAGGGCTGCCTCGGATTGGTTGGGAATGATGATGTCAACGTGCGCGAGGAAGCTGTCGGCGAGCGGTTGTGCCGGTGCCGGATTGAGTAGCACGAGGGTGCCGTTCGCTTTCGCAATTGCTGCGGCGCGTTCAGATGCTGCAACCGGTGTTTCTAGTTGCAAGAGCAACACATCTGCCTGGGCGATGCAGGTGGCGGCTTTCTCAATATCTGCGGGTGTCAACGCCATATTGGCGCGCGGCACAACGATGATGCTATTTTCGCCGTTCGGTTCAACGACGATGGTTGCAACGCCGGTACCGACTTCGGCGCGCTTTATCCTGCCATCAATCTGCTCAGCAGACATCGCCGAAAGCAGCATTTCCCCGAAAACATCTGTCCCGACGCAGCCGATGAGTATGACATCCGCGCCTAACCGCGCCGCCGCGGTGGCCTGATTAAATCCTTTTCCGCCGGTGAAGATATCAAACGCATCGCCGATGAGCGTCTCGCCTTGCTGCGGATAGCGAGGGGCGCGGCTCACCAGATCGATGTTCAGGCTGCCGACGACTGTGACTTTGGGTTTTGGAGGAGTCATGTTTTTTTCCGCAATGCGTTGTTCGGCTGTTATTGGGTATACTAGGCCGTCAAGAATTGCATCCTCGTTATCTACCAATTAGGCCTGTCGCAAATCGAACCTGGTAGGCGCGGTTTTCAACCGCGCACCCCGAGACGTGCGCGCTTTGCGATGCCGCGCTGGTTCGCGGGGGACAGGCCCCCGCGCTACGGGCCCTAAGCGGTTTCTTCTATCGTAGTGCGAGGGCCTGTCCGTCGCTATGCCATGGTGCCGCGCTGGTTCGCGGGGAACGGCCCCCGCGCTACGGGCCCCCGCGCTACGGGTCGCCGTTCCACCGTTGGACTTTTAACCGACAACGGGATTCCGCAGTACGCCGATGCCTTCAATCTCGATTTCGACGATATCGCCGGCTTTCAACGCGCTGGTAGTGCCCGGTGTTCCGGTGAAGACTGCGTCGCCGGGCTCTAGCGTGATCGCTTGTGAAATGAAACTGATAATCGTCGTTACCGGGAAAATCAGGTCTGCGGTTGTTTGCGCCTGCACAACAGTGCCGTTGATGCGCGTCTCCAATTGTGCGTCCGTGTAGTCTACCTCGGTAGCAATAAACGGACCCATTGGGCCGAACGTATCAGAGGCTTTCGCGCGCCACCACTGCAGGTCATTGCTCTGCCAGGTTCGTGCGCTGACATCGTTGCCGCAGGTTACGCCTAAAATGTTGTCGGCGGCTTCTTCCGGTGTTGCCTTCCGCGTCCGTTTCTTCATGATGACGACGAGTTCGCCTTCGGCGTGCACTTCATCATCGCCGGCGGGTAAGACAATCTCCCCACCCGGGTTGTTAACACACGAAGGCGTTTTGATGAAGATTTCCGGGTTTTGCGGCTCTGGTTGTCCACCTAAGTGGCTTCGATAATTCAATCCAACGGCGAGGACTTTCGTGGGAGTTGTCGGTGCGAGCAACTGGACATCCGCTAGTGCGACTGTGTCGTCTGTCATCTCATAGTCCGAAAACGGGCATCCCGATAGCACTCGCAGGGTGTCGTCTTCAACGAGCCCGTAACTGATAGTTTCGTTCAATGCGTATCGTGCAAGTTTCATATTTTCCTCGTTTCGCAAATGACTTAATTTCGATGCTATTTTAACGCGGGTCGGAAATGTTGTCAAGACAATTTTCGTTGTTTTGTAAGGGGTTTGATATGCGGTGGTTGGTGCGAAACATTTTTCTGCGTTGTGCTGTCATTTCGTCTTTTTAGTTCTGGCTCGCCCGAGCCCGAACTACAGTCTGGCAGACTCAAGTCTCTGTAGGGCACGCTCGCCCGATCTTGCCCTGTTCGGGAACGTTTTGCAGAGATGTCAGAACCTCAGGCGAGCCTGAGTTACAGAACTTACCCGTTTCTTTCCTTGAGTTTCATGCGCTATTGTGTGCAGCGAGTTGCCGCTTTTGCTCAGCTAGTTTTTCCTGAACAGCCTGTATCAACCTATCAAACAATTGGGGCGAGATGGGCCTATCCAGAGCCATGGCAAACAGTCCATGGTGAGTCGTCTTAAACCTGAAATCGCGGTCTGCCGCGTTTAGAAATCGGACAAGTATCTGGAAGAGAAGTTTTCCGCGCAACTGAAGTTGATACGCTTCTCTTATTTGCCGATAGCGTCGTTCGGATGGAGGCACAAATCCTCGGCGTTTGCAGAATTCGTCATCGAGTTCGGTTTTGCCGCGCGGAATCATTTCGTCCAAACTGGAGGCAACATGAGGCGAATGCTGGTTTAAAAAGGCTTCTACCTCATAAGCGAACCACCTGCAGACAGCGTCAAGCACTTGCCGATGTGTTTCCGTTTGGTGAGTCTCCAGCAAAGTTTCCAGATCTCCACTCACGTACAAATCGTTTTCGATGCTATAGCCTTGCGTCCAGATAATCCCGGCATACTCCTCAGGGATTCCAGAGAATAGCCACATATCCCGGTCGGCGATAAAGGCTACTGGGACGTGCGCAAATTCGCTTCTCCGCTCGTAAATTTGGAGCAGCTTCTCCCTTCCTCCCGCTGCACAAAAATCTACGGTGAGGATATCAATTTGCTGTATTAACCTCCGATAGATGGCTTCGTCATCATTCCCTTCAACCACAATGTTCGCTCTTTGGGAATAACGCAAAAAAGCGACGAGTTCGTCTACCGTAAAGACTGCGGTAGGCATCAGATTTTTCCTCCGGCGTGAGTTTTTCCGAGGAAAAAATCTTTATCGGGATACTTCGCGTAGATGAAAGGTGAATGCGTTGCAACGAAAAACTGATTGCCTGTTTGCTGTTGGAGCAGCACCGGTAGGAGGAGTCTTTGCCAGTCTCCATGCAAGCTTAACTCCGGTTCATCGATGAAAATGGCGGAGTTGTCGCTAAACGCGTTGTAGCAGAGGAAGCTAAGCATCTGCTTCTCGCCGGCAGAGAGTTTATCGGAGGATATGGCTTCCTTGGCTTCGCCAAGCGTGATGCCGTCTTTTCCTGCGCCGAGGGTAATGCCATCTGTCCTTTCGCCGCTGGCAACCTGTCCCGTAACACGAATTGCTTGGTGCTGTAAGAGCTGCCGAGTCAAATCGGATAACACCGAAAACGGTTTCCGCAGCAAATCTCTCTGCTCATCAGCCTGCTTAATAGCATTCACGACAGAAGTAACATCTTGAGGCATCTGAGTCTCAGACGCGTCTGCCTTACCTGCCGAGTTCTCGATTTTCTTTGAAATATCAGTTAACACCCGCGACTGCAGTCCGCTGATTTCCTCATAAATATCGGCGTATTTCTGCGTTAGCAATTCCCCCAGATCATCCGTTGAAATTGAAGCGACGAACTTGTGGCCGTTAACCGACATCTCCGTTGAAAATTGCGACATCGAATGTTGAAGCATTTCCGGTGCCGAAGTCAGGAACCTCATAGAGAGTTCATCAAGCTCTCTGGAAATACTTGAAAAACCGCCTTCGATTCTCCGAAAGGTTGGAAAGAAGATGCTGCTCTTCGTCGTCTGCGCTATTCGCTTGTTTAGCGCGTTTATCTGAGCGACATCCGCGCGACGGATAGCACCAGTTTCCGAATCCACGGCTAACGTTTCCGAAGATTCTTCCCCGCCGGTAAATTGCCATTTGAGTTCGACCTTACTTTCACCGAAGGGGTGCTGTCCATCAAATTGCAATGTGCTGTCCCACTTTTGGTTATCAACCCAAGCCATGTCCAAAGAGAGCACGTCTGTTTCAACAGAAACAAACTGAAATGGAATTTCCGCCAAAACGCGTTCCAGATTGCCGCTGATGAGATACCATATCAACTTCAGCAGTGTCGTTTTCCCGGAACCGTTCGGGCCGGTAAAGATGTTCAGATCGGGATGGAATTCCAAGTCATGCGTGCCATCGGCTCGGTGATTCAGCCCCTTGACGACAAGTCGTTTTATCATGAGAAGATGTCTCCTCTGCAGTGCGCTTTCGGTTTGAGAGCATTATAGCCTATCTCAAACTGAATTGGCAAGGAAAATTCGCTCAACCGGTGGCGTTCGGTAGATGCGCGCCGGATGCATCTCTTTGCTCAGCGATTTTTTGTGTTACCAATGCCGTTAACCTGTCCAACAACGGCCGCGCCCCGGGCATCCTGAGCGCGAGATTGTAGAGCGCATAGTCATTCAGGCTTGCCCGAACAAAACCATGGGTAGGTTTACTCAGAAAACGGACGAGAAGTTGGAAAAGCAGTTTGCCTCGCAGCAGAAGTTGGTAGGCAGCCCTGATTCGTTGCACCAGGTCTGCGGCAGGCATGCGAAAGCCGCAGTCCCGAGAGAAATCTGCGTCAAGTTCTGTCTGCCCTGGTGGCACAATTCGGGAACAATGCACATCGAGCCGTGGCGTGTTTCCTGCTAATGTTTCTTCAACGACAAAGGCGAACCATGTGCTGATAGCATCGAGGATGTGCCGGTGTTCGGCGATTTGGCTTGTATCAAGGAAGTGTTCCAATTCCGCATCCGCATACAGGTCATTTTCAATGCTATAGCCTTGCGTCCAGATAATCCCGGCATAGTTTGCTGGGATTCCCGAAAATAGCCACATATCCTTGTCGGCGATGAAAGCGACTGGGACGTGGGCGAATTCGTTTCTCCGTTCGTAAACGCGGAGTAGTTTTTCCCTGCCGCCCGCGGCATGAAAATCCAGATGAGCTATCTCAACCCGCCTGACTAACTCCCGATAGATGATGACATCATCCTCACCCTCAACCACAATGTTGGGGGTTTGGGAACGACGCAGTGCGTAGATTAAATCATCTACCGTTACCGTAGTGTTCAGTCGGGGCATCAGACTTCTCCTTCCCAGTCATCTGCTAAGAAAAATTCCCTGTCCGGATACCTAACGGCAACGAAAGGTGAATGCGTTGCAACGAAAAACTGATTTCCAGTGTCCTGCTCGATCAAAACCGGTAAGAGCAGCCGCTGCCAATCTACGTGCAGGTTGATTTCCGGCTCATCAATGAAAACGGCTGAGTTGCCGCGAAAGGCATTGTAGCATAAAAAGTTCAGCATCTGCTTCTCACCTGCGGAGAGTTGGTTGGAGGGAACAGCGTCATCTGCTTCTCCAAGGACAATTCCGTCTCGGAAACGAATGCCGCCGTAATGCAGAATTTTGCAACTCAACGCCGCTAACTCGGCTTTCGGATTTTTACAACGCTTGGCGTATGGCTGCGCGAGCAGTTGCCGCATATCCTCGGTTGAAACCGTATCGACGAATCGATGCCCGTTGAGCGACACTTCAGTTTCTTCCTTTAACGAACCCGCAGCGGCACTCTCCTTATCACCGGAAAAACAAGGAAATTCACCCTTAATTCTCCGAAAGGTGGGAAAAAAGAGGCTGCTCTTCGTCGTCTGCGCGATGCGTTGATTCATTGCTTCAACCTTTACCTCGCCCTCGTCACGCCGGTCCAGCACGCCGGTATCCCTATATACGGTTAACGCTGCCGTAGACGTTTTCTCTCCCGCAAACTTCCACGTGAGTTCAATCTTGCCGGGGTTCACCTGAAGCATCTCCAGCGTGAACGCATCCGTTTTAATCAAAACAAACTGAAATGGAATTTCCGCCAAAACGCGTTCCAGTTTGCCGCTGATGAGATACCATATCAACTTCAACAGCGTCGTTTTCCCGGAACCGTTCGGGCCGGTAAAGATGTTCAGATCGGGATGGAATTCCAAGTCATGCGTGCCATCGGCTCGGTGATTCAGCCCTTTGACGACAAGTCGTTTTATCATATCTAGGCCTCCTGAAATGATGATAACATATCTCCAACAGAATTTGCAAGCAGAAGCTACTGGGATTATGGAATTGCTAACTTCTCTTTGCAATATCGCGCCAGCATTTTCATTTCCGCAAGCACCTGCTGTTCGGTGTCAATAATTTGCTGGAAGTGCGGCGGCACCGGCTGTGCCTCCGTGGCACTCAACCTATTCATCAATCGCGCAAAGAAACCGGTTTGTCGCGGCACTTCGGGGATATTGCGGCGGCCGGCACCGGCGCGCGCGGGAACTACCCCCAAGTAGTCAATGGAGAGATAGTGAGCGCGTCCCTCTTGCGTCATAACGCCCTCGTGGATACTGCCTGTCTCGCGCCGGCCATAACTCACGGTGTAACCTCTCCCACTCGTTTGGTTGAGGATAGTGTAGCCGCCCTCGTCAATTGTCTCATTCCAACATTTCTCGAACCCGTTTTGAGGAAGGCGTTCGCGGAGTTCTGCGGCGGAGCGGACGACAAACTTGTTTTGACGCGGCGTTCTGATAATCAGAAACTCCTCATCGTTCGTCCGCGCCGGTGGCAACCCTGTGAACAAGTGGACGTTTTCGAGCCGCCAGACGGCTCCGTCCCGGAGGCCTTGCGCTAAGTTCTGATGCTTCTCAACGAAATCGTTGTTGAGTGGATGCAGATGGTATCGGTTCCCGGCCCCGTTGAAGATTTCGCGCAATGCTCGGCGATGTTCTATCACGGAGAACCGCTTATTCGCGAGCGGCACCTCCAACCGGAGTTGATACCCCATTGGTAAATCGGTAGTGAGGTTCAGCTGCGATTCGCGGAGATGTGCCAAGATGTTGAGGGCCGTCTGGCTTTTAGATAACACGCGCCCAATCAGGTACTCGCGGCGGAGGGCCCGAATTTCCTGAGCCAAGCGTTCCAGTGTCGGCGCGTCCAGTCCTTCCAGCATAATCTTGTGTTCCCATCTCGTGCCGCGTTCGTGCGCGAGGATTTGGAACTGCTGCGTGTCCCCTGTCGTGCGGATATACCCTAATGCTGTCCACGGATCGAACGTGACGCGGTAGCCGCCGCTCATTTCCGGTGGGGCGATGGCTAAGACACAATCGCGCCGTTCATACCGCGAGTAGAGCCCGAATTGAAACTCAAATGTTTCAAACGGGGCTAACGCCTCGCGCAAATCGCGGGCGAATTCGGCACCTCGCGAAAAGTTTTTGAAAATCCGTTCCGTGTCTTTCGGCTGGTTGAGCGCGTCGAGGAACTTCCCGAGCGGAATCCCGCTCTCCTCCACGTCTTCGCCATCGCCTTTGCCGAACACTTTCGTTTTCGTTTTGAAAGGCGGATTCCGGAGCGAGACATCGCGCTGGGAGACGAGCTGCAACGCTGCATCGTCTGTCATATCGGTAAGCGTCGGTGCATCGCCGAGAACCTCCGCCAGTTTGGTATCGTCAATCTTTTCTGTCAAATCGATGCCGCGCTTCAGTTCTGCGAAATGGATGATGTCGTCAACGCTGTATAAAATCGGCGCGCTTGACGAGAGGTTATCGTAGTTGGAACGGTGGAATCGGATGCGCGGCTTAATACGGAAAACCGGCGTGAGCCCATAGTCTTTGAGCAGCACATACAACGTGACGGTATAGGAATCGGCGTGAACTTTCTGCGCCAAAATACCATCGTTGGCGATTAACCGCTCTTGGACAAACTGGCTATCATTGCCGAATATCATCATCCGGTGTTCTTCTCTGTTATCATCAACTAACATTTTTTGTTGTTCCTAGCGGTGGTTTGGCCGCGTCTGGGCTGGTGACGTTGCCTGAGCAGGCCGCATCGCCGGTGGCGATGCTTGCCTAGCGAGGAACAGCCCTTGCTCTAAGTTGTGCCGGGTAACGGTGAGGAACAGCCCTCACCTTTCTGGGTTCAATTCAATGCAAAACGGGTAGCGTCGCGCACCTCTATTCTTGGCGGCAGGCGCGGTTTTCAACCGCGCCTATCTGATGCAAGCATCGTGCGATTAGGTAACAGCTGCAAGACGCTGCCGTGCCAAAGCGGCTGCGCCGAGAATGCCGGCATCGTCTCCCAGTTGTGCTTTGACAATCCTGACCCCGCTTAAGGTATTCGGCAGGGAGTAGTCCGCTACAACAGCCGCAATATCGTCCAAGAAACTGTCATCGAGTGCCTCAACGACACCGCCGCCCAACACTATCATCTCCGGATTCAAGAAATTGACGATAGAGGCGATGCCAACGCCGAGGTATTTCGTCGCCTTCTTGAAAACTTTCATGGTGAGTTTATCGTTGCTACGGAGTGCCTTCGCTAAGGCACCGCTCCGGATTAATTTCAAATCGCCGCCGGTGAGTTCTGGGAGAATGCTCTTTTTCCCTTTTTTCACGATGGCTTTCTGCAGTTGTCGGGTGATGGCTGTGCGGCTCGCCAGGGCTTCTAAGCAGCCGCGCGTGCCGCATCCACAGCGCGGGCCGCCGGCTTTGACGATGATATGTCCAATCTCGCCTGCCGTTTGGCTTGCCCCGTGGAAAAGTTCACCGTCCATAATAATGCCGCCGCCGATGCCGGTGCCGACGAAAATGCCGACGAGGGTTGACATCCCTTTGCCTGCGCCGAACGCGTGTTCGCCAAGTGTTCCGACGTTCACGTCGTTGTCAACGAATGTCGGGAGGCAGACTCGGTTTTCAAGTTCGGTTTTGAGAGGCACGTTTGTCCAACCGAGATTGGGTGCGAAGAGGACGATGCCTGTGCCCGGGTCGAGCGGACCGGGCGCGCCAATCCCTACGGCCTGAATTGATGCCCGCGCCACGCGCGATTTGTCAACTGCCTTTTGGATACAACTAGCAATCCTGTCAATCACGACAGCCGCGCCTTTGTCCGCCTTGGTGGGGATTTTGGCGGTGCCTAAAATGTCGCCTTCCGCGTTCACAACGGCGGCGAGAATTTTCGTGCCGCCCATATCTACAGCGATAACGTTACTATCCATCGCAACTGCTCCTCCCATTTTTCCAAAAACGTTTCATAGTCGGCATTGCGAGTCTCGCGAGTCTGCGCGATGAGCCTTGCAACGCCCGGAAATTGCGCATAGTGATAATGTGTCAACACATCAAGCACGACATCGCAATCGTGGATGCCGCCGAGTCTCCTTTGCAAATCGACGATGCCCGACAGCAGTTCAGCCGTTGGCATGAAAACCTCCATGGAGTACCGGAGCCGCCGGACTGCGATTCGCATTTCGTGGAGTTCGTCGCGGCGCGCCGCGTCATAAATAAAACGCGCCCATTTGTGAATGTCTTCACACTTTTGTCGGATAATGTTTCGGATGTGCACATCGCGAAATTGCACATCAAACGCCTGCGAATCAAAGAACGTCACAAACTTCGTCTCAAAATCGGATGCTGTCAGTTTCGCAAACAATGTCAGCATCGGTTGCCGCGCCGTTTCCCGTTTCGCGTTGAGGTGAGCAATCAAGGCTTGCACATCGGGCTGTTCTTTTTCTGGCAGTGCCGTTTTTTCCGCATGAAAACGTGCGATGAGGACATCCAAATCTCGCACTGCACCCATCGTGCGGGTTATCGTTCTTATCTTTTTGTAACGTTTTTTGAACTTTTTTTCCACTACATCAGGAAAAGCGGCGGCGACATCGTCCAGCGCGGTGCGCAATCGGCGCGAGGCGACGCGCATATCGTGCACAAATTCGATGTCGGTGCCTTCCATTGCACCCGTTTTGTGGGACAGCATCTCACGGAGGTAACCGATGATAACGTGCCGCGCGCAAGGTTCTGAGTTCTTCATGGGACGTATCGCTTTGCTGTGCTGTAGATGCATCTTGTAGTGTGCGGGCCTGTCCTGCGCAATCTTTCTCACGCGTGACATCGTGCGCGCATCGGCAGAGGTTTCACCCTGAGCCCTACGGTAAGGCGGGATACTTGGCACGCTGCCGGAGGAGATGATCTGCCAGGACCAGGGCTGTCATCGCTTCCACAATCGCCGGTGCACGCACCAACACACACGGATCATGCCGTCCACTCGCCGCTAATTCCACCGCGTTCCCGTGAATATCCACGGTTTCTTGCGCTTTG
>PYJE01000088.1:0-3694 GCA_003635305.1 Candidatus Poribacteria bacterium | reverse complement strand
CGCCGCGTCATAAATAAAACGCGCCCATTTGTGAATGTCTTCACACTTTTGTCGGATAATGTTTCGGATGTGCGCATCGCGAAATTGCACATCAAACGCCTGCGAATCAAAAAACGTCACAAACTTCGTCTCAAAATCGGATGCTGTCAGTTTCGCAAACAATGTCAGCATCGGTTGCCGCGCCGCTTCCCGTTTCGTGTTGAGGTGCGCAATCAAGGCTTGCACATCGGGCTGTTCTCTTTCTGGCAGTGCCGTTTTTTCCGCATGAAAACGTGCGATGAGGACATCCAAATCTCGCACTGCACCCATCGTGCGGGTTATCGTTCTTATCTTTTTGTAACGTTTTTTGAACTTTTTTTCCACGACATCCGGAAAAGCGGCGGCGACATCGTCCAGCGCGGTGCGCAATCGGCGCGAGGCGACGCGCATATCGTGCACAAATTCGATGTCGGTGCCTTCCATTGCACCCGTTTTGTGGGACAGCATCTCACGGAGGTAACCGATGATAACGTGCCGCGCGCAAGGTTCTGAGTTCTTCATGTGACGTATCTCTTTGCTGTGCTATAGGTGCATTTTGTAGTGTGCGGGCCTGTCCTGCGCAATCTTTCTCACGCGTGACATCGGGCGCGCATCGGCAGAGGTTTCACCCTGAGCCCTACGGTAAGGCGGTATACTTGGCACGCTGTCTGAGGAGATGATCTGCCAGGACCAGGGCTGTCATCGCTTCCACAATCGCCGGTGCACGCACCAACACACACGGATCATGCCGTCCACTCGCCGCTAATTCCACCGCGTTCCCGTGAATATCCACGGTTTCTTGCGCTTTGCCGATAGTGGCTGTCGGTTTAAACGCCACCTGAAACACGATGTTTTCGCCGTTGGAGATGCCGCCTTGCGTGCCGCCGGAATTGTTCGTGCGGGTGCGGATGCGGCTGTCATCGTTGTAAAACGCGTCGTTATGTTCGGAACCTGTCATCGTGGTGCCGCCAAACCCGGAGCCGATTTGGAATCCCATCGTTGCGGGGAGTGACATCATCGCCTTCGCGAGATCTGCCTTGAGTTTATCAAAAATCGGTTCGCCGAGTCCGATGGGGACGTTGCGCGCTACGCCTTCAATGACACCGCCGAGGGAATCGCGTTCCCGCCGCGCGGTGTCAATCCGTTCCGCCATCTTCGGGCTCACGTTTGGATTTGGGCATCGCACGGGGCTTGCCTCTATCTGCTCTAGGGTTACCGTATCAGTGTCAACCTCCGCTGTCAAGGTATGAATCTGCTTGACGTAAGCGAGGGTTTCGGTTTGACATGCTTCGCGCAAGAGCTGTTTGGCAATCGCGCCGCCGGCGACACGGCCGATGGTTTCGCGCGCGCTTGCCCTGCCGCCGCCTTGCCAATTCCGAATCCCGTATTTCTGCTGATATGTAAAATCGGCGTGCGAGGGACGATAGACATCCTTCAGGTGTTTGTAATCTGAAGGCCGCGCATTCTTGTTCCACACCAGCATTGAGATAGGTGTGCCGAGCGTTTTGCCTTCAAAAACGCCGGAAAGAATCTCAATTGCATCGCCTTCTTGGCGCGGTGTGGTGAGGTGACTTTGGCCCGGCTTCCGCCGATTCAGTTCAAATTGGATGGCGGCGATGTCAAGCACCAACTGCGGTGGGCATCCGTCAACGACAACGCCGACGGCTCCCCCGTGCGATTCGCCCCATGTCGTTATCCGAAAAAGGTGTCCGAAGGTGTTCATAGAGTGTGCTTTCGTTTTTTAAGGTTGTTCAATTTTGGCATTCTGTGGTATTATGTGATACTATAACAGATTTTGCAGTTAATATGCAAGCAAAAACGCAAAGGTAAATCAACAAAAACAATGGAACTTTTCAAACGCTACATCGCCTTACTGCTCATTTTCATCGCCATCGGCCTGTTGTGGAATACCGTAGTTGTCTATCCACTCAAAATCTTCGTTGTCTTTATGCACGAAGTCAGCCACGGACTCGCGGCCATGCTCACCGGTGGCGACATCATTGAAATTCAGATTAACCCGCAACAAGGTGGCCATGCGCTCACCATGGGCGGTTCTCGGTTTTGGACGCTCACCGCAGGCTACCTCGGCAGTTTGATGTGGGGCGGGATTATCCTGCTGGTGGCGGCGCGCACCCGATGGGATAAGGCTGCCAGCATCATCATCGGCATCGGCATGATAGTTATCGGCATCGGATTCGGAAAAGAATTATTTACCGTTCTTTTCTGCATTGGTTTCGCAGTTGGGCTTATCGCGATGGGCTTGTTTCTGCCGGAAGCCGCCAACGATTGGGTGCTGCGCACCATCGGTGTAACGAGCTGCCTTTACGCCATCCTTGACATCAAAAGCGATGTGTTAGATAGGGCACACCTCCGTTCCGACGCGCGCATGCTTTCAGAGATAACCTTCCTCTCGACAGAGATGTGGGGTATCCTCTGGATTGTCGTTGCTGTTGCGCTCACCTTCTGGTTCCTCTACCTCGCCGGTAAAACGCGCGCTTAATTCCCTGTCGGGAATGATGGCAGGTTCACGTCGTTAACGAAGAGGAACAGCGCGCCCATGCCTAACAGCAAAAGCGGCACGCAGATGAGCAGAATGAGAATGAAGAATCCCCATACCCACGAACCTTTGGATTTCGCGAGCGTTGCTAAACGTGAAAGCAACACACCACCGATTATCATGACTAAAACTATCAAACCGAATACGGTGATTAACATAGTTGTTTCCTTTGTTCGAGAGCTATCGTAGCGCGGGGCTGTCTTCGTCATTACGGGAAAGCGAGGCGATTCGAGAAGAGACGATTTGATAAGATATGTCCCTTACAGCACAGAGCCCCATCACCTTGCGCGCGACGCTCATCGGCATTGTTCTCATCCCCTTTAACAGCTACTGGGTCCTGCATCTCAGCTACATTTGGGATTCCAACCGTCCGACGAGTTTGGCGTTGCTATTCAATGTGCTGTTCACTTTGCTCGTCCTCATCGCAATCAGCGAATTGTTGCGTCGTTTTCGGCCGCGGTTGGCGTTGACACAAACCGAGTTGCTGACTATCTACGCGATGCTCTGCCAAGCCTCTGTCTTCGCCGGACGCGATATGCTCCAAGTGCTAGTCCCCCTGCTCGGCAACGGCTTTTGGTATGCCACACCTGAAAACGAATGGGCACAACTCTTTCATCAGCATTTCCCTGAATGGCTTGTCGTCGGGAAGCAGGAGGTGCTGCGCGGTTTCTATGAAGGCGAATCCACATTCTACCTGCAGACTCACATCAACGCCTGGCTGCTGCCAACGCTCATTTGGGTGGTGTTCTGCCTCGTCCTCGGTGTGACGATGCTATGCCTTAACGTGCTTCTCCGCAAACAGTGGCAGGAGCACGAACGTCTCACCTATCCTATCGCGCAGTTGCCTTATGAAATCACGCAAGGAAAAAGCGCGTTTTTCAACCGGCGAACGATGGCGGTGGGCGTGTGCCTCGCCGCTGTCCTCAACCTACTCTATAGTTTACACCAGATCGACCCGAGTTTTCCAACTATTCCGCTTTATCGCGGGTTTCGTCTCGCCGAGAAGCCGTGGAGTGCGATGAATAACCCCGGTTTCCGTCTCAGTTTCTTCCCGTTCGCCATCGGTGTCGGCTTCTTAATTCCGTTGGACCTCGGGTTTTCCTGCTGGTTCTTCCATCT
>PYJE01000087.1 GCA_003635305.1 Candidatus Poribacteria bacterium | reverse complement strand
GCGGCTTTCCTGCGGCGATGCCGAGCCCGCGCCGTTGCCCAACCGTGTAAAACGGCACCCCTTGGTGCTTTCCGAGGACGTTGCCATCTTTGTCGACAATGTCGCCGCCCGCGATTCTCTCTGGCACTCTGTCTTGCAGGAAGCGTCGGTAGTTAGTATCGGCGACGAAGCAGAGTTCTTGGCTCTCGTCTTTCTCGGCGGTGCGGAGTTGATACTTCCGTGCCAAGTCGCGTACCTGTGCTTTGGTATATTCGCCGAGGGGCATCATCGCGCGGCGGAGTTGCTCTTGTGTGAGCGCGGCGAGGAAATAGGACTGGTCCTTCTCAGGATTCAGTGCTTTACGCAACAGCGCGCGTCCTGTCTCTGGGTGCCGTTCGATTCTCGCGTAATGTCCTGTCGCGATGAAGTCGCACTCCAGCGTATCGGCAAGCGCGAGGAGTTTGCCGAACTTCAATTCGCGGTTGCATACCATGCACGGGCTCGGTGTCCGGCCGGCGAGGTATTCTTCCACGAAGTAGTCAATAATCTGTTCGCGGAAGATATCCTCGTAGTTGACACCGTAGAACGGGATGCCGAGTTGTGTGGCGACGCGGCGCGCGTCCTCAATGCCTTCAAGCGAACAGCAGTTGGGACGTTCCGGTTCAACCTCGATTGTATCCGGCGCGCCGAGGCGCATAGTGATGCCGATGACATCGTGCCCCGCGTCTACCATCATGGCGGCAGTGACGGAACTGTCCACGCCACCGCTCATCGCGATTAGAATTTTTGACATGGGTTTGTTTCCGGGGTTCCTGTTTCGTTCAGAGCAGCAGCGCGCGAGGGACAGGCCCTCGCGCTACGGGCAACGGAGGGTTTTTAGGCTACCTGCCACTCTTCCCTACCGGCGTAGCGTTCCGCGTAGACATCTTCGTTCAATTCCAGCCCAAGGCCAGGTGTCTCTGGCACCGTGAAAAAGCCGTCCGTGAACTGGAAGCCGGAGGTATTGACGACATCGCTGGTGAGCGTTGCAACCTCGCCGTAGAGGAAATGCGGAATCGTCTTCCCGAATTGGAGACTGAGGAAGAAACCGAGGAGTGAGCCCCAGTTATGCGGTGCGCACTGGACGTTCGCTGCTGCAGCCATATCGGCGAGCCGCCGCCAGCCAGTCACGCCAAGTCCTTTCATATCGTGTTGGATGACATCAATAACGCCGGCCTCAAAGAACGGTTCATAGAATTCAAGGGGTTCCCGCGTGCGGGTTTCGCCATCGGCGATGAGCGTTTTCAACCCCTTCTCCTGAATCCACGCCTTGAGGTTGCGGTACAATTCAACATCCTCTTCAAACATCTCCTCAATCCAAAACACATCGCAATCGCTAGTTTCGGTGAGGAAAGTGAGCACCTCGTCGTAGGTATACGCATTGTTTGCGTCAACGAGAATGTTGAACCCTTCGCCGGCGGTGCTGCGCGCGAGTCGGACGAGTTCAATATCGCGATGGAGCCCCGCCTTGCGTTCCATGAGATGGTTACCGCGTCCCATCTTCATTTTGCAGGCGACAAACCCGTTGGCAAGGCTGCTTTTGACATCGTCTTCGATGCGTTTTAGCCCCTCAGCCTTCGTGTCATACAACAGGTCATTGAAGTAAATAGTGCTGTCGTAAGCGGGAAGGTTGTTGCTGTGTGCCTCCGTGCCCATCAGTTGATACGCCGGCTTGCCGAGGATGCGGCCGATGGTATCCCACAGCGCGTTTTCCAGTCCACGGAATTCTGCAACGACACCGTCTGCCGGGTTCAGGAGCTCAAACGGGTTTCGGTTGAGCGCGCCTTGCGCGGCTTCGGCTGTAGTTGTGCCCCAACTGCCGGCACCCCATCCGAGTGTTCCATCGTTTGTTTGAATGCGGATGATGCGTTCATTCCACTTTCCGTTCGGGTCCGGCTGGACTATCTCCTTCGCGCCGGAGTTGCAGCCGATGGCAGGCTGGTCGATCTGGATGGTAACCTGCTCAATTTGGGTAATCTTGATGTCATTAGGATAGTTCTGCACGATTAATGTGAAATCGTCAGTTGCATTTGGCATTTATTCTTCCTCTTCTTCAGCGAGTTCATTCCAGAGATCGTGGATTTGCGGTTTGATAACGGTGTCGCGCGGAGGTCTGTAGAACCCCCAGATGACGGCGAGGTGCTCGGTGCCTTCGTAATCGACATCGACGACGTAGGATTGCGGAATTAACAAACCGATTTGCCACGCGTGCAAGTTCGGGTTGAGGAGCATGCACAATTGTGGCTCTTCTAAGAGTTCATCGAGTATTTTTGGCTGGTTCTCTAGGTTTTCGTGGATGTCAAACATTAGTCGTTCTTTTGCGGATTATAGTTTCGGTTATAGATTGCCCACTGTAGGGGGACGGCTGGGAACACCTCTGCTAGCAGGTCTGTCAGAATCGGACAGAGCTCCAAATACGCATCAGGCGAATCGGGTTCTACTGCGAGAAGGGCTCGATTTTCAGGTGTATCGGGCATATTGAGTTCGCGCAGGAGCCAGGTGACGGTGGTATCGGGCGGAATAAAGAGGTTATCTAACCATTTGTCTGCTACCGCATGTGCGAAGAATTCCGCATGATTTCCGACTCCCCAGCCTGTATTTGCGCAGATACCGCTTCTTCCTTCGATGCTGATATTCTCGTGTAGATAGGCGGCATCGAGGCGTTCGACGAAATCGGGGACGAGGTTGTGTTCGAGAATCTCGTAATGTATGGCGTGGACCATTTCGTGCGTCATAACATTGAGGGCACCACGGCTGACTCTTTTCCCTTCCCACTTCTCAGATTCCGTCCACCACACATCGGCACGGCAGACTATCCCACCGCATTCACCTATCCAATAGGCTGTTGTTCCTCTGTTTACGCTCTGATATTCGGGCAAGTTCACGTCCTCATCTGAGAAGTGTTCGGTGAGGGTGAGCCGAAAGGGGCTCCCATCGGAGAAGAATCCGGGGCCGGGTGCGTCGATGGAGAGTGCTTCTCGGAGGCCGGGCAGTTTTGATGTCATGACGAGGACGATGTGGCGCGCAACTTGGAAGATTCTATCATCGACTAAGTCGCTGCCGACGATGGCGATGCCGCCGGCATCGATATACTTTGTGTAGTAGTCGCGCGGTGCGGAGAGGCCGGCTTCTGTCCAGTGTCCCCAGAGTGCGTCGTAGACATCGTCGGGGATGGGCGAGTGGACTTCGCCTCGTGTAGCGAGGATGGCTTCCATCTCAAATAGCGGTGTTGTCTCGGAGGTATCCGTGACTTCGGGCAGGACAACGCGTGCTATGTCTGTGTTGCATTGTAAGCCGCAGCAGAGCAGAAGCAGGATGAGAAAGCAGGCGGTGGTTCGGTGGTGCATCGGTTCTCCGTTAGTCTTGATAAATGATAATCCTTCCGTAAAAGTTCTCCCTTCCGTCCGGGGCATCGCGAATATCGGGTGCTTGAATGGAGACGATACCGTCTTGAAAGTCGCCGGTGTTCGGTTGTGGTTCTGCTGGTGCGAACGTCTGCGTGGGTATCGGCTTGTCTCTCGGTGTTAATGGTGGCCGGTTTAATGCCGGGTCTGTTTCGTTTGCATACCATTCCATGCCGAAGGCGGTTGCTTTGGGGATGCCGGTGATATATTGAAACGCGACATCTTGGCGTTGGCCTGAGCCGATAGTCAGGATTTCCATGATATCAATGCCAGCATTTGGCGATGACGGCAGCGGCTTCATCGGCGGCTGTGGTAGCCGAAAAGCCTTTCACGAGGCCTGCCATAGATATGCTCCTGATGACACCCCATGGTCTGGCGCGCGAGGAACAGGCCTTCGTCCTACTTTGTTCTGTCGCGCGAGGGCCTGTCCCTCTCGTTCTTTCGACGAGCCGGGAGACATTATTCACTCCAGTACAAGGAGGAGTTCGTTGAGCTCGACTTTCACCATGTCGTTCCTTTCTTTGGTCCGGAAATAGTCGTCAAGTTTGTGCGGCAGATTGTCGTACGGGTCTGCCGCTTGAATCTGCTTCAGCAAGGCAGGCTTTTTCAGGAGTTGCGCGATGCGGAGCCTGTCCTTATGCTCAGCAATTTCGGTTTGGGTTAACAGGGTGATTAACCGTCCTGCTAACCCGTCTGCGAGTCCTGTTTCCGCATAAAGGTTCAAGGTATCAAGAAACACCTGTTTTGTGTGCGTAGTGGAATCGCTAGTCAATGCGCCGATGAGGTTATCCACCGCGTTGGCATCGGGATGCTTCTGTAGTGCTTCTGCTGCGTATAACCGCACGGTGTCATCGCTATCCTTGAGTTCCTTGATTAGCTCCGCGGTCGGTGGGTTAGTGAGTGCGACCATGGCCTTCGCGGCGGCACGGCGCACGGTAACCTCACTGTCGTCAAGTCCTGCGATGATTTTGTCTTGATACGCTTTATTTCCAAGCAGATAGAGTGCGGTGTTCAGTTCCATCTGTAACCCTGCGTGCGTTGTGGTCTTGCGGAGCGATTCCAATCCGGTGATGGCGGCAGGGTCGCCGATGTCCCCGATGATTCGGACGAGCTGAATCTTCACGGCACTAGGTGTAGTCACTGCACCGACTGCCTCGATGAGCTGGTCGAGCCCTTTGGAGCCGATTTGCGTCAAGATTGTCACAAAGTCGCCGTGGACATGCTTATAGCGTCCCTTCACCAGGTCCTCCAAGATAAAAGGCACTGCGGGTGCGCCTCTATCGACCAGGATTTGCTTGGCGGATTCTTGGACGCGGTGGCGTTCGTCGAGGATTTGCAGAATTTTCTTTATCTCAAATTCGCCGAGTTCCGGAATCCGCCGGTTACGTTCAGTCCGGTATTCGTCTTCTACATGGTGAGCCTTCGCCATCTGTTGATCAATCGCGTAGCCGTAAGCAATAACCAGCAGTGCCCGGGGTTCCACTTTGTTTTGCTCCTCTATTTCGGCGCGCTTGAGATGTTCCACAGCCTCGAGCGCGAGGCCCGCGTCAAGCAATTTCGCTCTACCCACTTCCAGTTGGGTGATAACTTGTTTCTGCTGACAGCCGATGCTCACGACGGCGATAAGCAGCAGTAGTGTCAAAACTCTTTTCATGTTCCGTTTAGGTTTCCTCCTGGGTGTCTCGTAACTTTGGCTCGCCTACCCGTGCGCTGCATGTTCGTCAGCGCGCCTTTGCGGATAAAACGAACGCGATGTTATGCAACATGTTACAATAAAGCCGTTTTTATGTCAAGAAAATTAATCAATTTTGCAAAAAGGCTCTGTTTCCGGAGGTGCGCGGTTTTCAACCGCGTCTCCGGTTAGACGTATTCCTTATCGGTGAGCGCGCTAGTTCCATTATTAGCGGTAGGCGCGCTTTGCAAGCGCGCCGCACCTATGGCGAAAGCAACTCCAACAGCTGCGACAGCGTGGTTTTCACCTGTTCGCTCTGCTCAGTTTTTTGGTAGTATTCGTAGAGTTTGGACTCCAATTGGTAAACCGAGGCTGTTGCATGAATCTGCTTGCGCAGCGGTTCCCGTTTGAGGAGTAGCACGAGATGGAGCCTGTTGTTCGCGTCGTCCACCTTCCCGCTAGTGAGGAGTGTGGTGACGCGGTAGGCTAACGTTTTCGCCAATCTGTTCTCGGCGTAAATCTCAAGCGTCTCAATAGCGGCTTGCTTCGGTTCTTTGCCGAGTTCCCCGGTGAGGATGTCTATCAACGCGTCGACGGCGGCGGCATCCCGATGCTTTGCTAGTGCCTTTACCAAGTCTGTGACGACTTCCTCATCGCTATCTTTCAGTCCGGTGATGAGATTTTTCGTTGGCACGTCACTGAGATTCACCATTGCCTTCGCGGCGGCGCGCCGAACAGCAACGTCGCTATCGTCTAACCCCGCGAGGATAGCATCCTGATAAGCAACCTCGCCGAGTTGATAGAGCGTCGTGTTAATCTCCATCTTTAACCCGGCCTCCATCGTTGTTTGTTGCAGGGATTTGAGCGCATCCACCGCCTGTTCATCGCCGATGTCTGCGATGACGCGGACCAGCTTCGTTTTGACAGGTGCCGGTGTCGTCTCCGCCGTGAGCGTCGCCAGAATCATGTCTAGTCCTTCGCTGCCTATCTGGACGAGCATCTCGGTGAAGTTTTCATGGAGGCTCGGGTATCTCCCTTTCACGAGACTCTCCAGCATCACCGCGGCTGCCGGTGTGCCTTTGTCGACAAGCACCTGCAAACCCGCTATTCGGATGCGCGACGGCTGGCTGAGTATCTGCAAGATGGACTTCATTTCCGCGTCGGTGAGTTCGGCTATGCGTTGCGCGCGTTGATTTTTGTATTCTGCCTCAACGCCGTGGCTGCGCGCACTTTTATCGGCGAGCCCGTGGGAATAAGCGAGCAGCAGGAGCGCGCGCGGCTCCACCTTATTTACTTCTTCCTGCTCCGCCTTTTCAAGATGTTTCACTGCTTCCAGCGCGAGGCCGCTGTCGACCAATTTGCTTTTACCTACCGATAGATTGCTCGGGCCCTTCTGCTTCGTCTCACAGCCAAAACAAACCATCAGCAGTGCGATGGTTGGGATGATGATAACTCTTTTCATTCAGTCCTATTTTCCTCCTTGAGTGCGTGTTGGGGGCATGTCCCAAAAACCTTAGGTATAAAATATCATAACGTGCAAAAAATTTCAAGGAAAGATTTTTGTTGATGTTGTTTGGACATGCCTTACACAAATACTATTCCTGTCGGGTAGGTGTGCTTTGATGAGATTTTAGAAATTCATCGGGTGACTTTTTGCCGCACGAACTTCGACGAGAATTCCCTTGGAACGTAGGGTGGGGGCTGTCCCGCACCGTCTACTGCCGAAACGGCGGACGCGAGGGACAGGCCATCGCGCTACGGGAAGGCTGACGAATTGGGATTTTCAACGTGCCTCTGTTCGCTTGTGGAGAAAAAGGGCGACACCGGCCAAAACGAGTTCCGCCGAGAGCATCCACACGCGGCAGAGTAGGGAAACCAGCGTCGCTTGGGAGGAAGGGATGAGGAAAAAGGCACTACCGAGGCAGAACCACAGGAGTACGTGAGTTGTGAGGATACGAGGCTCCGCTCTGTAGTTCAGGATCGCCTGATCCTGAACCGCAGGAGTACGTGAGTTGCGAGGATACCCCCACCACTTTTTCAGAGTAGGATTGCAAAGACTGTCAACACTTTCAAGTGTTTCCCTCCTATACCCGGATTATACCGGGAATATTCAGATCTATGTCGAAAATTTGGCATCGCGCCGCGGCCACAACGTCTCTTAAAAAGAAGAAAGGCCACCGTGGCGACCTTTCAAAAGATGCAGGACATCTAGTGGGACTGCCCTGATTCGTGTGCGTCCCTGAATGCCTCTACGCGGGCAATCTCCTGTTCCATGAACGCTCGTTGGTGGGGGTATAATGTCGCAACCGCCGAAAATACTCGACGGCTTCTTCCACCGTGATAGGTGTCGGGTTCCGGTTCAGCGTATGTCGCAAGTAGATGTGCACTTCAGGAATATCGCCAAACCGAGCGAGTAAATCCCCTTGCAGCTTTTCATAGAGCTCTGCTTCTGGCATTCCCTTCCAGTAGCGAGCGGGTCTACTCTGACAGTGCTCACCATGAACATGCACCGGAGGTATTACCTCCTCTGGAGTTTGCTCAGCGAGAAAAGCATCCGTGTCATTGATGTGTTTCGTTACAGCAGGCTCCGTAGGCAATGCTTCAACGAAAACTGTCTCGATTTCTTCTAGGGTTGGAGTTTCGGTAATCACGGATGGTTCCTTCCCAACCAGAGGCGTTTCGTCAAATGGAAGTTCCTCAGAGAGATACGCCTCATCTTCGCCAGGTTGCTGTATCTCAGCGGTATCGGGCTGAGTGTCTACACTAGGCGGCTTCGGAAGGTTCTCCACGAAGCGTTCCGTTTCGTGCTCAAGGTATAGGAGCCAAGCCGTTCCGAGCACGAACAGCAGAATGCACGTGAAAATGACCTTTTTCATTGGTACGTCCTCCTTGTGAAGTTATCCCAGATTATACCCTAAAAAAGGGCATATGTCAATTTTTCTGCGAAAAATCGTGAAAAACTTGCATTATTTTGCATTATACCCCTTTTTTCGTTATTTCTCAAGAAAAACCGTGAAAAAAAGTGATATGATGCCGAAATTTGACATATCGCGTAACCTATGTTATACTCTGAATATCTCTCAGGACAGACGCAGAACGATTCTTGTAGGCGCGGTTTCAAACCGCGCCTACCGGGCAAAGATGGCCGGAGACTTCTCCGCGTAGGCACGCTTTGTAAGCGCGCACAGGACAGACGGGGCAAAGATGGCCGGAGACTTCTCCGCGTAGGCGCGCTTTGTAAGCGCGCACAGGACAGAAATGACGACATTTGCTTAACATGGAGAAATCGCTGATGAAAAGGTTCGATCGCCTTCACTACAATTGGCTCCCCTTGCTGTTGCTTGTCTTTTGGATGCCCGTATCACAACTCGCTGCGCAGCCGATGTCCCCGGAAGAAGCCCTCGGTTTTCCAGTCGGCGCGGATTACAAAGTCGCGGGATGGACAGTTGTCTCTGACTATCTGCGGCACGTCGCGGATACGTCAGACCGGGTGCAGCTGGAAGTTCTCGGCAAGACGACGGAAGGCAACGATTTTGTGATGCTGCTTATCTCTGCACCGGAGAATTTGGCTGATGTAGCGCGCTATCAAGCTATCCAGCGGCAACTCGCTTATCCCAATGCAGACAGACGCGCCGCGTTAGACACCTTCTGTGAGGAAGGCAAGGCGGTCGTCCTAGTCAACTGCAATTTGCATTCTACCGAAGTTGCCTCATCGCAGATGTCGATGGAACTCGCCTATCAATTCGCAACGGCCGATACACCGGAAGTGCAGGCGATTCTCGAAAACGTCATCGTGCTGCTCATTCCCTCGGCAAATCCGGATGGGTTGAACATCGTCGTGGATTGGTATCAGCGGACGGTTGGCACGCCGTATGAAGGCGCGGACTTGCCGTGGCTGTATCAGAAATACACGGGGCACGATAACAACCGCGATTGGTTCATGTTGACGCAGGTTGAGACGCAGCTGCTGACGCGCGTGCTTTATGAGGAGTGGTTTCCCGAGGTCATCTACGATGTGCATGAGATGAGTTATCGCGGCCCGCGGTTCGTGATTCCGCCCTATTTTGAGCCGATGAATCCGAATATTCCGCCGCTGTTGCAACGGACGTTATCGCTCATCGGCGCGCAACTCGCTTTTGATTTCACTTCGCAAGGTTTTACCGGTGTGCTTTCAAGTGCAGTCTACGATACGTGGTGGCACGGCGGGTTTCGCACTGTCCCGTATCGGCATAACATGGTGGGGATTTTGACGGAGGCGGCACGCGTTGAAATTGCGACACCGATTTTCCAACCGCACGGAACGCTGAAAGGGTATCGGCGCGGGTTGGATAAATACACTCTCCGAACCAATTTTCCTGAACCGTGGCCGGGCGGCTGGTGGCGGTTGCGAGACATCGTGGATTATGAATTGGCGGCGGCGCGTTCTATTCTCACGTTCGCGGCGCAGCATCGGGTAACGCTGAAGCGGAACTTTTATCAGATGGGGCTTCAGGCGATAGAGAAGGGGAAACATGAACCGCCGCGCGCTTTCCTCATTCCATCGGAACAGCGCGACCGGCAGACTGCGCACAAGATGCTGGAGATTCTCCAGCGTGGCGGTGTGGAAATCCATCTGGCGAACGCGCCGTTTACGGCTGATGGCGTGGCATATCCGGCAGGGACTTACGTCATTTTGATGTCGCAACCCTTTCGCGCGCATGCGAAGGATTTGTTGGAAGTGCAGCGGTACCCGGAACGTCGTCCTTCCCCACAATCGCCGCCGGAACGGCCTTATGACATCGCCGGATGGACGCTGCCGTTACAAATGGGTGTCCGCACGGTGACGGTGGTGCATCCGTTTGGGGCCGATTTAACGTTGGTTGATACACTGCCAACGGTGCAGGGACAGTTGCATCTCGTGCCGGAGCCGACCGGGTATCTTTTTCCAAACCGATCGAACGTGGAGGCGATTGTCCTCAATCGCCTCTTTAACGCGAAATTGGCGGACGGTAGTCCGCGATATCAGCTCTATTGGGCGAGGCGAGAAATAGAAGGGCAAGGTGAAACGTTCCCGCGGGGCACTATCTTGATAAAACCTGCGGAACCACCGTTGCAGCAGGTTGAGAAGATGCAGGCACTTGCAGAAGAATTCGGCATTCACATCACCGCTACGGCCGCAATAGACGATGAAACCCTTGCGCGTCAATTTTCACAACTGACACCTCCCCGCGTTGGGCTCTATAAACCGTGGACGGCGAACATGGACGAAGGATGGACGCGTTGGGTGTTAGATACGCACGAGTTCGCCTATTATAGCCTCATGAATGCGGAAATCCGCGCGGGAGAATTGGCATCGCGTTACGATGCAATCATTTTGCCGGACATGAGGGCCGCTTCTATCCTCAAAGGGCATCCGGTGGGCGCGTTGCCACCGGAGTATGTCGGTGGGATTGGCACGGAGGGATTGGCGAATTTGCTCACGTTCGTGGAAGAGGGAGGCAGTCTCATCTGCCTCAACCGCGCGACAGAACTTCCGCTAGAATATTTTGGGCTCAACGAGAAGGGCATCGTCAATGTCGTCAAGGCGGCAGACCGGGGTGAGCAGACATTTTTCTGCCCCGGTTCTTTGTTGCGTGCACGGATAGAGACGAAGCACCCGGTTGGGTATGGGTTAGCACCGGAGATGGCACTCTTTTTCAAATCGGGGCCGGTTTTTGATGCCACGCGCGGCGGTGCAGTTATCGCGACGTATCCGGCGTTTAATCCGTTGATGAGCGGTTGGCTTGAGGGAGAGAAGCGCATCCGCCACAAAAGCGCGCTGGTAGAAACGTCGCTCGGCAAAGGGCGTGTGATGCTTTTCGGATTCAAACCGCAGCATCGCGGGCAATCGCACGGCACGTTTAAGTTGCTTTTCAATGCGATTTATTACAGCACGGTGGAGGAATAACCTTCCGAAACCCGTAGCGCGAGGGCCTGTCCCTCGCGAACAAAACATACCACCCCAGTCTCCGTAGCGCGAGGGCCTGTCCCTCGCTGTCGCCAGAGGCTCTAACGAACCTGGGCATCTCGCTCCTGCCGATAGGTTTCCAGTTTCCGGTGCAACGTTCGCACGCCGATGTCTAGAATCTTCGCCGCCTCTGTCTTATTCCCCTCGGATTCCGCGAGCGTCTTTTGGATGGCCGCCTTTTCAATCTCTGCCATCGTCATCCCCACCTTGCCGATGGCATCTTCGTCAAACACGGTAGGCGAACTCTCCCGTTCTTGATTTGTAGGCGAGCCCTCCCGGTCTCGATGTTCTGCAATAGGCAAACCTCCCCGGGCTGGAACCTCACCCACCGGCAAAGGCAGCGGCAAAGGCGTTTCCTCCTCCATCTGTTTGGCGACGGTTGAAAGCACCGTTAACGCCTTCTGCAGGATTTCTCTCTGGCTATGGGGCGATGCATCAACATCATCAGCGATTTGCAGCCAACTGGTATCTTCATCAGGTATCGCTATCTGAAGTTCATTCCGCCCCGGCATTAAGACGGATGCATCGTCCCCCAGCAAACGGATTGCGGCGAGAATCAGGCCCAGAATCGTCTTGTAAATCGCCACGTTTTCCAGGGTGTCGGAGGTAGGCGGAGCCATTGCACGCGCGGGGAGCAGGGAAACTGGTTCCAGTTCCGACGCAATCGGAAAATCGCGGAGTTTCAATTCTGCCGATGTGGCGACAATGATGGCACTTTCTATGGCATTTTTGAGTTGCCGAACGTTGCCGGGCCAGTCTGCCTGTTCGAGATAAGCGAGTGCCTCCGGTGTAATGCTGGTGACTGGTTTCCCGTGTTCGGCACTGAGTTCGGAGATGAATGCGTGGACGAAAAGCGGGATATCCTCGCGTCGTTCGCGCAACGGTGGGATATGGATGCGAAAGAGGTTGAGCCGATAGTAAAGGTCTTGCCGAAACGTTTTCCGCTGCACCGAAGTGCTCAGTTCAACGTTCGTCGCGGCGATGAGTCGGACATTGACGAAAATGTTTGTATCGCCGCCGAGGCGCGTGAATTCGCGCGTTTCCAGCACCCGGAGGAACTTCACCTGCGTTTCAAGGGACATTTCGCCGACTTCATCGAGGAACAGGGTGCCGGTGTGTGCCTGTTCAAACACGCCGCGTCGGAGGGTGGCGGCATCGGTGAACGCGCCTTTTTCATGTCCGAAAAGTTCGCTTTGCAGGAGATCGCCGTGAAATACGCCGCAGTTGACTGCCTTGAAAGGTCTGTTTTTCCGCGGGCTGCTTTCATGAATGGCTTGTGCGATGACATCTTTGCCCACCCCTGTCTCACCGGTGATGAGGACGGTGGCGTTTGTCGGCGCAACTTGCCGCACGCGACGTAGCACCTCCTGCATCGGTGCAGAACTGCCGATAATACGCCGAGGTCTACCGCTGGGAATAGGGGTTGGAAGATTCATCTTTAAATCACCGTAGGGCGAGTGCCTGGTAGGTGCGCGTTGAAAGCGCGCCTACCGAGACGTAATATGCCATTTTACCGATCCGCGAAGAGCCCGAAGATCCCTTAGGTCCTTAATATGGGTTAAGGTCGCGTCTCTGCCGTTTCCATTAAGGTCTTACAGACCTTGAGAGGGTGTTGACACGTTTTTCTATA
>PYJE01000086.1:4331-26363 GCA_003635305.1 Candidatus Poribacteria bacterium | reverse complement strand
TTACGGCCTTGGCGGGCGTATCTGAGGAATTCCAAATCCAACAGAAGCGGAGCAGCCTCATCCAATTCAAAGTGAATCTCCTGCAAATCCGCAAGCATCTCGTCTAAATCGGATTCAACGTGGCGATAGGCGTGTTGCGCGCCATCCGGCTCGTAACCCGATTTTTTGAGGAAATATGTGGTGCCTAACCAGACGCTCACCAGCACGATGAGCATTGTCCCACCAACAACGATAGCCACAATCGCGGCGATAGCAGCCATCAACTTGACGACGACAAAGAGCATCACCGCGAGACAGATGACGAGCAGTAGCAATCCCATGTGATGTCCCTCCTTTACTCAACGCCGCCTTTGGCGATTGTGATGAGGCGTTTCACCTCTTTTCTGAGGTTCACGACTTCTTCCTGAACGCGGGCGAGTTTTTGCTGGAGTGCCTCTATCTCGCGTTGCGACGCGCCTTTTGTCAAGCCGCGCTTCTTTGCGTAGTAGGATGTCCCCATCCATACGCATCCGAGCGTCGTCACAGTAACGCTTCCAAAAATAATGGCAATAATAAGAATGACTTGTGACATGCCAAATGCCTCCTTTTTTCTTTCAGATGCGCGCTTGCAAAGCGCGCCTACCGGGATTGACTCCACGGACGAAACCAGGTAGGCGCGCTTTGTAAGCGCGCACATGTGAAGAAATATATCTTAGTAAAATAGAGTCTTCTGGACACAAAAAGGATAGTAAAAAAATGGGCTCTGCTAAAAATGTCTGCGACTCCTCGGACTTTCACACAACTCACACACCAATTGCTCCAGAATGCAGGTTGCATCGAGTTGGCTCGTCTTCAATTGCGTGTCCACTTCCAACGTTTTTTCCAGTGCGGCCATGAGTTCCTCGACGGTGAAAGCGTGGAGCGTCTGAAAAATTTTATAGGCGGCGTAGGGACGCTGCTTCAGAACGTTCGTATCCGCCGCTGTCGGGAGTAAATCCGCCATTTCTTGGGAGAGCGGTTTAAAAATGTCGTTGACAAACCTATCAAACTGCATCCTGCGGCCCATCTGACTCCGGTTCCCCCTCTTCGCGATGAGCTTCGCTTGCAGTGACAGACGGAGTTGGCGGATAATCAGCGTGTTCACTTTAATATGCGGCTCGCCGCTGGCTAACACTTCGTGCAGGCTTTTTAACGCCTGCGACACCGAACGCCGCCCAATGGCATCGGTGAGGTCGAAGATGTTGTCAAACGTATTCTGCGTCACCATGTTCCGCACATCCTGTTCGTCAATCCGGCGTTTATCGCCAACAAAATTGACGAGCTTGTTGATGGACTCGGCGATAGTGTGCATGTCGCCACCGGTGCGGGAACGGAGCTGCAGATAGGCACGAGGCGTTATCTGCTTATCAAATTCCTCAAACTTCTCCGAAACCTTTTTAAAGAGCGGATCGCGGGGCGAAACGCCACCACCAGCTGGCGCACTAGAAAACGGTTGAAACGAGACATAGCGTCCCACCCCTTGGATTTTCTTGACGATGCGGTTCCGTTCGTTGACACTCCCCTGCACTGTCAATATCAGCACGCTTGTTTTCGGAAGTTCGCCTTGCAGCCATTCAAACAGCAATTCTGCATCGTCGGCAGCACTAGCGTCCGCCGAAGAAACATCAACTTTTTCGGCGACTTGCGGCAGCCTTTCAAGGAACGCGCGCTCGTCCGCGGTTAACTTATCGCCAACTTCCGCCATTACTGCCTCAACAGCGTTGGAGAAATCTACGTGGCGTTCGGCGATTTGCTGCGGTGTTACCTCTAAGAATTTCGTCGCCGTGGCGATACACTTTCCGGCATCCTCATTTTCCCATTTGAGAGCATCGCGAATGAGCGTTGTCGGCGTTGCACGCCGCTGCGTCTTGAAAAATGGCGAGTCGCGCACGACAACAACCCGCCATTTTGACATGACAGGATAGAGAGACACCTGACTCAAGATTTCCCGCGTTGTGACAGCAGTTCCCTCGAGAAAAGCGAGGTTGAAATCGCGCGTGTCCGGCGTTAGCAATGTATCCAACATCTGCTTGAGCGTCCCCTCAATGAGGAAACTCTCCTCGCCACAGAGCAGGTAGACAGGCTTCACCTTGTTCGATTGGATTTCCCGCAAGATATTGGGGGCTTTGTTTTCCGTTTTCTGTCTCATTGCGACAAACTGCCGCCGCTAGGGAGGGCTCAGGTTGCGCCTTCCGCGGCAGTCTCCTTTCGAGTTCCCGCGGTTGCAAAGGCGGAGAACCGTTTCGTTGGGTCTGGCGCGCCGCATCGCGGGCATTCCGGCGATGTGTCAGCATCACTGGCGCGACGCAGCACTTCAAACTGAACTTTGCATTCGTGGCACTCGTATTCAAAAATTGGCACGGGTTTTCCTCATCGTGCGGCGTGAGAGCATGCGCGCCCACACCACAGAAATTCACCGGTTTCCCTATACGCGTTTAGGCGTAACCGGGTCAGCGCGCGTTATTCCGGGGAAACTTGTGGCGAAGTCGGCGGCGGTTCATGAAAAGGGATACCGCTTGCCTCTGCCGCCATCCGCCGGGTGTTCCACTCTGTCCACACCCGATCCCTCTCCGCGGTGACCTTCTCAGTAATTTCCGCCGCGACTTCCATCGCGACTTCTGTCGCGATTTCCCTGAGTCGCTTTTCCTGTTCCCTCTTGTAAAGGTTCCATAGTATCATCAGAACAGACCCTCCGAGTTCAAAAAACAGCGTCAAAACGAGAGCCACCGAAATAAAGTCGCCAACATGTCCTACGATGGCGATTATCGTTTCGACAGAATTTTCCCTGCCTTTAGCAAGCTCATATTCTCCTACCATGTAGGTATAACTCGCTATCAACCCAAGGAAAAAAATAAGATCGGCGAGAAACGTCCGCTGCATGAAACTGAACACAGGCATCCGTTTCGCCAACATGTATTTATCTTTTTCCATCTCGATTTCCTTTAAGGGCACGTGCAAGCCGCCCATGTAGTAACCCCTTTAAGCACCTTGCACGTTATACTTAAGTCTAACATATTCTGCGCGAGAAATCCCAATGCCTCGCCTTTTCCACAAGACGACGGAGAACTCCCAGCGTTCATTTTCTCTGAGAGACTGGTTTTCCCCGCCCTATAGGAGGACGAAGGCAAACTATACTCTCTAAGCATTTGCCGGCCGGATAATCACCGTCACCTTCGTGCCTTGCGGCGGAATGACATCCGTGTTGACGCGGTAGGTGTTGTCATCAGTACCGGTAGGAAGCGGATGATTGAAAAGTGCATCCGGATCGCGGTAGACAGCGATGATGTTATGAAACAGCTGCGCCGTCAACTGATTGTTGATAATTCTGGCAGTGAAAACCCACGGCGTTTCTTGCATCGGACGTTCTTGGAAGGCGTTCCATAACAGCTGCTCCGCGCGGTGCGAGACAACCTCATCACCGCGTTCCCATTCTACCCAGATTTCAACGCGGGAACCCTCCGGCTGCAGCGCATCGCCTTCTTTAACGAGGTTCATGCCATACTCAAGCTCGATTATGCCGAGTGCAGTGAACATATAGAACGGCTCAGCGTGAAGGATAAGCACACTCTCGTGCGTCTTGCCTAACTTGCCGCACGCGAAGAATTCAATATTGGCATCCGCACCCACAATGTTAATCTCACCTAGCACGCGAACCTCCCGCTTGTTGGTATCAACAGTGACATTGCCGAGTTGGTAAAGGTTGTCGCCAATCTTCTGAGGCATCGCCAACTGCGCATCCGTCGCGGATGTGGATTGCGGATAGACGGTGAGGGACTCGGATACAAGCGGGTGGATAGGGACATCCGCCTTTACCAATGCCGCCTCCGTCTCTATTCGTGCAGCGACGGTTACGTCACCCGCCGCCGTAGGCACCCAGTCAGCGGATATCGATGTCTCACCGAGAGTGGAAGTCCAAAGCACCTCTGCTGTTGCTACTTCCACATCATCGGCATAAAATCCAACGTTAAGAATCCCATCAAAAGGCGTTCCGGTATTTCGGAGCGTCGCGCTGAGGCGGACAGCCTCGCCAACGCGCGGTGCTGGTGGTGAGAACCGCAGGCTCCGCGGCACGATACCGATATTCGGTTGCGTCGGCCCGACAAGCGCGCGGCTTAAGGACATCACCGCGAAGCATGTCGACAGAAAATCGCTCTCCGCACCCCGCCATCTGCCATCTGGTTCCTGACGCGCTACCATCATGCCTGATATTTCATCATACCACGCATGCCCAGCAAGCGTCTCCTGGACCGGCGGGATATCGCAAAACCGTTGCAACGAAAGAAGATAGTAATAGAGCCACGAATTCGCACCGGGATTGCGCGTTAATGTCCAATGCCTTTTCACCCACGCAATGCCCTTTTGAATCTGCCGGTCTTCGACAGAAGCACCGCACGCGCGAAGGGCCCATAACCCCGTCGCTGTCATGCTGCCGTAGACACCTACCGCCCACGGTGAACCGTTTTCAACGAGATTATAGAGCCAGCCGCCGGTCTCGGTTTGATTTCGGCGCACCCACTTTTCGGCGCGTTCCCACGTCTCCTGTGGAATTTCCAGGCCCGCCTGCTTCGCGGCGTAAAGCGCGTAGATAACCATGTTCATGTGCGCACCATCAGCTGTGAAGCCGTAGCCCCAGCCGCCATCATCCCTCGGGTCGGCAAATGCGCTACCCTTTACCGGGAGTTGCTTTTCGACGAGCCGGTTCACCGCAAACTGCGCACGCTCCCAATACGCAGTATCCCGAAGTGCCACTAAAACCGGGACGACTACCGCATAGTGGTAGACAGAAAACCCATTCCAATCCTGTTCCAACAGAAACTTGAGCCCTTTTTTGACAGCCGGGGAATCCGGTGTCCGTCCGGCACCGAGGAGAGCCTGCAACGCTAACGCTGTCTCCTGCGTCCGGTCTTCGCCGAAATTCCACCCCGAACCCGGCCTAAAATTCTCTGCTAACCCCTTCAGGCTCGCATCGCAAGTGACACAGGATAAAATGATTTGGTTGTCAGAACCGCATTGCAAACAAGTGCGGCTATGCTTGCCTTGCTGTGCCTCTATCCACGCGACTCCTTTCGCTATCGCGTTCTCGATTTGCGTCGATGTGGCAGACGGAAATGTCACTGCCTCGGCGACAATCGTGGTATGCGCAATGTTATTACTCTCGTCAGCTTCCTGAATATGCGTATCGCCCTCGGGATTGACGACAGCGTAAACCTCGGTTTGCCCGGGGGGTGGCCGCCATCGTGCTTTCAAGCGTCGGGATTGTCCAGGTTTCAACTCGATAATGACATCCCTGCATTCAATTTGGAGGGGTTGCGAGTTCCTCGGGTCGCCTTCATAAAGGTTAACCCCCAGGTCTTCGTTCATCGTCGGGGTAGCATCACCGATATTTTCCACGTTCACCCAAATCATGATTTCTTCGCCTTCAACGGGTGTCGGATTGGAAAAGGTGATGCTATCCGGACTGATGCGAAAATCGGGGAGTTGCGCCACTGCACGTCCCGAAAGCATCCCGACGACAGCGATAAAAATAGCGATGCGGCAAAGGCAGTGTCCAATCATGATAGTTGCCTCCTTCTTGCGATTAGGCACTCGCCAAATGGCGAGCGCAGGCGAACTCGCCCGACAGAGATTCACAGAGATTCATGGGGTATTACGGTTGCCAGTATCCTACCGAAACAGAAGAAGGCTGCGGAATCGGATTCGCAAACAACTGCTGTCCCGCTGGAGAGTATTTACTCACTTCGCCGGTGAAGGTTGTCCCGAGCAGGTCTGCCACCCAAATCGCGCCATCGGTAGGCGAGACACTAATCGCGACGATGGCCATCCCCCCCGGAAATTCTGTCGCTTTCGTCCCATCCGTAGACAACTTAATCAGCATCGATTGTTGTGAGACTACCCACAGGCTACCATCGTTCACATTAATACGGGGTGACGTAGGGTTCGGAATATCGGTTATCTCCACCAACTTTTGTCCATCGGGTGAGACGCGCATGAGGACGCTGTGTTGGCTATCGGCAATCCAAGCGTTTCCCTGGTAGTCAACCGTCACGCCTTTCGGTTCGCCCATTGAGGGGGCATCAACGATTTTATTCCCCGCGGCATCGTAACGGGCAATCGGGCCGCGCGCATTCGTTATCCATGCGGAACCGTCCTTCGGGTTCACCGCAACGGCGGGTTCGTGCGCCTCTATCGTCGCGAGAACCTGAGTGCCATCGCCGGATACCTTTTTAACCGCATCGTAGCCGGCAATCCACGCGGAACCATCAGCAGGATTAATGGCTATCATGCTCGGACGGTTGAGATCCGGAATCGCGAGAAACTCGCCGGTGTTCGGGTTATATCGATAAACGGTATTCGCCGCCGAGACAGCAATCCACACAACGCCATCGGCGGGATTCACTTCGGCGGCACTCGCCTGCGGTAAGTCCGGAATCACCTGCGGATCTGCGTTTCCATCCGCATACAATTTATAGATTGTGGTCCCGCCGCTCACAACCCAACACTCGCCGTTATATTGCCCGTAACTCGCAGCAACACAGAGCACGAACAGCAGCGGCACTATCCAAAACATTTTCTTTATCACTGGTATTCTCCTTTCTTAGGTGTCGTTCGCGGGGGAAACCCGCTCGCATGCGCGTGTGGCATGCGAGGGCCCTCGCGCTACGTTGTAAATACAATTTTCCACTTCGTGTTATTTTTAATGTTAACATATCTCCGATGCTTTTTCAAGGAATTTCATTTTGACTTTTGCAGCGACATGTGGTATCCTATTTAACAGTTGGCACGTGTGCCAGATGTAGGAGGCAGAAACTCATGGCATTTAGTGATTTTAACATGGCCCCGATGTCAAATCCCCATCCTTTAGGTTGGGGATGTAGCCCTCGCTGAGCAGGATTTACAGGATTCACACGATTAGCAAGATTAAGAAACGAAGCAGGATTTACACGATTTACACGATTCTCAGGATTAAGAGCGGTTCTGTTAAACAGACACCTCTTCATCGTGTTTAATCTTGTTAATCTTGATAATCCTGCTGCCGAACGGAAACCTCTTATCCTGTCAATCTTGAACATCTTGAAAATCCTGCTCATGACTTGACAAATAAAGTGATTCATGTTACAATTGTCATCAACCTGTGGATAGGAGTTCCATTGTGGGCCCTCCAAGCCCACGTTCCTATCCGTCCCTATGGAACGGGACGTTGCAGGTTGCAGGTGATTCCTGTAAAACGTCGAGAGAGGCAAACCGTCAAAAGACTGGTAATGCGGCATTGACATTCGTTTGTCTCTCACCAACATCTTGTGGGCGGGGCATCGTCCACTGTGGAGAGTACGTGTTAGACTTGGCTTGCCGAGCATCGTGCGCGTGGCACGGCTGTCACACATCCCAGAATTCAATCGCACGAGAGCTTGGGGAGAGCCGTCAAAAGAATCCCCACGCTTCAGCGTGCGGGAGTATGTCAAGACAGTTCCTGAAGTCCTAGAGCAATTCCAGATCCGTTATACGCGAAACGACTTCGTCAACGGTGAACCTTTAACCCCATCGGAGCAGTTCTTGCAGGAACTCGCGTTTAACCAGCAGTATTTTGATATTTTCGCATCCGAGGCAATCCGGTGCCAAGCATTTATTTTTCCAGTGTTACGGGAAAGTTACAAACGATACGCCAAAGACTACGCGCTCTGGATTGGGAAATCCATCGCTTACGATGAAACCTTAACCGGCACGCCAGATTACCTCGTCTCCACCAGAGCTGCATTGGGCCCCCTCCTTGTCGGGCATCCACTGATAATGCTCGTCGAAGCAAAAAAGAACGATTTTGACATGGGCTGGGGACAATGTCTCGCCGAACTCGTCGCCGCACAGAAAATCAACGACGACGCGGATATCCCCGTATATGGCATCGTCACCGATGGAAAATCATGGGAATTTGGACGGCTTGTCGGCGATGGATTTACCCAGAACATAACGCCTTTTCTGTTAGCCAATTTGCCAGAACTCTTCGGAGCACTCAATGCAGTTTTCAAAGCCGCAACGGAAGCCGCAACCCCGAACGCATGACGCGGGCACCCCATGCCCGCGTCACCCCTCCACAATCGCAATCTCCGCTTCTGTCACGCCGTAAAGCGCGTAAACTAACGCGTCAATCTCCCGCTCCAGCGAAGACGTATCCGCACCCGGGGCATCCCGTTTCGCCGCCATAATTTGCTCTACCAATTCAATGATAGGCTGCTGTTCGGCCAAACTCACAACAGGAACCGGGATCTTGCCGATATAGTAGTTGTCAAAAAACATCGTCATCCTCGCCGAACAATAGATGAATCGGTGAACATACCAATTCACTAATGTGGAGTTGAAACAGGCGACAATAAAATTCGGATGAAAGTTTGGAACTGTGAGAAAGGTGTTTTCAACAGTATTCACGCCCAATATATCCCCCGTTTTGTCAACGGTAGCAGTAATCTTCCGCGTCGTTACGATTTTTTGAGAGATAATTTTGGGTTGAAGTAGCGATTGCACTTTCTTATTCGTCCGGTTAAGGGCTTCATTATTGAGAAAGCCTTTCACTCCTTCAACGCTATAGCGGTTTATGTTTCTGCCGCCGATAAACGCAATGTCACCCGAAGGATTCAACAGTCTTTCTACCGACAAACCGCGGGTGGTATGAGAAATCTCCCGCATAAACGTGCCTACGCGATGAATCCGTTCACCCAGCCGAATTTCCTCAAGCGACACATCGCAAATCCACGCTTGGAAGGCGTTGACATGGGACGCGGGAATTTCGACGGTGCGCATCCATGTCTCATCGACAAATTTGCGCGCCGTGTAGTAGTTCTTCGCGTGGTGCGTGTCGTATATGAAAAACGCCTGCTCCAACATGACGTTTTTGAACGCCGCCTCAACATCGACAAGAACCCGTGTTTTGTTCAGCAAGGCGAACGCTAAACTCCGCCAACTTTCGACATACAACAGCGACTTCGGCACGATGAAGGCGAGCACGCCATCGGATTTCAGCATGCGGTTTTTTGCCGCATCGATGAAAAGTGCTGCGCTGTTCGGATTCCGCGTATCTTTCGCAACCCGCTTGAGATAGGTTTTCTCGTGCGAACTGAACTTCGCGCCGTAAGGCGGATTGGCGAGGATTGCATCGAAGCCGGGTTCTGCCAATGCCTGTCCCAACTCATCGCGGAAGACTTCGGGAAACTCTATCTCCCAGTGGAAAAAGCGGTAGCGTTCCGCCAATTCCCGCGCTTTCTGATAGACAGGCAAGTCAAGCGGGGCCTCGGTATCCTCCGTGGTGAACGCGCGGTAATCACCAGGCTTAACGGCGTTACCAAAATGGACGCTCATCCAGAGATTTGCGATTGCCTTATGCCGACTGAGCCGCTGCTGCGCGAGTTGCAACTCCTGCTCCATCGCGTGGATATCGTCCGCAGTCTGGCCCTCCATCTTCTCAATGACAAGGTAATGTCCCACCGCTTCGGAGACGGTGTCCGTCCATCCGAAATCCATGGAGAGTGCAGTCTGCGGCGTTTCATCGGCGCGGCGACGTTTGGACAAGACTGGTAAATTGGCGAGCTCTGTAATATTCGCACCAATCAACGAATTCCCACACCGAATATGATGATCCAAGAAGGAGAGCGGTTCGCCTTTCGCAACGGTATGCAGCCAAAGCGATACCTTCGCCAATTCCACCGCCATCGGATTGAGATCTACGCCGTAGATGCAGTTCTCCACAACGCGCCGCCGCCAATAGGCGATTTCGGTATCCGTGTCGGCTACCAATCTACCGGTAGGCGCGCTTCTACCGGTAGGCGCGCTTCCACCGGTAGGCGCGCTTTCCAAGCGCGCACGAATCGGCGGCGCATCGGGATGTGTTGCCAATTGCAATGCCAGATAATCAATCGCACCGACGAGGAAATGCCCGCTTCCCATCGCCGGATCCAACACCTTTAGCCGCAGGATCTCGTCATAAGACTTGCGGATGCAAAGCGCATCGAGTGCGTCTTCAACCATCGCGCGAACGATTGCATCGGAAGTGTAGTAACTGCCGCTGGCTTTGCGCTCTTTTTTGTCGCGGATTAACCGAACCACCGGAGGTTTACCCTCCGCACGGACATTATATTCAAGCAATCCTTCGTAAATGTTGCCGAGGTGCTGAATCGCCAGGTCCTGGTAAGCGATGCGTTCTTTCTCCGTCGTGCGCGTGAGGAGATTGATGACTTCTGCAAGCACAGCGTTCCCGATTTTATTCGTCTCCAAAAACGGGTGGCGCGCGGGATTAAAGAGCCCGCCGTTATATTGCGGAATCCGTTCCTCCCACCCTTTGTCAATGAGCCTGCACAAATCTTGGAGGCGCGCCCAGTAGTCACTCCGCAGCGCAGGAATTTCGGTGCCGGCATCAAGTTCGGCATGGACTTCGGCGGCAAGCGCGTCCAAACTATAGGCGGCACGGTAATCTGCGTCTTCAAGCGGCAGCAACCCGCGGCTCTCGGCATAGAGAATAAAGAGGAGCCGATAGAGCAGGATGAGGCAATTTTCGTGGAGCGTCTCTAACTCAGTTTCGCCTAGGTTTAACGTATCCGAAGGGGTGGGGCAGATGCGCGTGAGTTGCCCGAGGCTTTGATTGTCAGGATAGGTGAGAAACCCGTTCATCAGTGCCTCTAATGCTGAATAGATGCTGTCCGCGAGGTTATCGGAAACGGCGACGGTGTAGCGTGCGCTGCCGGTTAATACGTCGTCTAAGAACGTGTGGGAATGCGCAAATGCCTCTCGGCGGAAAAAGTAGTAGAAGTAGCGAAAAGCGTCAATGTCGTCATCAATTAACACTTTTCCCAGGTCTACTTCGTAGAAGCTGTCCAGTCTGTAACTGGTGTCGCGATGGTAAAGCCGCCACTGCTTTCCATTGGTGAGTATCCCCCATGTCACGCCGGATGTTCGGATGTAGAAATCGATCTGGTAGTTCGGGTTGCTATTAGAGAAAGCGTCGCCGGGGCCGTCTAACCGTCTGTCGAGGTTTCGTCCCCACGCTTTTGCATCGCCGATGGCGGTGACGGTATTGAAAAACGCGTCGGTGTTCAGCTGCGGACGTGCGAGCTGCAACGTTTCAGTGTCGGCGAAGAAAGCATAGTCGGGCTGCTTCGTGCCTTGCGCCGTGCGAAGCACCGGTTGCACCTCAAAGGCGTGCCCTAAGACGCGCAACACAGGACGGATGAACTGCTCCTCCGTCTGTGCCTCGTTCAGCCGAGATGCGGCCGCGGCGATGGACACGTAAAGTGCTTGAATCTCTTGATAGGCAGCCGTGAGCGATGCATCGGTTTGCGCCGCCACTACCTTCTCAAGGTAATAACTCGAAAAAAGGGAACGGGTGTTGTAAATCGGTTCTGACATTTTTTTGAAACTTTTTTCGGAGAATGGTGTATAATTAAAGTAAAGACTGCAGGCCTGACGCATTTTTGTTGTTCGCAATCGGCCCGCGCCGTCCGGACAAAACGGAGCTCGAACAACGAAAAATGTTCAAACGGAGGAAGTCCCAATGAAACGGACACATTTTTACTTCTTCACCTTTGCCGTGCTACTTCTGCTCGTCGGAATTAGCGCGCTAAGCATGGCTGAAGTAGCAACGTTGAAGGTAGAGATTGCCGATGTCGTCAGCAGTGCGGACGCTCGGCAGATTCGCCGGTTGTTAGAACCGTGGGCAGACGCGGAGGACATCAAGTTTTCTACCCCCATCGGCAAGAACGGGAAAAAGCGGCTGTTCACTACCCTCGTCGAAATCAAGCCGCGGCAAGGTGTCTCCAAATACAGTGAGACGCACACGTTTGACGTGCATGACATCATCCGGCAGCTCAGCGATTCGCGCTTCCGCGGCCGGCATGGGCTCGGGCACTCGCGCGTCCTCAAAACCGAGGCGACTATCCGAGGCGACATGTTTGAACACCCCGGCTTCGCCCGGAGTTATTTACGGAACGTCCCATCATGGCGGCGATGGCGGCCCGATACGTCTAACATCCATCACGCAATGACGGCAGGTAGCGAAGACCAGAAGTTCGTGTTCAGTGCCAGTGCTGAGTTCGATCAGCTGCGCATTGATGCCGCCGATAATGAGAAAGAGGTTGAGGTGCAAGGCACCATTATCGGGTTCGATGGGCCCTACCCGATCGTCTCGGTGCGCGAATACCGCGTTGGCTATCGCGTCAGTGAATCGGAAGCGTCCGGTGCCAGTGAAGAAGGTGAGAAACCCACCTACGATTATCTTGAGCGGGATAAATGAAAATGTCCCGTAGGCGCGGTTTCAAACCGCGCCTACCGCGTTTTTTTCCCGTAGGCGCGCTTTAAAAGCGCGCCTACCACGTTTTTTATCGAAAAGCGCGCCTACCACATTTTTCATAGGTTACGCTTGATACCCGCCCGTGTTAAACAACACAACGCGTTCAGAAGGCGAAATCATTCCATTCGCTACCGCCTGTTTGAGTGCGGCGACAGTCGCCGCGCCTTCAGGACAGGTTAAGAGCCCCTCGGTTGCTGGGAGCAGGTGCATCGCCTCGCGGATAGCATCGTCCGTGACAGCGATTGCGGCACCGCCACTTTCGCGAATAGCCTGCAATATAAGAAAATCGCCGATTGCCTGCGGCACGCGCAATCCACTCGCGATGGTGTGTGCATCGGGCCACGGTTCCGCTTCCGGCATCCCTTCTTCCCATGCTTTAACAATTGGCGCACAGCCCACCGCTTGCACGGAGATGAACCGCGGGCGTTTCTCGCCAATCCAGCCGAGTGCCTCAAGTTCCGCGAACCCTTTCCACATCCCGACGATGCCGGTACCGCCACCCGTAGGATAGATGATGACATCTGGCAGCTCCCACCCGAATTGTTCGGCGAGCTCAAATCCCATCGTCTTTTTGCCCTCCACCCGATACGGTTCTTTGAGCGTTGATACGTCAAACCATCCTTCCGCAGCTTTTCGTTCCGCCACAATTCTGCCCGCGTCAGAAATTAAGCCATCGATGAGCGTGATGTTCGCGCCCGCGAGTTCGCACGTCTCTCGGTTAAAGGCGGGTGTATCCTTCGGCATAAAAATGTGCGCAGTGATGCCTGCCGCGGCGGCGTAAAGCGAGAGAGCCGTCGCCGCGTTGCCCGCGGAGGGAATTGCGAGCTGCGTTAAGCCGAGGGCTTTCGCCATGGAAACTGCCATCGCCAAGCCGCGCGCCTTGAAACTTCCTGTCGGCAGGCGCGATTCGTCTTTTATCCACACTTCGGCTAAGGATGCGCGCTTGCAAAGCGTGCCTACTGCTGCACCAAGCCGCTTGGCGTGGATAAGCGGTGTCATCGTCTCACCGAGGGAAACGATGTTTGCCTCATCGCCGACAGGGAGAAGTTCGCGGTAACGCCACAGCGTCGGAGCCCTAGACGCTAAGTCTTCGCGTTTCAATGCCGCCGTGAGGGAATAGCGCGCAAACAACGGTTTGCCGCACGCGTGACAAACGTTTTGCGGCACGGTGTGCAGATGGGTTTTGGCGCATTTGCTACATTCAAGATTTTTTATGTTTCGCATTCCATTCCCGTAGGCGCGGTATATACCTGAAAATCTTGCAAATCCTGTTAATCCTGTAAATCCTGCTAATCCTGTAAATCCTGCTCCGGTTTCCTGTGCAACGATGCCTCCTTACCCATTTCATCATCAACGCTGTTGATGACTACGTTTCGGTGCTAAGACTTCAGGACAGACGCTCTCCCTACAAGCCATTCCCGTAGGCGCGGTTTGAAACCGCGCCTACCGGTTCATCATCAACGTTGGTGATGACTACGTTTCGGTGCTAATCCTTTGAAAGCACCTTTAGCAGAATCGCCTTCATGCTGTGGAGGCGGTTTTCGGATTGCTGGAAGATGAGGGAACGCTCATCGTCAAGCAACTCACCAGCGATTTCATAACCGCGATGCGCCGGCAGGCAATGCATAATCCGGCAATCATACCCATCAAGCAGCTCTGCATTCAACTGATAGGGCATCATCTTCTCCAACCGACGTTCCCGCTCCTCGGCGAAACTCGGCTCGGTGAAGAACTCCATGTCTATCCACGTGTCGGTATAGACAACATCACTTTCAGCGATGGCTTTCCGCCGATGGAAACCGGTCCGGAAATACCGATATGTGCCCCGCCGCTCTGCCGCTTCCCACAGTGCCTTATCCTCAGCAGCAGGATTGACTTCCGGCGCAACGACGGTAACTTCCAACCCAACTTTCATCCCGGCGGCGATAAGCGAATTGCAGACGTTGTTGTGAACACCGATGAAGCACACCTTAACGCCTTCCAATCTGCCGAAGTTCTCCTGAATTGTCAGTAGATCACCGAGTGCCTGCGTCGGATGATACCGGTCGCAACATCCATTAATGATAGGCACTTCAGCAACTTCGGCTGCCGTGGCGATGTCGGTGTGTTTTAAGAACCGGGCGAGGATGACATCAACATACGCCGACAGGACGCGGATTTCATCCCCGAGGTCGGCGAGCCCGAAGTTGGTTGCGCGCCAATCAAGGTAGTGCGCATGCCCACCGAGCTGAGCGATGCCGATTTCACCGGCGCACCGCGTGCGCGTTGAGGTTTTTTGGAACAGCAGCGCAAGGCTTTTTTCCCCGACAGCGTGCCAATATTTTTCAGGATAGTTTTTGATGTGAATCCCGCTTTCGACGGTATCCAGAATATCCGTTTCTGTCCAATTTTTGAGCGTAACGAGGTGCATCATTCGTCTCCAGAACGTTGTAATTAGATAAGAAATGTTAATTATACCCAATTTTTGCACGGATGTCAAATCTTTTTTTGCGCATCACCAATCCTTAAACGGAAATATCCGCGTCTCTGTCGCCATTCCATAAAAACTCCACAGACTGCCCGCGACGAATTCGCCCAGAATCAAGCCGAGGAAGAAGGGTGCCGCCTTCCGATGCAACTGTAAACCACCCTGTCTGAGAATAAGCCATTTCGCGACAGTGCTGATGACGAGGGAAATCCAGAGCCAATTCATGCACCAATCCGCCGCGCCCGAAACCGCATACCCCACCGCATGGAAAGGCCACCAGAAAAAACGCATCCGCAGAAACATCAGTAAGAATGTGAAGCCCATCCCGATACCCATGAACGTTACCTCCGGGATATTCGGGCCCGTCGGGAAATTGAGTTGCTGTTGCAGGCGATTGAACGGATGCCGCGCGAAACTTCCCGCCGAACCGAATCGGTAGACATCGTGCAAATACGCCCAAAATGATGCAATTGAACCGACGAACACGGCGAGCAGCATCGCCCACACCAACGGCTTCGGATGAAATCGGACGCGGGAGGCGAGTTGAAAGCCTTCCAACTGATGCGGCATCGGATGACTGCGGTGCGCGCGATTGAAGAAAAAGAGGAAGGATAACGCCGTCAAATTTGAGCCGCCCATGCGGCGGGAACCTAAAATCGTCGGCAGCGCGTAATCGGGGCCCATGAAATGCAAATCGTGTGCCGGCGCACCAGATTCCACGCGCATCCGCGTGATGCCCGTCGACAACGCGAAATACATCGCGAAAAACGCGATGCCGAGCGTAATACTGATGCCGAGTTTCACCGAAAACGCAATGAGCGCGATGCACCCAAGCACCATACCGCCGAACGCAGTTCGATAACGCAGCGGTTCCACAGATTCATCAAGGGTTGAGCGGTCTGCCGTTATTTGTCTCAACACCTCGGCGAGGTATTTTCGGCTTGCCCAAAGCGCGAAGATAGCCAACCCAATATAGGCACCGAGGGACTGCTGCCGGTCATACGGAAATCCGGGGAGCCCGCGCACGCCGATAATCGCACCCACAACGCGCTGCTTCTTGCGAAATAGGTAAAAGAACCAACAAGAAAACGAAAGATCCAACGGCATGAAAAACCCAAGCCCAATGACAAACGGATAAATCGAAAAGGGTGTCCAGCCGATGGCATTCCACGGCTTCTCCGTGAAAAAATGGCTGATATTCCGAAACCGCACGCCGATAATAGGTATCGTCGGGAACAGGTAACTGAACCCGTTAATCAGATTTAGAAGTGAGACCAGGGCGAAAGCTGTCCAAAACGGTCCGCCGCGAAAAAAGTTCACACCGCTGTTCCGCGTCATTTCCAAGGGCAATTGAATAATCGGATAGGCAAGCTTCTCGCGTTCTGTCCACTGCTTGCGGAGGATAACGTTGATGCATAGCATTACCCATAACAACACCACAATAAAGCCGGTCCACCACAACGCCGGCCCGAGCCATGCTTGCAGGACTTCCGCACGGTAAAGCGTCGTCTGCCCTTCATAAAATCCCTCTAAAATCCCCTTATCTTGCACCGTCGCCCATTCCGGCATGTATCGGTAAAAGAGCTCGCGCCATTCGTTTTCGGGGGTGTCAAACCAGAAAACGTGTCCTATCATCGGAATAAGCACCTGCGCGTGGTCGTGCGATGCGACAGCACTTGCCATACACAGCATGATGTAAATGACGAGGAGCTCGCCGTGCGTCAACGCGTATCTCTCACTGCGCGCCCATTTCCGCAAAAGCAGATTGAGAAGCGTGATGCAAAACAAGAAGAAAACTGCATTGAAAAAAAGCGACATCGTCGTCGGGAAGAGACCCCACCAGACCATCTCCGTATACATAATCCAATAACAGTTGACTGGAATAAGAATGAGAGCCAGCGCGACGGATTTCACCGTGACACCGCGGGTTAAGGCAGTTGCGTTTATCTGCATGTCACGTATTATCCATAGCCGCCGAAATATGTCAAGCGAAAGAGACATTAGCAATCGACAACGTCGATTGCGGGTTACGCAAAGACATGTGAATCCACCAACCAACCTATCCGAACGCCTTGCGAACAACAAAAAAGTAAACCTCTATCCATCGCTTTACGTTACTATAAACATGCAGCCCTTAAAAGTGCTGATAATTTTGTCATTTCCAAATTAGAAAAATCATTGGAGCACCATTCCTTGAACCGAACATTTTCTGTGAATCCCCGAAAATCTTGCAAATCCTGCTTCGGGTTCTGCCTACTGATCTTTATCACATTGCATGCCACTGCCCTGTGCTATGCCCTGGGCTATGAAAAAGCCGCCGCGTCCGACGCGCCATCCTCTCCTCAACAAGAGGCGGCACCTTTTTTTCTTTGGCAAACCGATTGGAAGAGCCCGCTCACATCGCGCGCCGAAGAACACGCCGAAGAGCCATCTGAAGAGAAGGAAGACTCCAGAGAACTCGAAGAGCCGTTAGACGCTTACCTCGAAAGTCTCCGGCGATGGAAGTATCCCCCGACGCTCATCGATTTGGACACCCTTGACACGTGGAAACCGAGAAAGCGGCGCGATGAAAAGGGCATCGCGCTTCCCATGGATTCTAATCTCCAGATTACCGGTTTCCAATCTGTCACCATAGAGGTAAACAAGACACACTACTTCGGTGAGGGAGATCTCAACCGATATGGCGGCTACGGCTACGGTGGGGGATATGGTAGTTACGGCTCAGGACTTGACTTGGGCTTAACCTCCTCCTACACTTACGACGATTTTGGCTACGGCAGCACCGGATTTGGCGATACTTACGGCGGCGGCTATGGGAGCAGTTATGGAGGTTACGGGACAACCTACGGCGGCGGGTATGGTGGTTACAGCGGCTACAGAAGCGGCATCCCCCGCGCCTCTGGCTTCAACATGCGGCAATCACAGCAATTCGGTTTGCACGGACGCGTCGGCGAACGGACTCACATCGCCGTTGATTACAGTGCCGGCTCCGACTCGCCGTTTGGCGGTGGTGGGTACGGTGGTGGCTATGGCGGCTATGGCGGCTATGGCCTCGGCGGCGCGAAAGAACAGAAAATCAAAATCTGGTATGAAGGCAAACCGGAGAGCATCATTAAAACCGTCGCCTTCGGTGACATCACGCTGACACTGCCGAACACGCGCTTCTTAAACATCAACCGTAACCTGTTTGGACTTGAAGGTGTGTTTGAATGGAAAAACACCCGCGTGACGCTGTTCGGTTCTCGTAGCAAAGGCGTGCGCGAGGTGCGCACTTTCCGTGGGCAATCCCGGCGCGCCAGCGGATATGGCAGCTACGGGCCGCGCGGTATCCAAATCGCCGATGCCAGCTACGTCAAAAATCGGTTCTACCTCATCCACCAAGGCCCCGACGGCCTCCTCCACGATGCCTATCTGCCCATCAAAACTGGCAGCGAGGAGATTTACATTGACGATGGCGTTGTCGGCAATAACCAAGGCGGCAAGCGCACCCCGCACGGCTATTTCAATCCGCAGTTTCCGGGACAGGACTACAACATCGACTACGAAACCGGGGAGATAGAATTCCTCAGCCCCATCGCCGCCAGTTATACCATCGTCGTCGCTTACGAATACCTCGGCGATGGCGGCGGCACCATCGGCACCCCTGGCAACGTCTTCCCAGACGAACCCATAGCACAGTGGAGGTAATCCTGAAAATCTTGCACATCTTGAAAATCCTGCTCCTGCTATCGATTCCCTCACGCATCCCGACACCTACGTCGTCCTCAAAGAAAAAGGCTTCCGCGGCACCGAGGCAAGCCACGTCTACAGCCTCGGAAACCGTAACATCAACCCGCGCGATTTTCAACTCTCCATCATCAGACAGGGACAAAGCGAGACGTTTCAGACAGATGCCGGACGTGTGCCATACATCGAAATCTTCGGACTAGACAGGAACGGTGACGGCAATGTGGACGCGCAGTTCGTTGATTACGACAGAGGCATCCTCCGGTTCCCCGACTTCCGCCCGTTTGAAATCCGCGACCCGGGGCATCCCTACTACAAAGACAGAGACGCGCTCAACAACCCCGCCATCTATCTCGAAACTCTCCGCACCACCGACGCGGTTTACACCCTCATCGCCGACTACGCCTACCAATCCGAAACCTATAACGTCGGCCTATTCGTCATTCCCAACAGCGAGACAGTCCGTCTGAACGGCAGGCAACTCCAGCGCGATGCGGACTATATGATGGTTTATGAAGTCGGCACCATCCGCTTCTTCACCGAACTTGATGAATTTGACGAAATCGTCGTCGAATTTGAAAAAACCCCATTCGGCGGCGCATCGCAACAAGCTGTCGCCGGTGTGTGGATGGAATACACGCACAAACCCAAGGCGAAATCCCAGAGAGAGCAGAACCTTCAGGACAGATTCAATCAACTCGGCGGATTCCAGGGCACACAACCCGGTATCGGTAGCGATGGCCTCGGCGGGACAAACCTCTTTTCTGGCACCGGAACCCTCGGAAACCGGAGCTCATACGGTAGCGGTTTTGGCGGTTTTGGCGGAACGGGAGGGTTCGGCGGCGGATACGGCGGCGGGCTCGGCGGCTATGGCAGCGGTTATAGCTACGGCGGCTTCGGCGGCCGCTCGCGCAGCAGCTACCTCGGCAGCTACGGCGCAGGCATGAACTATTTCACACCCGTCTTCCAAAAAGGCTTCAATCTCTCAACCGGTTACATTCTGAACACCGGACAACAGCCCGCAGAGATACCCGATGTCAACAACGTCCCAAACCGCCTCCAAGCCTTCAACATCAACACCAGCTTCGGCAGAACCTTCAACATCGCGTCCCTGTTCAACCCCTTGCCGTTCATTAACGTCCGGCACGTGCCCCTCTCCATCGACTTCAGCGGCGAAGCAGCCTATTCGCACAACAACCCCAACTCCGTCGGTGTCGCACTCATCGACAGCATGGAAGGCGCGAAAGAAACCACCACCATCCCAACCCTCAAATACAACTGGAAACCCTGTAGCCTTCCACTGCCAAGAACAGCCCACACAACTGTAGAAACCGACAACGTCGGTTTCGGCACTACGAGTAGAGATGCCCAACCACCAACCGACTTATCCGAACGCTTTGCGCCAGGACAAAAAAATGAAAACCGCGCGCTCTTCAACGTTGTCCTCAAAGATAAAGACGAATCCGAAGCAGTCGGCAACTACATGCGCAACCGCGATGTCCCCGCCTCCTCCATACAGCCCCTCTCCCTCTCCACCGAAGAACGGCTCATCATGGAAATCGGCTATGATTTCACAGACCTGGTAGAAGAATGGGGCGGCTTCTCCAGCGGCATCTCTAATGCCGGTGTTGACTTCTCCGAACGCGGGTTCGTCGAACTCTGGACGCGCGTCCAAGGCGACGACAACATCACCCTCTTCCTTGACATCGGCATCATCAGCGAAGATAGCGATAGCGACGAACGCCTTGATAGCGAAGATCTGCCCGATACACTCCTAGACATCAACGCCGACGGCAAAGTCGACGCGCTCGACCTGGATTTAGAAAACCTCCCCCATGAACTCCGATACCGTGGCAATGGCGCACTGGATACCGGCGAAGACACCGGTTGGACATTCAACGGCGCGTTTGAAAACATCGCGTTCGGCAGAAACAATCAGGTGCTTGATAGCGAAGACCTGAACGGCGACGGCGAATTGAACGCCATCGATGCCTACTTCCAACTCGCCATCCCTTTTAACGAGATTCCCAACGAATGGATTAAGAGCAAAAACAGCAACGGCTGGATGTTTCTCAGCATCCCCCTCACCCAATTTGTGCCCCAAGGCACGCGCGTGCCAAGTCTCGTATTCGTCCAGCACTTCCGCCTCTGGCTCATGAAAAACCGCCCCGGCACCGTGCAAGGCACATTCCAGTGGGCATCCATCGAGATAGTCGGCAATAAATGGCAGCAAGGCATCGTCACCAAAGCACAAGCAGCGCAACCAGCAGGCGAACTCGCCGCACAAGAAATCGTCCAAGATACCCTCGAACGGTTCATCGTCGGCACGAAAGACAACTTCAGCTATGACGATTACCAACGCGCGTACCTCGAAATCGAAGACAACGAACTCTTCAAAAAACTGCACCCGTTCACCGCCACTTCCCTCGGTTTTCAGACGCAACAACAGCGAGAGCAGACGCTCAGTCTCGCCTATTACCTTTTCCCCGGCTCCTACGGCATTACCTCCAAGCAGCTCAAAGGATTAACACAAAGCGAAGGGCAAGACTTTAGCAAACACGACACCCTTCGCCTCTGGCTGTACGGAGACAAAAGTGATACCACCTTCGTGCTGCAACTCGCACCTAGCGTGCGAACCGGCTATCGCAGCGCGTTTTACAACGCAGACCCGTTCGTTAACCCACAGCAGGAAGAAGAGGACATCAACGTTTTTGAAAACCTCACAGATTACTATGAATACACCGTCCCCATCGATTTTGAAGGCTGGCGGCTCATCGAAATCGATCTTCGCGATGCACACAGAAATACGTATCCGGATATCGATGCACTTGAAAATCCTCTTAATCCTGACAATCTTGCACATCTTGAAAATCCTGCTCTAAATCCTGCAAATCCTGCTCATGAATCGGACAATGCATCCGACGGACACCCCGACGGCTTTACCATCAGAGGCAGAACTAGCACACAACTCTCCATCAAAAACATCGGCGGCATCCTGCTCGGCATCCGGAACGATACCGGACGCGAAATCAGCGGCGAGGTTTGGGTAAACGAAATCCACCTCGGAGATCCGCTCGTTCGTTCCGGCTGGGCGCGCCGCGGGAATATGTCCGTATCCCTTGGCAGCCTCATCAAACTCCGCGGCGGCTATGCCAGCCAAGACAAAGACTTCGAGAGCGGTGCCGGCGAAATCGGACGGCAACGCCTCTCCTCCCGCGGCTATAGCACCACTAATAACGACTTCAACATTGACGCAGATGTCAACATCTTCTCATGGCTGCCCATCCGCTATTCCGTCCGGCAGCAAGATTCTGAAACCGAAGCACGCCGCGGCAGCTACACTAGCTTCCAAAGCGGTAAGAGCGAGACGCTCAACCGAGATGTCTCCGTCCAATTGAACCGAAACCCCTATCCAAACCTGGGATTTGCCTATAACTATCAGGATTTTTGGAACGAACGACAAGGCACCCAGATTAGCCACCTTTACACCGGCGTT
>PYJE01000086.1:0-4241 GCA_003635305.1 Candidatus Poribacteria bacterium | reverse complement strand
GATATCCTCGCCAAACCCGAAACGGCCACAGATACCAGCGACACCACTGCCTCCTACTACAGCTACGGCTACGGCAGAAATCGGGACGAGAAAACCGATAGCGGCTCCATCACGCTCAACATCACACCGACAAACGCCTTCAGCCTCAACCCGAGTTACGACGTTCGCCGCACACTAGAGAAACGTGAAACAACCACTTACCGCTCGCCGCTAGCCGAAACTCCCACGCCAAATCCTGTAAATCCTGTAAATCCTGCTTCAGATGCAACCGAACCCGATTTCTCCATCGCCGAACGTGAACATCGGCTGTCGCTTACGCCACGCCTCAACCGCGACATGCTCGGATTGCGGCCCACGGTGACAAGCCGCCTCAGTTTCCGAGAAAACTGGTTTAGTCAACAGAAGAACGCCTCTCTTAACGGCAACATCAGCCTCGGCATAAACCTCCGCATCCAAAAATGGTTCGGTTGGCTCTTACCCGAAGAAACACCCCCAACCGCAAAAACACCTCCGGAGGCCGTAGCGCGAGGGCCTGTCCCTCGCAATGCAGAACGCCTACGTGAAGAAGGCATCGACGAAGCACAAATCCAAGAATTGGAAGAAAACCGCGGCGACTGGATCGAACGCGATAAACCCAATAGGAGAGAACCCCCTGTCTCAAACGGAGAGGAAGATGCCGTATTTGGCTCGACTACAGGAGACATTAGCAATCGACAACGTCGATTGCGGATTACGAAGAAAGACGTGATTGAACCAAGCACCCACGCCGAACGCCTTGCGAACTACGAAGAAACGCTATTCCATCGCATACTCAAAACCTTCACCGTCAGCACCAATGCTAACTTCACCGCAACAGAATCCTATCGGCAGCTTGCATCCGGCATCTCTGCGATTGAAATGTGGCAACTCCCCGACGATGCACAAGAACGCACGCACTCCCGGCGAAGCAATCGCTATACCGTGCGGAGTGCCGTAGATCCGTGGACATGGGCATCCCTCGGTGCCAACTACAGCACGTCCGATAGTTTCCGTAAAAGCGCAGGTAGCACCTATACCTCGCACGCCGAGACTTACGAAGCAGACCTGAAGTTGAAAGCACAAGAGAAGACCAGCTTCCAACTCCGCTACAGTTTCACCATGCGGAATACTGCCAACCTCGCTGTCACTCTCAGCGATAGTGCAGCCCACACCCCTTCGCTCAGCTGGCACCACAACTGGGGTGCAGAGACACGCACCGCCTTGGGCATCCGCACTACCCTCCGCGACCAGGAGCGCAGTGGCATCGTGAGCAGCGCGTTCATCGTCACTCCCAACCTCAGCGTTGATTACCGCTACCGAACTGAAAACGGTATCCGCATCCCCTTCTTCGGGCGAATCCCGTTGAAACACGATTTGGAACTGACGAACACTCTCTCCTGGGCCATCCGCCGCGAAGAATTTGGCGCGAACCGAGAGGAACGTTCCGAACGCTACGAAACAACACTCCGCGTCGGTTACAAAATCAGCACCCACTTCACCGCAAACCTGCACCTCGGTGTCAGCTACAACAACGATAGAGTCGAAGAAGGACGCGACTTCCTCTCCATCGCCAGTGCCCTCACCGTCCGCGGCGAACTCCAATAACTTTTTGTTGTTCGCAAGGCGTTCGATAACGTGAGTTCGTCCAATAACGCACCTTTACGTAACCCGTCATCGTCGTTGACGATGACTACAATCCCGAAAATCCAAGCAGGATTCACAAGATTAACAAGATTAGCAAGATGAAGAGTCAAACGTTCATCAACGCAAACCTCTTAATCCTGTAAATCATGAAAATCCTGTAAATCCTGCTTTTGTTTGACAAAAAAAAGAATTCATGATAAATTAAAAGAAAATGAGCAATCGACAACAAGCAGGATTTGCAAGATGAGCAAGATGAGCAAGATGAAGAGTCTTCCAGTACTGGCAGTCTCTTATCCTGTAAATCCTGTAAATCCTATAATCCTGCTCAAAGGGTTACGCAGAGGAGGGTTCATTCACCAACCCACCTATCCGAACGCCTTGCGAACAACAAAAAAAAGAAAATGAGCAATCGACAACGTCGATTGCGGATTACGGAGAGAACCGTTCATGAACCAACCAACCTATCCGAACGCCTTGCGAACAACAAAAACCGAATACCCGCGCCCCGATTTCCAGCGAGGCACCTCTGAAGGCATCGACTGGATAAATCTCAACGGCCCCTGGCACTTCGCCTTCGACCCGGGCGATACCGGCGAACAGGCACACTGGTTCGCACCCGATAAGTTCCCCGACACACCGCTGCAGATACAAGTCCCTTATCCCTGGGAAAGCCTCGCCGCTTGGGGACAAGAAGAGACAGCCGATAACGCCACCTATCTCAGCCCCAACGCCTACCTCCACCCCGAACACGTCACCTGCGGTGGACTTGAACGCGAAGGCAACTACCGCGACGCGCCCCGACACACCATCGGCTGGTACCGAAAAATCGTCTCCGTGCCCGAAACCTGGCACCCGCAACCCGTCATCCTCCACTTCGGAGCCGTCGACTGGCACACCAAAGTTTGGGTGAACGGCCACTACCTCGGCGAGCACCAGAACGGATACCTGCCCTTTGAATTTGACATCACCCACGCCCTCACCCCCGGCCAACCCGCCGACATCGTCGTGCGCGCCTACGATGCCCAAGAACACGGCGAACAAACCGTCGGCAAACAAGCCAACTGGTACACCCGCACCAGCGGCATCTGGCAGACAGTCTACCTCGAACCCCGAAACCCCACCCATCTCCAGCAGTGCCACATCACCCCCGATATCGATGCCAGCACCGCAACATTTGCCGTCAGCATCGCCCGTGCAGATGAACATCACAAACTGCGCTGGCACTGCGACGGGATGCAAGGAGAAATACCCGCCGCCGAGACAACCCACTTCACCCTTCACATCCCACCCGAACGCCTTCGACTTTGGGATGTCGACACCCCCAACCTCTACCCCGTCACCTTAGAACTCCTCCGCGACGACACTGTTGTCGATACCGTTTATACCTACTTCGGCATGCGCAAAGTCTCCATTGAGAAAGCACCCGGAGGCGAGTACCAATACATTTACCTCAACAATCGCCCCGTTTACCTGCTCGGAGCCCTGAATCAGTCGTTCACCCCAGAAGGAGTCTATACCTACCTCACAGACGAGGATCTTCGCACCGACATCGCCCGCGCCAAAGACTTCGGCTTCAACTTCCTCCGCCTCCACATCAAAGTCGACGAACCGCGCCTCTACTACTGGGCCGATAAACTCGGCATCCTCTTTATGTGCGATATCCCCAATTTCAGCACGTATACCGAGACTGCACAGGCGAATTTGGAGGAGACGCTGCGCCGCACCATTGCCCGCGATTACAACCATCCCTCCATTATCTCCTGGTGCGTTTTCAACGAAACGTGGGGACTCGGCGGACGAGAATTCAAAAATCTTCCCGAACGGCAAGAGTGGGTGCGCGATATGTATCAACTCGCAAAATCCCTTGATACCACACGCCTCGTCGAAGACAACTCCCCATGTCTCTTCGACCACGTCGAGACAGACATCAACTCCTGGCACTTCTATATTAACGACTACGCCCGCGCCAAAGAGCACATCGCCAACGTCGTCCAACAAACGTATCCCGGCTCCCCCTTCAACTACGCCGGTGAGCACGTCCAAGCCCACGCGCCCCTCATCAACAGCGAATACGGCGGAATCTCCGCAGGTGCCGGCGACAAAGATATCTCATGGTGCTTCAAATATCTCACCAACGAACTCCGCCTTCACCCCAAAATCGGCGGCTACGTCTACACCGAACTGCAGGACATTGAGTGGGAACACAACGGCTTCATGAACTACGACAGAACCCTCAAAGACTTCGGTTATGATGTCCGCCACATAAACGCCCTTGACTTCATCGGCATAGATTCACCCCCCGGTACCACCGGCGCACCTGGGGACAAAATTGCCATGGACATCTACGCCAGCCACTTCTCCCACAAAACCGTTGCCGAGACTCAGCTCCACTGGCGGTTGGACGCGCTAGATGCCCTCGGCAGACTCACACGCGCCGTTGTTTCCGGAACCCCCGTGCCTATCCCCTTTCCCCCCTATCAGGTAGAGAAAGTGCATCGGCTCAAATTGGATATCCCCGACATTGACACCGCTGTCGGCACCTTGCACGTTTGGGTAGAAGACAGAAACCGTGCCGTCAT
>PYJE01000085.1 GCA_003635305.1 Candidatus Poribacteria bacterium | reverse complement strand
ATGGCACGGATTTTCGCTTGCGTCCGTTCTGCTGTCGAGTTCAGCCACCCATCAATCGTTTGCCGATTTGCTTTATCAGCGGCATCACGTAAAAGTTGAGACTAACAATCACAAAGGCAATGACTGAAACGATGAATAGGGAGATTAGCAAACTTGGAATGTCCAAGAGACGTTTGCCAATACTTGGCGCGAAAACACCGAGTGTTGCAAGCCAGTAGGTGAGATACTGACTTTTTAACTTTGAGAAAAACACCATACCCTCCGAGTTGAACAATACGCCTGTCCAATGGGCCCCTGTAGTTCGCGCTCGCCTAATCGCGAACATCTCCGAAGTTGAACAATACGCCTGTCCAATAGAGCCAAGACAGGCACAAATGCCATCATTCCTCACCGGTAGGCGCGGTTTCAAACCGCGCCTACCGAGTTTCGTTCTGCGTCCATCCTATTATCAGTAATTTTAACATCAGAGTTGATTTTAAATCAAGAATAAAAAAATACTTGCATCTGTTTTGGATACGTGTTATAATTTGATATAGGATTTACGTAAATTTTGGATATCGGACGAAATAGAGGAGGTTGACGTGAAACGGAAAAGAGTTAAAATCGTTGCGGCGAGCGCGCTTCTGCTTACAGCTATGGCGTTTTTAGTGATAGCGGGCATTCAAAGCACGAGTGTGCGCCACTTTACGCCCGCGGGGCTCGTAGCAGCAGCGCAATCGCTAAACAATCAACGGGTGCAAGTCGATGGGCTCATTTTAGCGGGAAGTTCCGAATGGGATGCCGCCAATTTTGAACTCACGTTCGCAGTGCGCGACCGGGCGGGCAGCGAAAGCGTCAATGTGCTTTACGCAAATCGGCTCAAACCGGATAACTTTGTCGATGGCGGCAGCGTTTTTGTTGAAGGCAGATACGATGCCTCGCAGAACCTCATCGTTGCCACGAAACTGATGACGAAGTGCGCTTCCAAATACGAAGAGGCAGATAGCACGACGACAGAGTCGGTTACAGAAAGAGGTAAAAAATGACAGCGGAAATCGGGCAAGCCGCGATAGCTCTCTCCGTTCTCTCTGCGCTGTGGGCAATTGGATTCCTCTGTGCCGGCTTACGCCTGCGGAGTGCCAAGGCAGTGCAGAGCGGTAGGAACGCTGTCGTCGCGACGTTTTTCCTTACCTGTATCTCAACGGGTGCACTCATCTACGGGTTTGTGACAGACGACTTCTCACTGCGCTACGTCGTTGAGGTGTCAAGTGCAGCACAGCCGTTGCTGTATAAAATTGCCGCGCTCTGGGGCGCGATGTCGGGTTCTTTGCTCCTATGGCTCTGGCTGCTCACCTTAGCCGGTGCAATTGTCGTTTGGCAGCATCGGAATTACACAACGGATAATCTCGCCGATTATGCGCTCGTGCCAATCGTCGTTGTGCAGCTCTTTTTTATCATTCTGGTAACCGGTATACCTGACGGAATCTACAATCCGCTTGCAAAACTGCCGGGGGGCCAAGTTGCAGCCGATGGGCAAGGCATGAACCCGCTTCTCCAGACACCGCTCATGGCGTTCCATCCCCCGACGCTTTACATTGGGTGGATTGGGATGACGGTGCCGTTTGGATTTGCAATGGGCGCGCTCGCCTCCGGACGTATCGGAAGTGATTGGCTCTTCCGTTCCCGAAGGTGGATGCTGTTCTCATGGATTATCTTGACTATCGGCATAACGCTCGGTGGCAATTGGGCGTATCGTGAATTAGGATGGGGCGGCTATTGGGCCTGGGATCCGGTTGAAAACGCATCCTTCATGCCGTGGCTCCTCGGCACCGCCTATCTCCACTCCGTGATGATTCAGGAGAAGCGGAGCATGCTGAAACTGTGGAATCTTCTCCTCATTACGTTGGCGTTCCAATTCACACTGTTAGGCACGTTTATCACGCGAAGCGGCGTTATCTCATCTGTGCACTCTTTCGCGCAATCGAACGTCGGTTGGTATTTCCTCGGCTTCATCTTTGCCACCACTGCCGCTGCTATCGGCATGATGGTGTATCGGCGGAAGCGGCTCAAGAGCGCGAACCACTTGGAATCCTTGCTCTCGCGCGAAAGTGCCTTTGTCTTGAACAATTGGCTTCTGGTAGGATTAACACTGATTATCCTCTGGGGAACGCTGTGGCCCATCCTCTCTGAAGCCATTAACGGCGAGAAGGCATCCGTGCCTGAAGCGTTTTTCAACAGAGTGGTTATCATTCCCGGCCTGCTGCTCCTCTTCTTGACAGGTGCCGGGCCGATTATCTCGTGGAAGAAGTTGACACCGAACAATTTCCGACGGATGTTTGTCTCTCCTATCAGTATCGGTGTGATTGCTGGCGCGTTGACATGGGGATTTCTCGCATGGCGCGGCAACCCAATGCCGATTTATTCGGTGCTTTGCAGCTTCGCCGCCGTTTTCGTGCTCGCCGCAATTTCTAGCGAATTTTATCGCGGCGCAAAACTGCGTGCCAAACGGCAGGAAGCCTCCTTCTTCGCCGGGTTAACGCACCTCGTGATGCGAAATAAGCGACGATACGGCGGCTATATCATCCACATCGGCATTGTCATTCTCTACATCGGTATCATGGGCTCTAAAGGCTATTTCCTGCTGGAATCCGAAGGCTTGAAACTCGGCGACTCGATGCAGGTTGGCACCTTTAATCTCACGATGAAGGACTGGTTCCAAGAACGACACGCGAACTACGCGCGCGCCGGTGTGGTGTTTGACATTGAGAAAAACGGCAGGCCAGTTGGCGAAATGAAACCTGCACGGCACTACTATGAGAAGACCGGGCAAGGCGAGACGGATACCATTGAGTCCGCCATTCAACATTTCGGTGCAAATGACCTTTACATTGCCCTCGGTGATCTGCCACCAAATATTGATAACGGCGGCATCGTGAACGTCCAAGTTTACCACAATCCGCTCATTAACGTTGTCTGGGTGGGGGTTGCGGTGATGGTGCTAGGCGGCATCGTCGCCATCGCCGAGAAACATCAGCACGAATCACTGAGCAAGCGGGAGGAGTGAAAAATGAAAATCCGAACCGTTTTTCAGGCAATTATCCTCCTGTTCGTCGCTTTCGCCACCGGCGTGTTTGCCCAAGATGGCGGCGATGCCGCCTTTGAGGCGGAATTGCAGCAACTCGTGACGACGCTTTACTGTTACTGCGGTTGTGAAGATACGATAATCCAGGACTGCGAGTGTGACACGGCGCGCGCAATTGAGGAAGAATTCCGGACGCAGTTGGAGGCAGGCGAAACTGTCCAACACATTCGCACCGATTACTTGGAAGCGTATACAGCGCGACTCAATTATCCTCACAAAACCGAATTGGCACAACTGACGGGTAGCCTTTACTGTGATTGTGGTGAGTGTGAGGAATTGACAATACTGCACTGTGATTGTGATACAGCCCGCGCAATTGAGCGGAACTTCCGGGCGCAACTGGAAGCCGGGAAATCTATTGAACACATCCGCGCTGATTATTTGCAAACCGCCGGTCTTCAATATGATGCCCTCGCGCCGACAAAAAACAACAATTTAGTTGCCTCGCTTGTAACGGTAGTGGTTCTTCTCCTGCTCGGCGGCGTTATCATCGCTTTCATGCGGAAAATGCGGCAGCGGGGTGAAGCAACCGGCGGAAATAGAAACGGTTCTGATAGCCCGAAACCACCTAGCGTACCGGAGGGATAACAAATGAAAATCCGAACCGTTTTTCTGACGAGTCTGATGCTGAGTGCCGCTTTGACCACCGTCGCGCTGTCTCAAGAGAGTGCTGAGTCAAAATTGGAAGAACTCATGACGAGCGTCTACTGCCACTGCGGGTGTGTCAAGGAGACAATCGAAGTCTGTGTGTGCAACACTGCAGTGGGGATTGAGGGCAATTTTCGCGCCCGGTTGAACGCCGGCGAAACTGTCGAACAAATCCGCGCCGATTACCTTGAGACTTACGGGCCGCAGTTCAATGCACTCATGCCAGCGGAAGGCATCAATCTCGTCGCTTACATTGCACCGGGTGTCATTCTTGTCTTGATTGGCGGTGTTGTCATCGCCGTTCTGCAGAAGATGAGAAAGCCGAAGGTTGCGGCGGAATCTCAGGCGGCACCGATTTCCGACACCGCTGTCAAACAGATTGAAGCGGATTTGGAAAAATATAAGCAGGAAAAGTGACACGAAAGATTTGGTAGGCGCGCTTTTCAAGCGCGCGCAGGTTTGGTAGGCGTGCTTTTCAAGCGTGCACAGGTTCGGTAGGCGCGCTTTGCAATCGCGCAGGTTCGATAGGCATGCTTTTCAAGCGTGCGCAGGTTCGGTAGGCGTGCTTTTCAAGCGCGCAGGTGATGAAGAGCGTGCTTTTCAAGCGTGCGCAGGTTCGGTAGGCGCGCTTTTCAAGCGCGCAGGTAGGAGTTCCATCATGTCTCTACTCATCCTCTGGATGATCATCCTCGGTATCGTGCTGTTGGTATATTTGGCGTATCCGCTTTTCTCGAAAACGTCGGTGCAACCGATGCAAACCGCCCCGGGCGAAGCGCGCATGCAAACCCTCCTACAGGAACGCGAACGCAGCTACGCCGCTTTGGCAGATCTTGACGAAGACTACGAAACCGGCAAACTCTCCGAAGCCGATTATCGGGAGTTACGCACCGCCCTCTTGCAGGATACCGCGCATGTCATCCAGCAACTTGAAAGCAGTGCAGAGAACGATGTCGAGGCAGAAATTGAACGATTCAAACAGCAGAAACGCGGATAAGGAAACATGGCGAATTTAGTCTCAACATATCTGGTAAGCGCGTTTTGGACACGTGCAAGGTATCCGGTAGGCGCGCTTTGCAAGCGCGCAGGTTTGGTAGGCGCGCTTTGCAAGCGCGCAAAGTGTCCGGTAGGCGCGTTTTGGACACGCGCTTGCATCGCGATAACCGCAATGCTCGTTTGCGGGATGTCTGTTCACGCCGAAGTCGGCTACATTCACGGCAGACTCACGGACAAAAAATTGGATAAACCGCTCGCCGCGCATCCCGTAACTCTCAATGTGCATCGAGCGAATGCTGACGTTGAAACGCAGGAGACGGTAACCGATGAGAACGGCGATTACCGTTTTGATGAGTTACCGCTTGACCCGAGTCTCCACTATACTGTTGCTACCACTTACGAAGGTAGTGAATATACGGAGGAAGACCTGGTTTTGTCGACGTGGGCCCCGAATCTCACGGTTAACCTTGACATCGGCGCGATGAGCAACGACCGGTCGAAAATTCGGGTTAAAACTCATATGCTGTTTATCGGGCCACCACCGGAAGACCACGCACCGGACGGGGCAGTGAGCGTCAGGGAGATACTGCAAGTTGAAAATCAGAACGATTTGCCGTTTCAAACGGTGCATGATGGAAAACCGGTGGGGCTGCATTTGGGGCTGCCGCGCGGACATGAAGGGTTTCAAAGCCGCACGTCGCACGAACTCGCTGTGAGTCCTGCAACCAATCAGGTGGTAATGACAACACCTTTGCCCCCGGGTCAGCTGGAATTCGGTTACGTCTACATTTTGCACGTTGAGGACGCTGAATTGGATTTATCCCGTCTCCTTCAGTTTGACACGGAGCATCTCTACATTCTTGTCCCAGAGCGGTTCAACTTCCGTCCCCAATCCAAGCGGTTTGGCGAGCCGCGGCGCGAGGCGATTCATAACCTGATTTACAACATTTACAGCAATCAGGAGAATGAGCCGTTTCCGGCGGGCGCGCGGGCTGACTTAACACTGAAATTCGGGGTGGCAAGTCAGGAGACATCGGCAGACCTCGGGCAGATGGCACTCATCGCCGTTGCCGCCGCATTGACAGGTGGGTTTTTCGTCGCCGCACTGTTCATGCTTCGCAATGCCCACAACCGCAGTAAGACAACAGAGGCGGCGGAAACGCACGAGGATGCGAAACCCGATGCTGGCTGGCTGGGGAAGCTTGACGACGAAGACCTGGAGGATGTCCGTGTCGCCAGGCTTGAGTTTATCACCTATCTCGATGACGCTCGCAAGAATCAGCACATATCGGAACGGGTTTACAACCGATTGCGCCGTGAGCAAACCGAACGTCTCAGTGCCACCCTCAACCAACGCAAAGCGCGCGGATTGGAGTGAAATCTTCGTAGGTAGGAGAACCCTAAAAAGAGGTAATGCATGCACCGACCGGTTCTTGAACTGATCGACGAATTATCAGATGCAGATGACGAGGTGCGCGATGCCGCCAAGACAACGTTAGTCGGCATCGGCGAACCTGCTATCCCAGAGTTGATTGAGGCACTCGCCGAGAACTTGTGGGATATTTCTGACCAGGCGGCAGACGCACTGGCGCAAATCGGCGAACCTGCCGTGGAACCGCTGATGGAACAACTCCAGACGGTGGGAAGACACCACGCGCTCAGTATCAGCGCGGCCCTCTCGCGCATCGGCACGGCTGCAATTCCCGCACTGACAGAGGCATTGTCAGACATTGATGAGGAGGTGCGCGAGTATGTCGTTCGCGCATTCAGTTCGATGGGCGACGATGCTGTCGGTGCGCTGCCGACACTCATCCAGGCCTTGCACGATCCGGCCGAAGAAGTTCGCACTTATGCCGCTTACGCAATCGCCAACATCGGAGAACCGGCTGCAGCTGCAGTTCCGGCACTCGCCGCGGCATTTGCAGACGATTCTGAACGCGTGCAACACCATGTCATCTTCGCTTTGGAGAAAATCGGCACGCCGGCCGCGATGGAGGCACTCAAGTCTTTGGTGTAAGGAACGTTCGCGGGGGACAGGCCCCCGCGCTACCGGAGGGCGAGGCGTGTTCGCGGGGACGGGCCCCCGCGCTACCGGAGTGTGAAGCCCTGTGCCTGGTAGGCGCGCTTTGTAAGCGCGCCCCCGCGCTACCGTAGGGCGAGGGCCTGTCCCTCGCCGTGCCTCCATTTCGCGCGAAAATCAGACCTTTCGGGATAAATTGAAAAAAAATTTGAAATTGCGATGAAAATGTGGTATAATTAACTAAAGTAACATGTTTTAGGATTATGCGTCATGAAAGAGGCGAAAAATCACCAAGCAATTTCACCCACTCTGGCGGGCGGGCATCGTCCGCAGGGTTGAATCCGAAGAATCTATCGGCGCGCCGAAGTTATCTGGCGATAACAGCGGCGCACGTCAAAATTATGAAGGGAGCCAAGATGGCAAATTACGACTTTGTAGTTGCTGTAGGTGGCGCACCCGGCCAGGGGATAGACACCGTCGGCAAAAGCATGAGCCAAATCTGTGCCCGGCACGGCCTGCACGTCTTCACCTACAGTGCTTACCAATCTCTCATCCGCGGCGGACACACCTTCCTCACCATCAGAATTAGTTCCGAACCAGTGGCGAATCACGGCGACAAAATCGACCTGGTTATCGCGCTAGACCGGAACAGTCTGGAGAAACACCTCCCCCACGTCGCACCCGGCGGCGCGATTATCTATAACAGCGACGATGTCAAGCAGGCACCAGAACGCGAGGACATCCAACTGTGCCCCATCTCCTACAAAGAACTGTCGGATAACACCGATCGGAAGAAACTGATGCTGAATATTTGCATGTTCGGTGTCGCTTTGAATATGGTAGGCGGGGATTTGGCGGTGCTTGAGGACATCATCACGCTGACGTTCCTGAAGCGGAAGGGACAGGCGATAACGGATGCAAACCTCGCCGTAGCGCGGGCCGGCTACAATCACGCCGCAGCGCACTTCAACCCGTTTGAGGCGCAGTTCACGAAGCAGGAACCGCTCGCCTTCGTTGATGGCAATTCGGCGATGGCGATGGGCGGCGCAGCCGCAGGTGTCAAATTCTATTGTGCCTATCCGATGAGCCCCTCCACCGGTGTCCTGAAATGGATGGCCGACAACGCGCGTGACTTAAGCATCATGGTGCGGCAGTGCGAGGACGAAATCAGCGTTATCAACATGGTTATCGGCGCAGCACACGCCGGATGCCGCGCAATGTGTGCCACTTCCGGCGGCGGCTTCGCCCTGATGACAGAGGCAATCGGCAGTGCCGGAATGATGGAAATCCCCATCGTCGTCATTAACGTTCAGCGCGGCGGACCTTCCACCGGCCTGCCAACGAAAACTGAACAGGGAGATCTCTGGCAGCTCCTCGGAGCCAGCCAAGGCGATTTCCCCAAGATTATCGTCTCGCCAACCAGCATCATGGATGGGTTTGATACCATTCCTGAACTCTTCAACCTCGTTGATAAGTTCCAATGCCCCGGCATGGTGCTTTCGGACCTGACGCTTTCGATGGGTTTTACGACGTTCGCACCAGAATCTGTCAATTGGCAGCCGAAAATCGACCGGGGTGAACTGATAACCGGTGCTGCCCAAACGAACGGTGACTATCTGCGGTATCAGATTACCGATAGCGGGATTTCGCCGCGTGCCATCCCCGGCACCCCCGGACACGTCCACGTCGTCGCTACCGATGACCACGATGAAGACGGCGGACTCATCAGTGACGAGTTTACCAACCCGCACAAGCGGCGCGACATTATGGATAAGCGGCAACGGAAGATGGAGGGCATCGCCGCACAGCTGCCGCCGCCGACGTTGGAAGGACCCGAAGATGCGGAAATCACCCTCATCGGATGGGGCTCAACGCACAGCGTCATTGGCGAAGCAGCGCAGCAACTCACCGAGGCGGGGATGCCCACGAATCACATCCATTTCAAGTGGCTCTACCCGATAGACGAAGATGCGGTGAATGCAGTGCTTGACAAAGCCGCGCACGCCGTTGTCGTAGAGTGCAATTACACGGGGCAATTCGCGCGGTTCCTGCGCGGTGAAACCGGCTTCAAGGCTGCTGGCCACATTCGGAAATATGATGGCGAGCCGTTCATGCCGCACCACATCGTTGAGGGAGCACAGGAGCTCTTCGGCGGCAAAGTCGGTGTCTATGTGCCCTATCAGGAGATTGTCGTCTAATAAAGGAGGATGAATCAGATGGCCAGACGTGAAAGAAGAACGCGGGTGAAAGAGAGACCGGTTGTCGGCGCGCCCACGGCGAGAGACTTCGCAAGTGGGGTTAGCCCCGACTGGTGCCCCGGTTGCGGCGATTTCGGTGTCCTCAGTTCGCTCCAGAATGCTTACGCAAAGCTCGGGCGCGGAAACCACGAACACCTCACCGTGAGCGGTATCGGCTGTTCCTCGAACCTCCCAGGCTATGTCCAGACCTATGGCATGCATACGTTGCATGGCCGGGCTCTCGCTGTAGCCACCGGTGCGAAGATGGCGAATCACGAGATGAACGTCGTCGTCACCGGCGGAGATGGGGACGGGTACGGTATCGGCGGCAACCATTTCGTCCACACGATGCGGAAGAACGTAGATCTTCTCTACATCGTGATGAACAACCAGATTTACGGGTTGACTGTCGGGCAGACATCGCCGACAAGTCTCATGGGTATGAAGACTTACAGCACGCCGTTCGGCAACATTGAGGAGCCGATTAACCCGATTGCGCTGGCAATCGTCGCTGGCGCGACTTATGTCGCCAGAGGGTTCAGCGGTAACCCTCGGCAATTGGCGGATTTGATGTATAACGGCATGCAACACAAAGGGTTTGCCCTTATTGACGTGTTTAGTCCCTGCGTCACGTTCAATAAGGACAACACGTTTGATTTCTTCAAACCGCGAGTTCAGGAACTTCCGGAAGACCACGATGTTTCTGACAAGGGTGTGGCTTTGGAGCAAGCTGTCAAGTGGGGCGATGAGATTCCGATCGGCCTGTTTTATCAGGATACCGAGCGTTCCTCGCTGGAGCAGATGGAGCCCGTTTTGGAAAATGGCCCGATGGCGCACCAGCCTCTCGGTATTAGTAAAGAACAAGGCGAGGCGATTATCCGCCGCTTGATGTAGCGGAATGCCTTGCGAATGCAGGCGGATACCCGTTCGGGCTCCGGCGAGCCCGAACTACAGATAGGGTGTCTGTCTGAACTATTGAACGGGCGGATACGTGCCTGCGCGGTTTCAAACCGCGCCTACCGGTGGGAGTGTCTGTCTGAACTATTGAACGGGCGGATACGTAGGATGCGCGGTTTCAAACCGCGCCTACGGTCCGTGTCTGTCTGAACTATCAAACGGGCGGATACCCCCTATCCGCCCGTATTTTTATATCCAACCCTTTCTAGGAATGTCACTATGCGCCTGCGTGCATCCGGCATCACAAAGCATTTCGGTCACCGGCCGATTGTCAAAAACGTAGACATCGCCGTTGATGCAGGAGAAGTCGTCACAATTTTCGGTCCGAACGGTGCGGGCAAGACGACGCTGTTGAAGATGCTCGCGACACTTCTGAAACCGGCATCAGGGCGGCTTGAGATTGAAGGCCGCGATGCGCTGGCAGAACCGCTTGCCGTCCGAGGTGCTCTCGGTGTCGTTGTCCATGAACCGTTAGCCTATCCCGAATTCAGCCCTTACGAAAATCTCAGGTTTTTCGGGCGGATGTATGGCGTTGCGCGATTAGAAGAACGCTGCACAACGCTCCTCGCCGAGGTGGGGTTGAGTCGTTTTGTGCATGAACCTCTGCAGCACTTCTCGCGTGGCATGACGCAGCGTTTTATGATAGCCAGGGCCTTACTCCACCATCCATCGGTGTTGCTCTTCGATGAACCGTTCTCCGGTCTTGATGCCGCTGCCAAGAGTTTTGTCCTCCAGCGCATTGCACAGGAACGCGCAGCGGGCAAGGGCATCGTCATCACCACGCACAATACCGAGTTGGGGTATCTCGCCGGCACACGGTTTCTCTTCATGCTAAACGGTGAGTTGGAGGCAGTCGCGAATAAAGATGACATTGCGATGGACGCATTGGCGCGGTTATATGAGGAGAGGGTGGTCAATCTGATTTAAACATTTCGGATGCGTTTTGCATGCATTCTGCGGAATATGCTATAATGCATAGTAACGACGCGCGAGGAGAATTCCATTGAAAGCGCAGCGGATATCGCTATTAAGTCTCAGACAAGTCTGGGAGAAGCCGGGCATTTTTGTATTCTCGGCATTGGTTATCGGTTACAACATCCTAGTTGGTCGGTATGAAATCGAGCAAGGGAAAGGGTTTACGGTGACGTGCATCGCCATCGTTGGGCATGTGACGAATTGCATTCCGTATGCCTTTTTCTGGACGATGGTTAGTTTTGAAATAGGAGGGTGGTTCATGATTAAGTATCGGATGTTCATGGATGAGCGTGCGCAGCGTCTTGCCAAGGCGAAAGCCGAGGGCATCGCCGAGGGGAAAGCCGAGGGCATCGCCGAGGGAGAAGCCAAGGGGAAAGCCGAGGGCATCACCGAGGGAGAAGCCAGAGGCATTGCCGAGCGCGACCGGGTTTGGACAGCCTGGAATGAACGACGGCTAGCGGCGGCAGCGAAGGGGCAACCGTTTGATGAGCCGCCGCCGTCGAACACTCCCACTGCGCCACCGCCATAACTGTCACCGGCCTGAAGCGCGGGTTCAACCCGCGCCTAGTCGGTTGGTATGAGATCGAGCAAGGGAAAGGGTTTACGGTGACGTGCATCGCCATCGTTGGGCATGTGACGAATTGCATTCCGTATGCCTTTTTCTGGACGATGGTTAGTTTTGAAATAGGAGGGTGGTTCATGATTAAGTATCGGATGTTCATGGATGAGCGTGCGCAGCGCATTGCCAAGGCGAAAGCCGAGGGGAAAGCCGAGGGAGAAGCCAGAGGCATCGCCGAGGGAGAAGCCAGAGGCATTGCCGAGCGCGACCGGGTTTGGACAGCCTGGAATGAACGACGGCTAGCGGCGGCAGCGAAAGGGCAACCGTTTGATGAGCCGCCGCCGTCAAACACTCCCACTGCACCGCCGCCATAGCTGTCACCGGCCTGAAGCGCGGGTTCAACCCGCGCCGCCGGTTAACCTGCTGACGCAGAAAAGGGAACGTTGATGAACGAAACCCTCCGTCACATTAGCACGCTTATTCGCAAAGACCTCGGGCTCCACTTCCGTTCAAAAGAGACGCTGGCTTTGACTTTCGTCTTTAGCCTGTTGGTTGTCCTCATCTTCGCGTTCGCATTCGGGCCGATTTTCCCAGAGAAAACGGAACGCGGCAAACTCACCGCCAGCGTCCTCTGGGCCACTTTCGTCTTCGCGGGAATTATCACCTTAAACCGTTCTTTGACGCTTGAAAGGACAAGTGGTGCCCTGCACGGCATCCGCCTGACAGGCGTTGATGCCAGCAACTTCTACCTCGCTAAAGTTATCAGCAACCTCTTTTTTCTCTCGCTGTTAGAGGTTATCATCACGCCGATTGCGCTGCAATTCTTGGATTTACTTGATGTCGTGACGGTAGGCGTGCTGCTGAAATTGATGGGCGTGTTGAGCATCGGCACCCTCGGATTTTGTGCTATCGGCGTGCTACTGGCAGGCATGTCAACAAGTGTCGGCGGCGAAAGCCTACTCTCTGTCATCTTATTGCCCCTCGTCATCCCGATTATCATGGGCGGCGCAAAATGCACCGTCTCCCTGCTCGTCAATGGAACAGTGGCAAGCGGGATGTGGCTGAATTTGTTAGTCGGGTATAGTCTCATTTTCTTAGCCGCCGCCTATCTCCTCGCCGATGCCGTCATTGAAGAATAACGTCACCGTTTGTAAGGGTGGATTTCTAGATCTACTCCGACAAAATGCCTATAACAAAGGAAACGTTCCATGTCTAAAAAACCGATCGGTCATTATCAACACCGCGATAAACGCGCGAACAACCCAACACAGGAACTCGGCGGGTTTGCGGCGGACGCGGAGACGCAACCAGACACCACCCTCTACCGGCGCGATGCTTCGTTGGATCCGCAGCTCGTCTGGCGCGGCAAAGAGGAACAGAATAGCGAGGCACTCAGGGTGCACGCCGTGCCAATCTACGCACAGGAACACATCCAGCCGCAAGCGATTATCGAGGCACTCCGCTCCCAAAAAGCGCAGCACGAACCGGCGCAAACCGAACTGCTCTTTGAGGGATTCAACGCGCTAGAATTTGGACAGCGCATCGAATTCTATCAGCACGAACAGAATTGGAACAACCGCTTCATTTTAGGCGACTCACTCCTCGTTATGAATTCCCTCGCCGAGAAAGAAGCACTTAAAAGCCGCGTGCAGACGATATACTTCGATCCTCCCTACGGCATCAAATTCGGAAGCAACTGGCAAGTCAGCACCCGAAAGCGCAACGTCGGCGATACGAAAACGGAAGACGTGACGTTCCAACCCGAACAGATTCGCGCGTTCCGCGATACGTGGGAACTCGGCATCCACTCCTACTTGGCGTATCTGCGCGACCGGCTGACTGTCGCGCGCGAACTGCTCACCGATAGCGGCAGCATCTTCGTCCAAATCAGCGAAGAGAATGTCCATCGCGTCCGATGCGTGTTGGATGAAGTGTTCGGTGATGAGAACTTTGTCTCCACCATCACATGGACACGTGGCGGCATGACTTCCTCGTCCGGGCTCGCCGCCATCTCCGATTATCTTTTGTGGTACGCGAAGGATAAGGAGCAGATGAAATATCGGCAACTTTATATGCAATGGGATGAGCGCGCGCCCGATCCGCTCCTTAATGCCTATACCCAAGTCGAATTGCCGGATGGAACACGCCGCGGCATGACAAGTGCTGAAAAGAGAAACCCCGCACTCTTACCTGAAAACAGTCGGAGGTTTCAGATTGTTTTGGCATCATCGCAAACTGCCGGAGGGGCTACTGCTAAATATGAATTTGAAGGAAGGACTTTTGTCCCTTCACGAGGTAGAGGCTGGGCGACAAGTCATGAAGGTTTTGACCGGCTTGCTAAACAGAGTCGGCTTATTGCAAGAGAAATTACGCTGAACTATGTCCGTTATGCAGGCGATTTTCCAGGGCGAGAGATTACAAATCTTTGGACAGACACCGGACGGGGCGGGGCCGGAAAAACCTATGTCGTCGAAACGAACCCTAAAGTCATCCAACGGTGCATCCTCATGACTTCCGACCCGGGAGATCTTGTCCTCGATCCCACGTGCGGCAGCGGCACCACCGCTTACGTCGCAGAACAATGGGGAAGACGGTGGGTAACAATTGATACCTCCCGTGTTGCTCTCGCCTTGGCGCGCACGCGGCTTATGTCCGCAGTCTATCCCTACTATCAATTGCAGGATAACGAGGACATCAAGCAGGGATTTGTCTACAAAACCGCGCCGCACATCAGCCTCTCGGATATGGCGAACAACCTTGAGATTGACGACATCCATGCTGCGTATGCACCGAAATTAGGCGAGATTCGTGAATTACTTAATACGAGGTTAGGTAAAGGGGATTCTGCTTGGGAAGAATGGGAAGTTCCTCAAGAAACCGATACTTCGTGGAGTGTGGAGACGCAGCGGTTGCATCGGGAGTGGCTTTCTCTCAAGCGCGAGAGGCAGGTGGAGATGGATGCATCTACGGCGCGTCGTGCCACCAGCGAGGTGCTCTATGATGGGCCGCATATCGACAGAAGTCGGACGCGCGTCGCCGGTCCGTTTACGGTAGAGAGTTTATCGCCGCACCGCGTGCAAAAACCGTTAGGAGAGCCCTCCCTGTCTCAATTGACACCCGGTCCCGATTCTTCCCAAGACTTCCACACGCACATCGTGGCGCACCTAAAAACTGCGGGCGTGCAGAATCGCGTCGAGGCGCAACGGCTAACGTTTGACTGGCTGTCGCAGTTCCCTGGCGATTATCTCCACGCGGAGGGTGCTTACACCGACGAAAACGGTGAATCGCGAAGCGTCGCGATTAGCATCGGCCCGCAGTATGAGACAGTGGGGAGGCAGTGGATGGAAGGCGCGGCGCGCGAGGCGATGCGGCGCATCCCGAAGTTTGAGCGGCTCATCGTTTTAGCGTTCGCCTTTGAGGGATACACGGCGGATGAGCGGACGCGCATGGGAAGCCTTCCGATTCTCCCTGTCAAGATGAATCCGGAGTTGATGATAGGCGAGCTCAAAAACACCGGGGCCGGCAACCTCTTCATGAACTTCGGGGAACCTGACATTGAGCTCCACCGTCAAGATGATGGCAGTCTTGTCGTGAAGTTGTTAGGCGTTGATGTGTTTGATGCGCGGCAAGGCTTGGTGCGTTCCGATGACCCGGGTGAGATTGCGTGTTGGTTTATCGACACCGACTACAACGATGAGGCGTTTTTCGTGCGGCACGCCTATTTCACCGGCGCGGACGAACCTTACAGAAAACTTAAGCAGGCGTTAAAGGCGGAGATAGACGAGGCGACGTGGGAGCGTCTGTATCGGACAGAGAGCCTGCCGTTTGCGCGTCCCGAAGGTGGCAAAATTGCTGTGAAGGTGATTAATCACTACGGTGACGAAGTCTTGAAGGTTTACGAGGTGTGATTTTTGTCAAAAGTTGCATTTCTGCGCGAGATGTGGTATAATTAACATCAAAGGAGATTGACAACCATGATTACGCATATCCGCGCGAAAAACTTCAAGTCGTGGGCCGACAGTGGCGAGGTGGTTCTTGCACCGCTGACCGGCTTTTTCGGGACGAATAGTTCTGGAAAGAGCAGTCTGTTGCAGCTGCTGTTGTTGCTGAAGCAGAGCATCGGCAGTGACGACGTTCTCTTCTTCGGCGATGAGCAGTCTCTGGTGAATCTGGGGAGTTTCCGTGACGTGATTCATGGGCACGATACTGATAAAACGCTGGAATTGGAATTCGGATGCAAACCCCGGCAACCGTTGAAAATCAGCGTGCCTGACGTGAATGCCAATGGACAGCCGGATGTTCTTTCTGGTCCTATTGGTAGTCTCACTTTTACCACGTCTATCCGCGAAGAGAGGGGGAAATTGAGCAGCGAAGTCTTGGGTGCGCCCACTGCGGCGTTTGAAAATCAATTTTCCCGAGTCTATTACCTTGGCCCCACCCGTGTTCATCCGCAACGGCACTATCATTGGAACGGCAAGCATCCGGTGGAGATGGGTTTGTGTGGGGATGAGGCGATTGCCGCGCTCCTTTCGGCGCGCGTGCGGAACCTGAAGACTTCCCACAACGGCAATGGCGTTCCAATTGAGGCCCGGGTCTCGGCGTGGTTGCAAAAGATGGAGCTCGCGCATGATTTTTGGCTGGGCCCGAACGGGGCTTCAGACAATAGCACCTATGAAGTGCGCATTCAAAAAACCCCTACTAGTGCGCGGGTGACTTTGGCAGATATAGGGTACGGCTTGGCAGATCTTTTGCCGATTTTAGTCCACTGCTACTATGTACCGGAGGGTTCGACGTTGATTCTGGAGCAGCCGGGTATCCATCTGCATCCGCATACGCAGGCGCAGCTGGCAGATCTGTTTTTAGAGGTGATTGCGGAACGACACCTCCAGATTCT
>PYJE01000084.1 GCA_003635305.1 Candidatus Poribacteria bacterium | reverse complement strand
GCACCGAACTGCCCAGCGAAGTAGCCCATCCGGTTCACACCGCCGAACAGCGCAATCGCTCTGCCGCGCTGCGCAATCGGAATAACTTCTGTCATATAGGCGTGTCGGGCGAGCATCCAAAACGCGTTTCCGATACCGCCAAGCAGCTGCGCACCGATGAGTTGGACAAAATTTTGCGCAATACCCATCCCAATCGTGGACGCGCCTATCATGCTTAATCCAAGCAACATGGATGATTTTTGCCCAAGCCGTTCTACGAAAAAACCTGCTGGGATATTCCCGATAACCCCCACCGCGAGGACAATCATTGTCAACGTATAGGAGAGTTCAAACGATTTAACGTAAATCGAGAGCGTCGGGTAAACAATGCCACCGCCTGTCGCGAGGAGAAACGCGGGGATATAGATGGGCAAAATGAGTGAAGTGCGGCTAAATGTGTTGCCTTGAATTGTGGGTGCTCCTCAATGGAGATGGACAGGCCATCGCTCTACGGGATGTTGAAGCTGCAGGACAGACGTAAATGCCAGTCCTCCACCGGCCTCCACCGGTAGGCGCGGTTGAAAACCGCGCCTACCGAGTTCGTCTGCGTCAGGCCTAAGATGTTAAAGTTGCGTTAGCGCATCGGTGTAACACCGATAAGTGACATCGTCAAACAGAATAAACTGGATGCATGTCGGTGCAGGAACGCCGCGGGCGACAAATTCCTTCACGGTGTGAAGCGCGACAGCCGCCGCTTTCTCTGTCGGGTATCCATAAATCCCAGTGCTAATAGATGGAAAGGCGATAGTCTGCACGCCGTTTTCGACAGCAAGTCGGAGACTCTCGCGATAACAACTGGCGAGCAATTCGGGTTCGCCGGCGGTACCCCCTTCCCAGACAGGCCCGGCGGTGTGAATGACATACTTTGCAGAGAGGTTGCCGCCGGTAGTGATAACGGCGTTGCCTGTCTCCACGCCGCCTTGGCGTTCCCGAATCCGGGCGCATGCTTGTTCTATTGCGTCGCCACCGGCCCGCCGAATAGCTCCATCCACACCCCCACCGCCGATAAGCTGCCGGTTCGCGGCATTCACAATGGCATCTACCTGCGCTTTGGTGATGTCGCCTTGGATGAGTTCAATGCGCGCCTCTGGAGTTAGGTGCGTGATGTGTTTGTGCATGGTTTGTTTCTCCGGGGCACGGCGAGGGACAGGCCCTCGCCCTACGGTGCTAAAGGATGCGCGGCTTGGCGAGGGACAAGTTTTCCTCGCCCTACGTTGGAAAGCCGATTTCTGTGCGGCGAGGGACAGTCCTCGCTTACCGTTTCCTCTGAAGGAAACCGGCGCGATGCAGCTCCTGCAAAACAAACGAGTCTATCGGCATGTCGCAATTGAAACGCGCGTAGCCGATACCCCGAGCGGCACAGAAACGTTGCAAGTCGTCACAAAAAGTTTTGTGTGCATGCCGATATTGCGCGAGCGTCTCCTCATTCATCGTAATCGCTCTCGTTTCGCCCGTTTCGGCATCTGCTAATTGCCACTGGTTTCCGTGGGTTACCGTGCTAGTGTGACTCGGGTCGGTTTCTTCTGGGCTCATCATTTGAATTGCCATCAGCGAGAACCCGCGGCCCGCCAATAACTTGAAGCCGGGCGCGTAACCGTCCGCCGCGAAAAAATCGGAGAAGATGACAGCGACACCTGGCCACGGTTGATGTGCCGCGAAGTGGCGGAAGCAGTCAGTGATGCGGGTCCCTTCGGTTCCCTCCTGTGCCTCAATTGCCGAAAGTGCTTTCGTGATACGTGAGAACTGCGATGTGCCCGATGTCGGCGGCAATGCTGAGACGAGGCGTTCCGCGAAGGTATAAACAGCGATGCTGTCGTTATGTGCCACCGCGATATAGGCTAACGCGGCGGCGAGCTGCTTGGCACGTGTCAACTTTGTCGGATTCCCAAACTGCATTGAGCGGCTGTTATCGATGAGCAACGAGACAGGCAATTCTTCGTCTGCTTGGAAAAGTTTGATGAAAGGCTTCTCCAAGCGTGCGTAAACGTTCCAGTCAACATACCGAAGATCATCGCCCAGTTCGTATGCGCGGTAATCGGCAAATTCGATGCCTGTTCCGCGGTTAAGGCTGCTGCGTTCGCCCCTCAATTTTCCTCGGAAGCGGCGTTTCACGCGGATAGAGTAGGGGTGAAGTTGTTTTATCAATTCGGGGTTCAGCATAAAAACTGCCACACTTTCGGTAAAATAGGATACGCGTCACTGTTTAAACGTGTTAACTGCGAGAAATTGTAGCAGAAATGAAAAAAAAACGCAAGAATTTTGCAATTTAATTTGACAAATGCGTTAAAATGTGTTATAATTAATAGCGAATTGTCACGTTTGTGGTGGTAACGGCTGAGAGAAGCCTTGCTATCTTTTCATCACGGCGAATTTCGGGGCGTAGCGCAGCCCGGCTAGCGCGTCTGCTTTGGGAGCAGAAGGTCGGAGGTTCAAATCCTCTCGCCCCGATATACTTGCATGCGCCTATAGCTCAATCGGATAGAGCAACGGATTTCTAATCCGTAGGTTGCAGGTTCGATTCCTGCTAGGCGTGTTTGAGAGAAAATCTTGTGGTGGATGTAGCTCAGGGGTAGAGCACTTGACTGTGGATCAAGTGGGCGTGGGTTCAAATCCCATCATCCACCTTTTGTCGGCTTGTAGTGCGGGAGTGTAAGAGAGGAGTTGGGACGGCATGGGAAACCTGTCCCTCCCGACGATGCTGTCGGGGTTGAATTGAGAAAAGGCGCGCCGTTAGCTCAATTGGCAGAGCATCTGACTCTTAATCAGGCGGTTGAAGGTTCGATTCCTTCACGGCGCAATTTTTCTGTATGGCCCAAAGGGTGACACGCACGTCGCCCATCTTGGGCGGGTGCTGGAATTGGTAGACAGGATAGACTTAGGATCTATTGGGGTTACGCCTCGTGAGGGTTCAAGTCCCTCCTCGCCCATACTGAAACGCGTAGGTTGCGGGCGCGGCCCACAACACGCTAAGTGATAAATGACGTTCCCGCGTGATGCTTGCACGCGCGCGATGCAGTGACTCAGACGAAGCTGACCCGGTTCATCCGAGCATATTCCAAAACAAGGAGATGGCCGCACGCCGCTTTGCGGCCATACAGAAATTTGAAAGTTGAAGTTGAAAGGCTAGACAGCACGCAAGTCCGTTTGGATATTGAGGTGCCCGTTGAAGATGTAAATCAGGCCCTGGAGGAAACGTATCAATCCCTCCGCGATCAGGTGGCGATTCCCGGCTTCCGGAAGGGACGCGTGCCAGTCTCTATCCTGAAATCACGATACCCGGAATACATCAACAACGAAGTCGTCCGACACCTGGTCGTCAGCGGGTATGAAGAGGCGATTTATGCGGAACACTTGACTCCCCTTGCGCAACCTGTTTTCTCGCCGCCGCTCAAGCAGCTCAACGTTAGCGAGAATCAGCCGCTCACCTTCTCCGCCACCGTGGACATCCGCCCGAGTCTCACGCTGCCGCGTTACGATGAACTGACGACAGACAAAGCACCCGTTGATGTGCCGCGCGAGGAAGTTGACGCGTATATCGCACAGCTGCAATCCCAATCCGCAACGTATGAACCGCTGGAAGACGAACGGCCTGTCCAAGAGAAGGATTGCGTTCGCCTCGACTGGGAGTGTTTTATCAACGGCGAATACGTTGAGGCAGAATCGCAGCAAGATGTCGACGTAGAACTCGGCGCAGGCATATTTCACGAAAAACTGGAGGAAGCACTCCTCGGAATGGAACTCGGCGACACGAAAACAGTCGCAATTCCGTTTGAGGCGAATCACCGCTCGCCTGTCCTCGCCGGGAACACCGCACACTACGAACTCACCTTGCACGCTATCACGCAAAAGTTGCTGCCCGAACTCGATGACGAATTCGCGAAGGACCTGGGATATGAAAATTTTCCCCAACTCTACGGCGTTATCTGGAATAACCTCGTTGAGGAGGAACGGAGCCGGCAGGTAGACAGACAGCGCGCCGAACTACTGGAGCAGCTCATTGAGCAAACCGACATCACCGTTCCTGAAACCTTAGTGCAGCAGGCACTGCAGAACCTGCAACGGCAATTCGCCGCTGAGAATGCGCAGAAAGCGGCAGCGGGAGAACCAGTGAGCACGGAAAATGCCGGGCTCCCAACCCACTTGCGGCCAGATGTCATTAAACAGATTAAGCAGGCGTGGATTTTCAACGCGATTGCCGAACGCGAGGGCATTCACATCACCGACGATGAACTTGAACTCGAGCTCCGGCGCGCCGCTGAACATCAAAACCGAGACGCACAAGTCTACGCGAACCTGCTCAAATCCAACAACCGCTTGGAAGATTTCCGAAGCCAATTGCAAAACGAGAAAATCTATCAGTTCCTCATCCAACGGGCATCCACACGCCAATCGCTTATCATAACGTGAACGGAAGAAACTTTCCTCGAACGAACGTAGCCTGTAAAGGGCTGGCACATGTGCCGGTTTCCGTTCGTGGAAACCTTGTGAATCTTGTGAATTATGCTTCGGACTTCCAAGGAAATATGAATGAACATATTCTGTAATCCTGGAAATCCTGCTAAATCCTGGAAATCCTGCTTATGCTTGTCCCCTTTGTTGTTGAACAAACCAGCCGAGGTGAACGGACTTATGACATTTACTCTCGGCTCCTTGAAGACAGGATTATCATGATTGGTTCACCCATCGATGATAATGCCGTCGCGAACATCGTCACTGCACAGATGCTCTTCCTTGAAGGGAAGGACCCGGATGCTGACATTGTCCTCTATATCAACAGCCCCGGCGGTTCTGTCTCTGCCGGTTTGGCCATTTACGATACCATGCAGTATATCCGAGCAGACGTGCAGACGTGGTGTCTCGGACGTGCTTACAGCATGGGGGCTATTCTGCTCGCTGCAGGTGCGCCAGGGAAACGCTACGCGCTGCCGCACGCAAAGGCACTCATTCATCAGCCCATGGTGAGCGGCATTGCCGGGCAAGCTTCCGATATTAGCATCCACGCTACCGAGATTTTGCAAGAACGGGAGCGGCTTTACCAAATCTTAGCCAGACACACCGGGCAGCCGATGGAGAAAATCGCCACCGATGCCGATAGAGATTTTTACATGACAGCGGCAGAGGCCCTCAAATACGGCATCGTAGATGAAGTCGTTACGCAACGCGTAGAACAACAATAACAGGACAGACGCAAATGCCATCGTGCCCCACCGGTAGCGCAGTTTTCAACCGCGCCGGCGTGGGAACGCGCTGACAACGCGCGCCTACCGAAATCGCTGCTGCGTCCATCCTAAAGGATAGAACTTGTTATGTCAATATATAGTGAAATGTCTTGTTCTTTCTGCAAACGCGATAGCTCGCAAGTCCGCAGGCTCCTTCAGGGGCCGCGGGCTAACATTTGCCTTCAGTGCATCGTGCGGCTCTCGGAATCAACGCACGACAAGGCGACATGTGCCTTCTGTAGCCGCGATAGCACCCATGTCCCAGAGAACCAACTCCTGAGTGGGTTTGAGGCAAACATCTGCCTCGACTGCCTCGGACAGTGCGTCGCCGTTTGCAGCGATGTCCTCGCGCAAGAACCGAGTAACGGTGCCGCAGGTTCCGTAGACGTATTCTCTCCCACATCAAGAACGGCCAACGGAAGAGAAAGCGCGAACACGCGACAGCGGACGGCCCGTGGCCAACGTGAGAGAGCAGCGGAACGCAAAGAGCCCGAAATCCCTAGCATCCTCACCCAAGAACCGCCCACACCCACCGAGATTAAGGCACGGCTCGATGAATATGTCATCGACCAGGAGCACGCGAAGAAAGCGTTGTCCGTTGCCGTTTACACCCACTACAAACGCTTAAAACACGATTTGGCGATAGGGAAGACTACGGATTCTGACGATGTTGAGCTTGACAAGAGCAACATCTTGATGATGGGGCCAACCGGCACCGGCAAAACGTTGCTCGCGCAAACGCTGGCGCGCGTCTTGAACGTTCCGTTCGCTATTACGGATGCGACGACGTTGACAGAGGCTGGCTACGTCGGCGAAGACGTGGAGAATATCCTACTCAAGCTGCTGCAGGCGGCAGATGGGGATATCGCCAGCGCAGAGACTGGCATCATCTATATTGACGAGATTGATAAAATCACCCGCAAATCCGAGAATCCTTCCATTACCCGCGATGTTTCCGGTGAGGGTGTGCAGCAGGCACTGCTCAAGATTCTGGAAGGCACCGTCGCGAGTGTGCCGCCGCGCGGCGGGCGCAAACACCCGCAGCAAGAAGTGATTCAGGTGAACACCAAAAAGATTCTGTTCATCTGTGCCGGCACTTTTATCGGGTTGGAGAACCTTATCAAGCATCGGCTCGGAAAACAGCGTATCGGGTTTGGTTCCGAGATTCAACCTGGCGGTAGCACGGGTTCGGCGCACGAAAGAGCGGTACTCCTCAACCAAGCTACACCGAAGGACCTGATTCGATATGGGTTAATCCCTGAGCTCATCGGACGGATGCCGATTGTGACGACGCTACATGAATTGGACGAATCGGCGTTAATCCGCATCTTGACGGAACCGAAAAACGCGTTGGTGAAACAATACGCGCGACTTTTAGCCTACGAAGGTGTGCAATTAGTTGTCACCGACGAAGCCTTATCCGCTATTGCGCAAAAAGTCATTGAGCGGGAGACCGGCGCGCGTGGACTAAGAGCCGTTTTTGAAGACATCATGATGGATACGCTCTATCACATTCCCACGCTTAATGGCGTGGAGGCGTGCCATGTCACGGAAGCGTGTGTGCTTAACAATGAACCGCCGGAGCTGATTTACAGCGAATCCGAAGCACGGAAGTCGGCTTAGTGCAATTGCCTAGCATCGAAAATGTAGTCATCGACAACGTCGATGACGGATATACGGCGAGAGCTGTTATAGCACGGAAACTGTTATCGAACGCATTGCGAACAACAAAAAAGGAAAAGATAACATGTCAAGTTCAAGAGAACCCGAAATTATCCGCTTACCGATTCTCTATCTACCGCCAGATTTTGATACGGTTTTTCCGAAGACCAGATCGGTTTTGAACGTCGCGCGCAAGATGGGCGTTAACGCGACGCACGCCGCTCTCCGTGAACAGCGGCGACTCCTGCTTCTCCACCAAATCGCCACGCTTGGAGAGGATGAAGAAGTCACTTCTTCCGAACATCTCCATGCTGTCGGCTCCGTTGCACATATCATTGAATTCTATGAACCGGGCGATGGCACTATCCGCATCGCCGTCGAGGCAGAACACCGTGCCATCGTCCTGCGGTGCGCGAATATGGAGAGCTATTTGAAAGCGGAGGTGCAAGTTGTGCCGGAGGAACTCGGTTTGGCGAACGCCGCCGCACCGCTGATGTCGGAAGTCCGCAACCTTTTTGGCACCTTCGCTGCCTCCCTCAATGCCGCCGGCCGACAGAAAGAGCTCGCCGAGATCAAACGCACCTTGGAGAAACAGGAGGAGCCCGGCCATCTCGCCGATACACTCGCAGGGTTTATGCCGCTGTCCAATCCGGATAGGCGCATCATCATCGAAGAACTCAACCCGATTAGGCGGCTACAGTTCATCGGCAGGCTTTTGAAGGACGAACTGGAGCGCGGCGAACTGAAGGACGATATCCACAATCAGGTGCGTGAATCTGTCCAGAAAACGCACCGCGAATTCTACCTTCAGGAACAAATGAAGGTTATCCAGAAGGAACTGGGCCGCGAGGACATCACCGAAGTTGACGAACTGCGCGAACAGGTGAAGGCACTCGGACTGCCGGAAGAAGCTGAGGAGAAGGCACTCAAGGAACTTGACCGGCTGGCGCAGATACCCCCAATGTCGGCCGAATCCGGTGTCATCCGCACCTATGTCGACTGGATCCTCGCACTTCCATGGAACGAACGCACCGAACATCAGGTGCAACTCCCCGAAGCAGAACGCATCCTTGACGAAGACCACTACGGATTAGAGAAACCAAAGGAGAACGTGCTGGAATACCTCGCCGTTTTGCAACTCGTCAAGCATTTGAAGGGACCGATTCTCTGCCTCGTCGGACCGCCGGGTGTCGGCAAAACATCGCTTGGCAAGTCGATCGCCCGCGCGACAGGCAGAAAATTCGTCCGCATGTCACTCGGTGGTGTGCGAGATGAAGCGGAAATCCGCGGACATAGACGCACCTATATCGGCTCCATACCAGGACGCATCATCCAAGGGCTCCGCGACGTGAAATCGAGAAACCCGCTGTTCCTGCTAGATGAGATTGATAAACTGAGCTCCGATTTTCGGGGAGACCCGGCCTCAGCACTCCTTGAAGTGTTAGACCCGGAACAGAACTCTACCTTCCGGGACCACTATCTCGATATCCCCTTCGATCTTTCCGATGTGATGTTCGTCACGACAGCGAACACGCGCATCACGATTCCCCCCGCGCTGCAAGATAGAATGGACATCATCGAGCTGCCCGGCTACACCGATTTCGAGAAGCAGAACATCGCTACCTTCACGCCGAACGGGTTAATTCCAAAGCAGCTCAAGCTGCACGGGTTATCAGCGGATAACATTCAGTTCACGGAGGAGGCAATTTTTGAAATCATCCACAAGTGGACGCGCGAGGCAGGTGTCCGCAGTCTGGAGCGTGCGATAACCAGCGTCTGCCGCAAAATTGCGCGGCAGATTGTGACAGAGAACACGCCGGACATTAAAGTGGAGGTAACGCCGTTGAACTTGAGCGACTACCTCGGCCCCGCGAAGTGGACGCGCACGAAGGCGGAAGAACACGATGAAGTCGGCGTTGCAACCGGCATGGTGTGGACGCAAATCGGCGGTGACATCGTCTCTGTTGAGGCGACGACGATGCAGGGCGAAGGCAAACTGAACATGACAGGGCAATTGCAGGAAGTGATGCGCGAATCGGTGCAAACAGCGGTTGCCTATACCCGTTCCAATGCCGAATCCTTCGGGCTTCGCGAGCATCGGTTTGATGAGCAGGATATCCACATCCACATCCCCGAAGGCGCGGTGCCGAAAGACGGACCTTCTGCAGGTATCACCGTTGCGACAGCAATTCTCTCCGCGCTGACCGGCAGGCCGGTACGCAAGGAGGTTGCTATGACAGGTGAGATAACCCTCCGTGGGCGTGTATTGCCTATCGGCGGCCTGAAGGAGAAGGCACTCGCTGCCTATCGCAACGGCATCTTTGACATCATCATTCCCGAAGAAAACGAGAAGGATTTGGCGGACATCCCTACGGAAATTCGGGACGGACTCCGATTCCACAAGGTAACTGACATGTCGCAGGTGTTGTCCATCGCTTTCGCTGAT
>PYJE01000083.1 GCA_003635305.1 Candidatus Poribacteria bacterium | reverse complement strand
TGGAGGCGTATTCCGATGCGTTGGGGAATAACGTTAGCGACGCGCCGTTCCCCGGTGTGGAAATCGTCGACAGGTATACCTATCGGGTTATCCTTAAAACCAAGTATCCGCAGTTCGTCTATTGGCTGGCGATGCCGTTCTTCTCGCCGATGCCGAAAGAGGCCATCAATTTCTACAGTCAACCCGCGTTGAAGGAGCGGAACATCACCATCGACCGGTTTCCTGTCGGCACGGGGCCCTATCGCATTGAGACACTTGTGCCATACAAGGAAATCGTCCTCGTGAAAAACGAGAACTTTCGGGTGGAACGGTATCCCTCTAACGGCGCGCCCGGCGACAGGGAAGCAGGATTGCTGGACGATGCATGGAACATCGTCCCGTTTATGCCAAAGGTTGTCTACAAGTTAGAGAAGGAGTATATCCCGCGCTGGAACAAATTCCTGCAGGGATATTACGACAGTTCCGGCATCTCATCGGATACGTTTGATAGCGCAATCGCCTTTGACGACACCGGCGACCCGAGGGCGAGTGAACTGCTGCAAGCGAAGAACATTGTTTTGCGCACGAGTGTTAGCCCGACGACGATTTACCTTGGGTTCAACATGCAGGACGATGTCATCGGCGGTTATACGGCGGATAAACAGAAACTCCGTCAGGCCATCTCAATTGCGTTGGATTACGAAGAATACATCGAAATCTTTTTGAACGGGCGCGGCGTGATTTCGCAGAGCCCCATCCCTCCCGGCATTTTCGGTTACGAAGAAGGAGAAATCGGCATTAACCCGTATGTCTACAATTGGGATGCCCAGACCGGGCGAGCGGTGCGGAAATCGTTAGAAGAAGCGCGTCAACTCCTCACAGAAGCCGGTTATCCCGATGGACTCGACAAAGACGGCAATCCTCTCGTTGTCTATTTTGATAACGCGTGGACATCCGCCGGTGCGACACCGCGCTTGGCGTGGATGCGCCGCCGGTTTGAGCAACTCGGCATCACGATGGAAAACCGCACCACCGATTACAACCGGTTTCGCGACAAGGTGCAGAACGCGAACTTCCAAATTATTTCGTGGGGATGGCACGCGGACTACCCCGATGCAGAGAACTTCATGTTCCTCCTCTACGGGCCAAACGGTAGGGCCAAATTCGGCGGCGAAAATACGGCGAACTATGACAACCCCGAATACAATCGGCTGTTTGAACAGATGAAAAACATGGAGAATTCGCCGGAACGGCTGGAAATCATCCGTCAGATGAAACGGGTGTTGCAACAAGATGCGCCGTGGGTGTTTACCTATCATCCTGTCTCTTTTGGGCTTTCGCATCAGTGGGTGAAGAACAGCAAACCGAGTCCGTTAGGTGGGAACACGCTCAAATATCTCCGCGTGGATGCGCCGTTGCGCGCACAACACCGAGCGGCGTGGAATAAACCGGTTACCTGGCCGCTGTGGGCATTTTTCGGTGTGCTCATACTCGGCACTATTCCGGCGGTAATCACCGTATGGAAACGAGAACGCGGCACCGAAACCAGTAGGCGTGCTTTGTAGGCGCGCAACCACGCAGAGATAAAAACCCAGACTACCGCACCACGGAAGCAGCACCGAAACCAGTAGGCGCGCTTTCTAAGCGCGCAACTACGCACCGATGAAAACCGAGACTACCGCACACGGAACACCCTCTGAAAACGAAAGCGAGGGACACATTAACCAATGCTTGCCTACATTATACGGAGAATCCTTTACGCCATTCCCATCCTTATCGGTGTTAACATCATCGTCTTCGTGCTATTCTTCGTCGTCAATTCGCCCGATAGCATGGCGCGTTCCATCCTCGGCGAGAAAAATATCACGCAAGAAGATGTGGACAATTGGAAACGCCAAAATGGCTACCATCTGCCGCTGTTTTTCAATACCGAGGCGGCTGGCATTGCAGGATTCACGCAGACAATCTTCTTCCAAAAGTCGGCGAAACTGTTTGTCTTTGACTTCGGCGTATCGGATACGAATAACATTGACATCACCTCGCAAATCTGGGAACGAATGTGGGCGAGTTTGACTATTGCCGTGCCGACGTTCCTGCTCGGACTGCTCGTCAATATCACCATCTCGATGATTGTCGCTTACTACCGGGCTACCTACGTCGATTTTTGGGGGACAATCCTCGCCGTGATTATCATGTCCGTTTCGCAGCTCTTCTATATTATCGGTGGGCAGTGGTTGTTCGGCAAGGTATTCCGTCTCTTCCCGATTTCGGGGTATGATTCGGGGGTGGAGCTGCTCAAGTTCGTGATTCTGCCAGTGGTTATCGGTATTATCAGCGGCATCGGCGGCGGCATCCGTTTTTACCGAACGATTTTTCTTGAGGAAATCAACCGCGACTATGTCCGAACAGCGCGAGCCAAAGGGCTGAGCGAGGGAGTTGTCCTCTTCAAGCATGCGCTCAAAAACGCCATGATTCCGATTTTGACGCAGGTCGTCCTCGCGATTCCGCTCCTCTTCATGGGCAGTCTCGTAATGGAGGCATTTTTCGCGATTCCGGGGTTGGGCAGCTTCACAATTGAGGCGATTCAGGCGCAAGACTTCGCCATCGTCCGGAGCATGGTGTATCTCGGCGCGGTGCTGTATATTGTCGGTTTGCTGATGACAGACATTAGCTATACCCTCGTCGATCCGCGCATCCGTTTTGAATGATTTAGGAGGGACGCAATCCAAACTCTCCCTACCGGTAGGCGCGGTTAGAAACCGCGCCTACGGAGAAACGCTCCACCGGTAGGGAGACATGCTGCAACTGGCCCCCTCCTCCCACCGGAGGATTAACGCTGCGTCTGGCCTACTTAAGATTTTAACGGGCACGTAGTCACCGCCGCCGGCGATGACAGACATACATCTAGAAATATTCACTCACAAAAACGCTTATCAAACGCTTTGCGCCAGTAGAAAAATATGATAGCAGAAAAAAGAAGTTACCAAATCATCCAAGGCATCACCAGCCTCGGTTTAGGCGGGCTCAGCATCGTTTTATCAATGACGCTTCAGCGTTCCGGACATCGTCCGGAGCTGCTGTCCCTATTCTTTGTCATCGGTGTGACGATGATATTCACCGGTGACTACCTCATCAATCTATTCAAAATGCCGGTAACGCCGGAAAAGCAGGAACTCGCGAGCTATCTCGGTTTCATCGCCTACGGCGCGTTTTATATCGGCATCGCCATGTCGCGGCTACTGCAGTTCAACCATCTTCACTTGCATATGCCGCCCTTCCTGCAACCCATCTGGATTCGGCGCGGCGTGGCCGGTATCGGGATTATCCTCATCGCCGGTGGCATTCAGGGGCTGTGGATGTTGTGGCAGCAAACGCCGCAAGAGGAACCACCCGAATAGACAAACGGGCGGAGAGAGAACTCCGCCCGTTACGCCTACAGGTTGAATTCATGCGCTGCCTCGCATCAGTAAGCACACCAACTACAGTGCTCATCACCGTGCGATAATTACGGCATAACGAAGCGGCGTTTCTCCCACATTCCGAATCCCGTGCAAGACGCGGCAATCCACGTGAACCGCTTGGTTATCGGTGAGCCGGTGCGTCTGTTCGCCGAAAAGCACCTCGCCTTCGCCGGAAAAGACGTAGAAAATCTCCTGTCCATCGTGCTGATGCGGCGGATGCGCCCGCGTGCCAGGGCCCACTTCAGATATGTGGAGATGCAGTCGTTCCCTATCCGCGCCCTTTTCAAAGATAAACAGCTCAATGCCTTTGATGTCGGTTCTGACTGTTTCAGTCATGAGAAATCCCTCCCAATTTTTTTTTTCGGTTAATGTAGCAGGTATTTGGGAATTTGTCAAGACGTTCTTCAACCCCAGCAGCGCGATTCGGTTAATTCTTCCTCCCTCTGTAAGTTGCACCTCCCCTCTGTAGGTTACTCTTGCCATCTGTAGTTTGTGAGCGCCCGAGCACAAACAGGGCAAGAGCAGGCACTCTTGCCCTATAGAAAGGGGTTCCGGTCCCCCTCATTTAACGCGAGGGACGTTACCCAATTATTTGGCACTACACTTCCTCAACCACAATTCCCAACGTTCGCAGATTCTCCAACAACTCTTCGTAAGCATCCTGCGAGATTTGCCCGGCTGGGGCTCGCAAATCTATCTGGACACTCGTTCCTAAGGCGTTGAGACACTGCGCCACATTGCTCACTCGCCCTTGCGGCAACGTAAAACGGATGCCGATAGGTGGGCTTGGGACTGGCGTTGGACGCGGACTTGGCAGTGGTGCAGGTTCCGGCACTGGCGTTACCTCTGGCTCAACCATCTGCTGTGTGCAAAGCGAAGGTTGAATAATCACCTCGTTATCGCCAAGCGTGACTTCTACCGCCTCTTGCATGAAAGCGCGCGGAATGCACTCACCTCCCATTCTCTCACCGATGCCAAATTGCCCTTGCGCCACGCCTTGACGGATACCCGTTATCCACGCCTCGCGAAGCACACGCGTCTCACCCGGTGTGCGGAGACTTGAGGAATAGAGCTGCGCCGTTGATACCGTATCGTTATCCTTCAAATAGCGGATGGCGATGTTCCGCGGTCCGATGCTGGACAAGAGCTCCCCCTTCATACAGAGCGTCTCGTAGACTTTCTCATCCAGCCGTGTGTTCATGCCGTGCGCGGGGAGCCCGAGGTCTTCCGCACGAAAGCCGTCTCGTGTCGGAATCAGGAGGATGCGATAATCTTGGCACACCGCATCATTGAGCGCGTCGCCAGAGTGCCGCAACTGCTTCCTGACTTCCCTTTGTTGCGCATCGGATAAATTCAGGGAATTGTCGTTACCAATCGCCTCGTAAGCGAGAACACGCTTCATTTCAGTCTGCAACTTCTCCGCGCTCCCCGAAAGTGGAACGAGGAAGAAAAGCGTGTTGCGATAGGTACGCGGGGTTTCACCGCGCAGTTCCAAGACATTTCGACAGAATTCGTCGTCCCGCTGAGGAAGGACAATCAATTTCAGATCCGGCGTTTCCGGGATATCTGTCCCGTTTCGCGGTGCGATGAACGTCTTCATCTTAGCCCCCGAGCTGGTTGTGAAACTCTTCTTAATCTGTGCCTCGGCACGCGATGCAACTTCTTCATCCGCCACATTTTCCATCCGAATCTGCACAAGCCGGTGTAAGTTGGGTTGCGTGTCAAAATAGGACTTGCCGTTTTCTGTGCGCAGATAAAAGAGGTGCGCGTTCAGTCGGTTTATCGCCGAATCGATGACCGAGGCAGTATCGGGTAGGCGCGCCGCACTCCGCTTCACCTGCTCCAACGTCGCACCGCGCTCCTGTCCACCCGTGAAAGAGTAAAGAAAGATGGCCGTCGCCGCACGCGTGCAAAAGCGCGAGTGACTTAACGCATCGCCCAGTGCGGCATCCGCCAACTTCGCGCCAGCATCTCCCGCGGTAATGTCGTTTGAGATGATGCCGCTAAACACGTTGCCTGCGTGCCTTAAGAGTTCCCCGCGGATGTCCGCGTCGCCCAAGTCAAAATCGGCGAGGGAAATGTAGGGCAAATGTTTGCCGCGGCA
>PYJE01000082.1:3861-6573 GCA_003635305.1 Candidatus Poribacteria bacterium | reverse complement strand
GAACGTGCGCGCCATGTTGTTGCAAGAACGCATCGCAAGATACGCAGACAACGCGAAGACCATCACTGGAAGTTAGCCAAGCACCTTGTGCTGACACATGATGTGCTTGTGTTTGAAACCCTCACGTTTGAGGGCATGAAACGCCCGTGGGGCCGCAAGGTATCGGACATCGCGCCCTATGCGTTCCATCAGAAACTCCAGCATCAGGCTAAGAAACACGGCAAGCAAGTTATCTACATCGACAGATGGGAACCGACTTCCAAAACGTGTTCTGTCTGCGGACAACTAAACGCACTGATGGACTTGAAAACCAGACGATGGCAGTGTCAAGGGTGCAAACGCAAACATGACAGAGATGTGAACGCCGCCATCAACATTCTTCGGGTTGGGACATCAACCCTTGCATTAGGTGATATGAGCCTGGCAATCGCCAGCCATCGCCGCAGGAATACCCCTATTCCGAAACCGCACAATCCGCAACGACGGTGCTGGGATGCCAAAAGAATCCCATCGCTTTAGCGTTGGGAGTATGTCAACGTCACCGGTAGGCGCGTTTTGAGACGGTGCCTACGCGGTTCGTTCCGTGTCATATTGATAGGCGCGCCTGGGAGGAATCGAACCCCCGACACGAGGCTTAGGAAGCCTCTGCTCTGTCCGCTGAGCTACAGGCGCACAACAGCAACTAACATTCAATGAGGGTGAAAATTTCGTAGTCGTCGATTTTTTCTCGTCCTTCCAATTCGGTTATTTCCGCAAGGAGCGCGATGCCGATGAGCTCGCCTTCCAATTTTTCAATCAGTTCGACAGAAGCGGCGAGCGTGCCGCCCGTTGCGAGGACATCGTCGCAGAGGAGCACTCGGCTCTGTTTCGGAAATGCATCTTGATGAATCGCGAGGACATCCATGCCGTATTCCAGAGCATAGGTAACCTCGTACGTCGCGTAAGGCAACTTGCCACTCTTCCGGATAGGGACAAATGCTGTTCCCAAGCGATAGGCGAGGGCTGCGCCGAGGATGAAGCCGCGGGCATCAATGCCGACAGTCACGTCGATAGCCTTGGATTCGTAGTGCACGGCGAATGCCTCAACCGCTTCACGAAAAATGGCTTTGTCGCCTAAAAGCGGCGTAATATCTCTGTAGAGGATCCCGGCATTGGGAAAATCGGGTAAATCCCGAACAAATCGAGAAAAGTCACGCATACGTGTGCTCTCCTGTTGTGATGTGTCAAGAACGGAGGCTCTCCTAACAAATCGAGACTAGGAGGGCTCTCCTACTGTCCGTTTGGATGCATCATGATTTTCATCCCTTTTCGGGATTCCATTGCTTCAAACGCCTTGTCGATTTCCACGAGTGGGAAGTGGTGCGTGATGAGCGGTTTCACGCGCACGAGCCCTTTTTCAAGGAGCTGCACTGCCAGTTCATGGTGCCGCGGCACACAGCCGTGTGAACCGGTCAGGAAGCACTCCTTATAGTGGATAGTGTTTGAGAGGATACTCATCGGGCGCATCGTCTTCGGCAGGCCGCCAAAGAGGTTGACGTAGCCCCGGTGCGCTACCATCTCAACGGCTTGTTCGTGCGCTTCCACCGAGGCGCATGTCGTGACGACGATATCCGGGCCTTCGCCATCGGTTTCTTCTCGGCACCGTTCCACCACGTCCTCTTCTTCGGAGGCGATGTAGGTATCCGCTTCGTAAAACTTGGCGATTTCCATGCGCAGTTTGCTGCGTTGCACGCCGATGACCTTGGTTGCGCCCATTACCCGCGCCAGATCGATTATCATACAACCAATGGGTCCGAGTCCGATGATGACGACTGTTTTGCCGAGGGACATATTCACCAATTCCAGTCCGTTGATAGCACAGGCGAGCGGTTCGGCGAGGGCGGCTTCATCGAAACTGAGCGCGCTGCTGAACGGCGTGACCGGTCCTTCTTCCAGCACAAGGCGCGGCAGTTTCATGTATTGCGCGAACGCGCCCGGAATTTGGTAACCGATGGCGTAGTTAATCTCGCAGTTGTTACCGAGTCCGTTTCGGCACCAGCGGCACTGCCCGCATGGCACATCGGCACCGATGGAAACCCGTTCGCCTTCTCGGACGCGCGTGACGTTTTTGCCGGTTTTGACAATGACACCGGCATTTTCGTGGCCGATAATCGTCGGCGGTGTGACACGCGGATTGCCGTGGTGAAGGATGCGCACATCAGAGCCGCAGATGCTGACAGATTCGACGCGCATCAAGGCGGAATCGTCGTCGATTTCGGGTTCGGGCACCTCTTGGACGGTTAGTTTTTCAAGGCTTTCGAGTATCGCTGCTTTCATATTTTTGTTATTCGCGTGGCGTTGTTCAGTTGCGTTTTGGCAGATAGGTTTGCCGCGTCAGGCCGCATCGCCGTTGGCGATGCTTGCCGCTCCTTAGTTCTTTTGTCCCGTAGCGCGAGGGCCTGTCCCTCGCGAGTGCTGGTGTCGAACAAACTTCCGTAGCGCGAGGGCCTGTCCCTCGCGAGTGCTAGAGTTGAACAAACCCCTCGTTCCTATGGATGAATAAGCACCTTCGCGTAAAATTCTTGTTTGTTCTTCATTGTGTGCAACATGTCTATTCCATCGGCCAGCTGCACTTTGTGCGTAATCAGCGGTGCGAGGGAGAGTTGTCCCGATGCCATCGCTTGTAGCACGGCGCGCCAATCATCGTCGTTACCGGCGGTGCTGTAATCGGAG
>PYJE01000082.1:0-3841 GCA_003635305.1 Candidatus Poribacteria bacterium | reverse complement strand
GGCGTAGTTAATCTCGCAGTTGTTACCGAGTCCGTTTCGGCACCAGTGGCACTGCCCGCATGGCACATCGGCACCGATGGAAACCCGTTCGCCTTCTCGGACGCGCGTGACGTTTTTGCCAGTTTTGACAATGACACCGGCATTTTCGTGGCCGATAATCGTCGGGGGTGTGACGCGCGGATTACCGTGGTGAAGGATGCGCACATCAGAGCCGCAGATGCTGACAGATTCGACGCGCATCAAGGCGGAATCGTCGTCGATTTCGGGTTCGGGCACCTCTCGGACAGTTAGTTTTTCAAGACTTTCGAGGATCGCTGCTTTCATATTTTTTGACTCGCGTGGCGTTGTTCAGTTGCGTTTTGGCAGATAGGTTTGCCGCGTCAGGCCGCATCGCCGTTGGCGATGCTTGCCGCTCCTTAGCTCTTTTGTCCCGTAGCGCGAGGGCCTGTTCCTCACGAGTGCTGGTGTCAAACAAACTTCCGTAGCGCGAGGGCCTGTCCCGCGCGAGTGCTAGAGTTGAACAAACCCCTCGTTCCTATGGATGAATAAGCACCTTCGCGTAAAATTCTTGTTTGTTCTTCATTGTGTGCAACATGTCTATTCCATCGGCCAGCGGCACTTTGTGCGTAATCAGCGGTGCGAGGGAGAGTTGTCCCGATGCCATCGCTTGTAGCACGGCGCGCCAATCATCGTCGTTACCGGCTGTGCTGTAATCGGAGTTCCATGTGCCGAGGAGCGTTACCTCACGCCGCATCAGTTGCGAGATGAGCGTTGCGGGCAAGGTTACATCTGAAATCGGGTTACCGAGCAAGACGACGCTGCCTCCGTGCCGGACGCTGCCGAGAGCATCGCGATAAGTCTGCGGCACGCCTGCGGCTTCAATCGCGACGTGCGCCCCTTTTCCATCCGTGTGCGCGTTCACGATTTCTGCACAGTCGCGAGGGACAGGCCCTCGCGCTACAGAGTAGGGCCGGTTTTCGTTGGCGTTCGCCCTTCCGGCTGCACTATTAAAGGCGTGCTGAAATCCGAGTTGCTTCGCGAGTGCTAGTTTTTCCCCAACGATGTCAAAAAGTAGCACGGCGGCTGCACCCATGATGCGCGCCCAGTGTGCCGCCATGAGTCCGACCGGGCCCGCGCCAAAAATCGCAATCGTTTTCCCGACGAGCGACGTTCCGACTCGGCGGAGCGCGTGGAGCGCGACTGCGGCGGGTTCTGTCATCGCCGCTTCTTCCAACGTGACACCTTGCGGCACGTGGATGAGGTTCTCTTTCGGCGCGACGACAAATTCCGCGAACGCGCCATCACTCCGCGAACCGAGGTAGTCGTAGTCGTGGCACTGCACATAATTCCCCTGTTCGCATGCAGGGCATCTCCCGCACCAGAGTAGCGGAAAGACGACGACAGCGTCGCCGGGTGAAAAAGTGTCAACGCCTGCGCCGCATGCTTCAACGATGCCGGCGAATTCGTGTCCGCATACCGTCGGGAAACTATAGGTGCCTTTGTCAAAGATGCGAGGCATGTCAGAGCCGCATACCCCGCAGAACCCGATTCGGACGCGCACTTTTCCTTCGGCGAGAGGCGGCTTCGGTATCCATTCGTGCCGCACATCGCCGATGCCATGCAGCACGAGTGCCGCCATCAATTGGGTTTGCACGCCGCCCTCCGTTTCTCAAGTCCTTTTTCCACTGCTGCCTGTATCCGTTTGATATTTTCGGCGCGCGTGCCATCGGTATGAAAGACGCTGCTTGTTCCACCGACGAGGATATCCGCGCCCGCGGCTACCATCTTCGGGATGTTTTCAAAACTGACGTTGCCGTCTACCTCAATCGGGATGTTGCTGTCGCGTTCTGCCAAAAACGCGCGGCAATCCGCGATTTTCTTGAGCGTCGCAGGCACCAATTTCTGTCCTGCAAATCCTGGGTTCACCGTCATTACCAGCACAAAATCGAGTCTGTCCACGACGTAGTCTAACGCGGAGAGAGGTGTCGCCGGGTTGAGTGCGGCCCCTGCCTTGATGCCGCGCGCCTGAATCAGGGATAACGTCCTATCCAGATGCCTCGCCGATTCTACATGCACGGCGATTTGCTGCACGCCGATGTCTGCGACTGCCTCCACGAAAAAATCGTTGTCTTCCACCATGAGGTGAATGTCAAACGCGCAGTCTGTCTTCGGACGTAATTGCGCGAGAAGTGCGAGGCCAATAGGCATGTTCGGCACGAAGTGCGCGTCCATCAAGTCAAAGTGAAGCATCGCGATGCCTGCGCTCTCCAGGTGCCGAATATCATTTTCAAGATGACACAAATCTGCGCACATCACCGAGGGCGCGATGACGATGTTTTCGGTTGCGGACAGCAAAACAGTTCTCCAACAGGACAGACGCGAATTCCACAATGCGCAGCCGGTAGGCGCAATTATTCTGTGTCTGTCCTAATCCAAAATTAAAGTTGCTTAATTAGTATACCACAAAAATTGAGATTTGTCAAATTTTTTTATAGCGGAAACAGAAATGGCGATTTTCTGCATTATTGTTCTGAAACAGAACTGTTCAGTTCTCCCGTTCTGTCGTTCGGGCTCGTCTGAAGTTTTACAAACTGAATCGGCCTGAGCGAGGGCACGTTTCAGTTGACATTATTTTCAAAAAAAAGTATAATTTCATTATTGGTTCGCTTTTTTTAATCGTGTATCATTGCACTCAGATTAACGCAGAACCAACTCGGTATGCGCGGTTTGAAACCGCGCATACTAGTGGAGAATCATCCCATTTGTGTAACCTGAACACGAAAAATTCGTTACGACAGAAAGGACATTTCTATGAACATTCTCATGTTACGCCACTCTGCTGGCTTTGAACACAGTTATCTCCCGAACGCCGAAGTTGCACTGAAGCAAATCGGCGAGGCAAACGGGTGGAGCGTAATAACGACGCACCGCTGCGACCGGATTAATGCCGGGAACCTCGAAAAGCAGGACATCGTCGCCTTTGCAACGACAGGCAACTTGCCGTTTGACGCGGCACAGAAAGAGGCACTGCTCAGCTTCATCCGCAACGGCAAGGCGTTCTTCGGCATCCACAACGCCACGGATACTTGCTATGATTGGCCCGAATACGGCGAGATGCTCGGCGGCTACTTCGCCGGACACCCCTGGCACCAAGAGGTGAACGTCATCGTTGAAGATGCGAATCACCCCGCCACGCGGATGCTCGGCGACAACTTCAAAGTCGTTGACGAGATTTACACGTTCAAAAACTGGGACCGCGGCAAAACGCGCGTCCTCATGCGTTTAGACAATGACTCTATTGATGTCTCCCGCGGTAACCGCGAGGACCACGATTATGCCCTCGGCTGGTGTCACACCTACGGCAAGGGGCGCGTGATGTATACCGCCCTAGGCCATCCCGATGCGTTGTGGGAGAAACCGTGGTTCCACGAGCATATCACCGGCTGCCTCAAATGGGCAGGTGGGTTGGAAGATTGACGTGCTAATCCTGCTTCAGACTAAGTGCCGACAACTCCCCAACCAACCGCACCGTCTCTTGACTGACATGCATCACCTGCCCAATTAACCGAACGATATATTGCGCATCCTCAACATTCGGATCCGCGACAATACCACTCCCATTCGGATCGGGTTTGACGCGATACCGATCGATCACCCACTCCAACGCCGAACGCGTCCCCAAACGATAGTCAAACACTTCGGGAGGAATATCCGCCACCGTCAAGGATTCATTGTAGCGGAGCGATGTTTTGTCTTTTGACAACGCCATCTTCTCAACGCGCCAATTGAGAGGTGGTGTCTCAATGAGGTTTGGCAACACGTCAAGGGTTTCGTAGTTGAC
>PYJE01000081.1:27179-41869 GCA_003635305.1 Candidatus Poribacteria bacterium | reverse complement strand
CTACTTCCATCTGGCGCGTGCCTAACTCCCACAGCTGCGTCGCAAGTCTCTCAAGTCCCTCCGAGGCACTCAGTTCCTCCGCTGCGAGTTGCTGCATCTGCTTAATTTCACCATCAACGGGATTTTCTGCCGCCGCTGCAGACAACTCCCGCGTCTGCTCAAGCACTTTCTCATGGAGATGCGAGAGGTGCAGCGCGCTGGATACGGCTTGTTGCATCGCCGCTTGCGTCGCATTCGCGTTCGCGCCTTCCATGAATTCCAGGGCGTTATCCAGGCCTTGCGCGAGCTCTGTCAACGTCTGTTCTGCCTCTCGTCCCGATTGAAGAGCCTGCTGGTTTTGTCCGCTTCGCAGGTTTTCACTCGTGTCTTGGAGCGTTTCGGTGAGTTGATGTTCTCGCGCGAACGCATTGAGCCGCTTGATTTCGTCGGCGAGTCTCCCGATTTGCGGCGGGGCCGCCATTGTTTCACTCCCCTGTTTCTCCGCCAACTCGCCCATCTCCGCACCGAGGTTGTCCAATTTCTCGTGCAGTTGAGAAACCTCCGAACCTACCCGTTCTTCCTTTTGCGCTAAGGCTTGCGGCGTATCCATAGGTTGTCCCTCTTGTGGCGCGTCAGCCCCTTCTTCAATCGCCTCCAACGTATCCATCAGTTCCTTCTGTTGTTCGGCGAGAGCCTCCGCCTGCTTCACGGCAGCCTCAAGTTCTTGCTGCAGGAGCAGCTGTTCATAGAGCGATTTGGCGCGTTCCAACTGTTGCAGGAATTGCTCCTGATTCAGATTCGCCTCCATCAGTGCCTTTTCCTGCTCAGTTAATTCTTGTTCCGCCAATGCTTCCGATAACTTCCGCAAAAGTTCCTTATGCTCTTCCGAGAGAGCCTGCTCCATCAATTCCTGCAGTTCCTGATACTTCTGGAGAGTCTCCCGGTCGAAGAGTTGGTTTTTCTCCATATCCGCCGCCGTTTTCTTCATATCTTCAACGAGCGACATCGCGGCTTCTTCAATCTGTTTCTGCGTCTCAAGCACCTGTTGCATCAGGGTTTCGTCCTTGAGCGTGAGCTGCTGACTCTTTCGGATTTTATCAAGGAGCGTATCTACTAATCCGGCGGCTTGTTCCTGTTCGCCGAAGAGTTCCTCAATACCGTGCTGTTCAGTCTGCTGTTCAGAGGAGATAGCGTCATACATTTCGGAGAGCGACGGGAATCGGAGGGTATACGTCAGCGATTTGCCGACATTCGCACCTGACACGTTATCGATATCAAGTGCCTGCACATAATAGGCAAGCGTCTCGCCGGGGAACATGCCAACCGCATCCACATCCCACGTATACGTTACAAACACGGCTTGCTGCGCGGTTAGCGGTTCCCACTGCTTTAAGGGAACGTTCACCTCCTCCGCGTCATCTCTCTCAATCCGATAGACGAGTTGGAGTGCCTGGATGCCGTAGTCGTCTGTCGCTTCTACCTTGAGTTCCACGAACATGTCATCGTCTAGCACGGTGTCGCGCGCCGGTTCGATGATGTCAACTTCCGGCACGGCATCCTCAATAACATTGATGGTATAGCGAATCGGGTTGCGATTCGTGAGCCCATCTTCCGCATCTGTCAAACGGATACTGTAATTCTCACTCTTTTGCGCGATAAAGGTGCCATTCATGCCCGTATCTGTAAGGCGAGGGCCTGTCCCTCGCCACGCACCACCCTCACCCACCGTAAGGCCAGGGCCTGTCTCTTGCCTCGCACCATCCTCACCCACCGTAGGGCGAGGGCCTGTCCCTCGCCACGCCCCGGCCGCCTCCACCGTGGGGCGAGGGCCTGTCCCTCGCCATGCACCACCCTCACCAAAGGCCGCAAGGGCCGCGATATCTGCAATTTCTAACGAAACATCCTCGGATTCTTCAAAATCTAAAAATGCCGAGGTGAGCGGCTTATTGCTATCCCCGGTGAAGCCCACTTCTGTCCCGAAGAGCGCGTGGATATCGCCGACGTTCGCCTCCAACGTTTGCGGCGCAAGTTGCGTGTAGGCGGGATAAGTGAGCCGAATCTGGAACTTCTTCACAACCGGTTCACGGTTCACGGTAATCTGATATGTCTCGGAGGCGACATCTTTCGCCGTGATGTAGTATTGCAGAGTCCTGTTGACATTTTCAATCGTCGCGCTGTAGAGAATTTCAGTTGCGCTGCGGTGCATCTCCATTGAATGCCATTCAGTGATAGGGGTATCCCTATCTTGACTCCCAATCCGATAATAGAGCACGACTGGCGCGCCAAGATGCCCGCTGACATTTGCCGTGAGGTTAACATCCGTGCCGGGCTCAATGTTGATATTGCCGGGGTGAACATCCGAAATCTGAACGTTCAACACTTCCAGTGGCGTTTTCGGGATAGCCTGGAAGGTTTGCGCAAACCCTTTGAGAGCAATAGGCAGCCAGAGAAAGTGGGTGAGGAGCAGGAGCCCCATGGCGAGCCCAGCAATCCCTGCGTTCCGCTTGATGTGCCGATGTTCGTTTGCGAAAACCTGCTTGGGTTGAATGCGTTCTACCTCGCGCGCTGTCTCAAAAATCAGTTGTTCAACAAACTCTGGCGCGTATCCGAATCGGTTTTCCGCTAACGTCGCCTTGAGTTGCACCGCGCTGAGGATGCGACTCTGGGATGCAGGCTCAGCCTTCTCAAGGTGTGCCGCTACCGTAGCATCTGTCAGTTTGCGGAGGAGCGGCCGAAGAAGGAACCGGAGGAGCGTCCAGATGCCGATGCCGATGCCCAGGAGGATAATCCCGATGCGTAACCAGCGTGGCAGCGGTAACGCAAAACAGACAAGCGCGCCTGTCATCGCGAATGCGAGGATGCCGATGCACATCAGCACGCCTTCAGAAAAGGTAAGCCATCGCCATGTCCGCCTCACGGCACGGAGCGCGACGATAATCTTTTGGTAGGCTTCATTCACATTTTGACTTTGCATTTCTTCTCCTAATTCGTTAAGACATAGACAGCGATGTTCACCGCCATTTTCGCCGCGAGTTCCCGCACCTGCGGCGTATCCTCCGGATGCACATCGGCATCCTCAAGCCCATCGCCGATATCCGAGCTGTAAACGTAGTAAACTACCATGCGTCCATCGTGGAAAAGCCCGAACCCTTGCGCCGGTTCTGCATCGTGCTCATGAATTTTTGGGAGCCCCGGCAAATCGTAGAAGCAGTGGTAAATGGGATGCGCGTTCGGGATGGGAGTCAACTCTTGCTGTGGAAACACGCGCCGCATTTCCCGCCGAAAACTCTCGTCTAACCCGTAGTCGTCGTTGACGAAGAGGAACCCGCCGTGCGTCAGATAGTGCCGAAGTGCCTCTACTTCGCTTTCAGTCAGCCGAATGTTTCCGTGCCCGACGAGATAGAGCATCGGGTATTCATAAAGCGCGTAGTCTGTCAGTTTCAGAATCACTCGTTCTTCGGCGGTTTCAATGTCGGTGCGCGAGCGAAGAAGCCGCAACCAATTGCCGATGACGGTGGCATCGCCATACCAATCCCCGCCGCCGCTGTATTGAACCTGTGCGATAGTGAACCGTTCGCCGCCGGACAAACTGTGCGGCAGGAGCAGCATCGCTGTGAAGCATATCCATCCGATGTTGAAGTTGCGCATCTATGTCAATCCGTTCCGTTTGCGTAACACCCACTCCGTGCCAAGCAATCCAACCACGAGAATGAGGATGAGGGGATGTGCCCAGATGTCGCGTTCGGTGTTGACAAAAACCGGTTCTGGGACAAACGCGATGCTTTCAGGCACCTGTTCTGCGTCCGCGATAGCGAAATAGGCACCCCCGGTTCGCGAGGCGAGCCGCTGGAGTAACGCCTCGTTTAACTGCGGTGCCTCCAATTCGGCGAGTTGCGGCTGCACGTAGATTTCGGTTCTATCTGTGCCGCCGGTGCTGCTCATGGCGCGGATGCGATAGGTGCCTTTCTCCCACACCTCAAATCGCGCCGTGTATCGGTTCTCTTCCCCTACCTGTCCCTCGCGGCTATCTTTTTCCGCATCCCGTAGCGCGAAGGCATGTCCCTCGCGTTCGTTGATGTTTTCATGAACCGTTGTCGTCCGAAGTTGAAACGGTTCCCCTGTCGGCGGTGTCACCTCAATCTGAACCTTCGCATCGGCTTGTGGCTGATATGTTTCAGAATACACCTGCGCCGTAACCCGCACCGTGTCGCCTGTTGCATACGTCGATGTATCTGTCGTGAGGTATAGCCGATTCTCGTCGGTGTGCGTAGTGCCCAGCCATCGGAGTGCTTGAGCCCAAAACTGCGGATAGAGGGTGAGATACCGTGCATCCTTGAAGTTTGAGACACCGAAGTCCCAATTCCATAAACCTTCCGAGGCGAAGAGGAGACTTTTGCCCAGGCCTGCCCTCTGAAAAATCATCACCGGTTCACGATTTCCACTCTCCAGAAGCACAGACGCGCCGCCTCTCAACTGAAAACCGCGGAAAAGTCGCGAGAGAGCGGGTAGATTGCGCCATAACGCGGCGTTCCTATTCGATGCAAGGTTGGCACTAGAGAGTTGCAACATCGGATGAAACGTCCCGGCTTGCGTCAATTGCACGGTAAACTCCGCTTCAGACATCCCGCATCCTGTAACAGGAATTGAGACAGGCAAAAGGCGCGCGAGTTCGGTAGTGCCGAGTCCCTTCCTGCCAAACGCGTTCTGCGATGGAAGAAAGACAACCGCGTGTCCCGCTGTCTCCACGAAATCGACGATGAGCCGCTGTTGCGCCGCAGTCAGATGTTCCGCTGTGATGTCACCGAGAATCAAGACATCATATTTGGAGAGTGCCTCGCGCGTTTCCGGGAACCGCCGGATGGCCGCCGCCCCGGCCGCCTGCATCGTAGAGCGAGGGCCTGTCCCTCGCGATGCCTCTGTCCCCTGCATCGTAGGGCGAGGGCCTGTCTCTCGCGATGCCTCTGTCCCTTGCATCGTAGGGCGAGGGCCTGTCCCTCGCCACGCCCCGGCCGCCCCAGAAGTTACAGGATAATACCCATCAAAACGATGTAGCACCGATTCGGAAGCCGGCCGCTTGGACAAAAGAGCCGATGTCAATTCAATATCCGTATCGCGTTCCAAAGCGCGTTTCAGGAACGTATACTCCCAGCGTGGCCTGCCCTCTAGATAGAAGACGTTCAACTTCGCCTTGACTACCTTGAGCGCGAAAGTTTTCGCGTTGTTTTCTCCTGTCAGTTCGCCATCAAGCGTCGGCAGCGTGAGGGTATACTGAAAATTTCCCTGCCTTTCCGGTGTCAGTCTAAATTCAATCTGCTGCGAACCTTCCGCAAACGTCAGCGTTGTTGATGAGACGAGCCGCTGACTGTTTACCTCCCGCAGCGCGAGCCGCGTCGTTTGCCCTGTATACCCTGTTTGCGCAAGAGTGACGCGGATGAGATGTTCATGTCCCGTGTATGCCACAGGGGCGGTATCAATCCGCTGAATCTGAATATCCTTTGGCGGTGCAATGTCTCCTACGCCGATAGCGTAGACTGGCATTTGCAGCGCGACGAGTGCCGCCATTGGGAACGCGCCGGCGTTATGCGAGCCATCGGTAATCAGCACGATACCCGCGCACTGTTGTCCCTGCCACGCCGCATCCGCTTGCTTGATGGCACTCCCGATATCGGTGAGCGCATCCGACGGTTTGAACCGTTGTGCTTGCGCTGCCACACTCGCCATCGGGTGAAGTCCCGTGCCGAAGGGGTAGACATGCACCTCAAACTTGTCGGTTAAGGCGTGGAGGAGAGTGCTTTTGCCCTCGCCATCGCTGTCCCCAAATAGCAGCTCATTGACTTGGTTGAGTCGTGACACGTCTCCTGTATCTGTCAACTGCATGCTCTGCGAGGTATCCACTAAAACGGCGAGATGCGTCGGCGGCGTGATGTCCCGCTTCTCGACAATGACAGGGGCTAATAGGCAGCCGAGCAGAATCGCCACGGCACCTATCCGCAGGGCAATCAATAAAAATGTGTGCCGCGGCGGCAGCGGCCGAACGATGCGCAGATACACGAACGTTGTCACGCCGATAGCGATGAGAATTCCGAGTGCTATTGCCCACCCGGGCCAAAAATAGGTAAATCGCATTGTTGTTATCATCCTTTCAGAAGATATTATAACGTGATGCACTATTATTGTCAAGGCGATTTACGTTTTTAAGCAGGATTTCCACGATTTCCACGATTTCCAGGATTAGGAGCACTGAGACTATAATGCCCACTCCCAGAAACCCCACTCCTGCTTGCCACGCCTGTGCCGCCGCTACCTCCTGCGAATCTTGTAAATCCTGTAAATCCTGCTTAATCCTATAAATCCTGCTGCGGGGAACAGGCCCCCGCGTGACGGTTCGGACAGAAACTCATCCTGAAAATCTTGCAAATCTTGAAAATCCTGCTCATATCTTGCTCATCCTGTAAATCCTGCTTAATCCTGTAAATCCTGCTCCATCTTTCCCTTTTTCTTGACAAAAATCCCAGCCAACCATAAACTCACCCCTAAAATCCTCTGGAGAGAAAAACAGATGCACATCACAGCATTGGATACCCCCGCGCTCATCGTCGATTTGGACGTGCTAGAACGGAATATCAACGGGATGGCGGCGCACTGCAAACAACTCGGCATACCCCTCCGCATTCATGCAAAAACGCATAAGGTGCCAGAAATCGCGCACATGCAAATCGCCGCGGGCTCACAAGGGATTACCTGCCAAAAACTCGGCGAGGCAGAGGCGATGGTGGATGCCGGCATTGACGACATCCTCATTCCTTACAATATCGTCGGTGGCCCGAAACTGAAACGGCTGACAGCACTGCTCAAGCGCGCTCGCATTACGGTGGCAGTAGATTCGGAAGAGACAGCGACAGGTATCTCTCAGCAAGCGGATGCAGATGGCTGCGTCGTGCCGGTGCTGCTTGAACTGGATACCGGCGGCGGACGGTGCGGTGTCGGTTCACCACAAGCGGCACAACATCTCGCACGGAAGGTTGTCGCGATGCCGGGGCTCGATTTCCAAGGCGTGATGACGTATCCAAGCAATCCGCGCGCGAAATCCTTCCTTGACGAGACACTCTCCCTCCTGACGCGCGTGGGTATCCCCATCAACGTTATCAGCGGCGGGGGCACGGGCGCAGAGAAGCACTCCAAGGCACTCGGCTGCACGGAAACGCGCAGCGGCTCCTATGTTTACGAAGGCATGACGCGTATCGGGAATTCGGGGATGTTGCATCCACAACGGTGCGCGCTTCGCGTTGTTGTAACAGTCGTCAGCACGCCGACACCTGATAGGATTATTGTCGACGGTGGGCAAAAGACGTTCACCAGTTATCCCCCGAACCCTTACGGCCACATCATTGAGCACCCCGATGCGAAAATTTACGGGATGTCGGTTGAGCATGGACACGTTGATGTCAGCGGATGTTCGCATCGGTTTCAGGTGGGCGAACGGCTCTCCGTTATCCCCCTGCACCAAGGCATGACGAGCAATCTCCACGAGGAACTCGCCGCGGTGCGCGGCGATACCGTTGAGGACATCTGGCGGATTGCAGGCAGAGGCAGAATAAAATAGGCGGCTCATCAGGGTTCAATCGGATGCCGCGCAAACATCGCAACCGGCAGCGCGGCGTGAACCGTGATGCTCATGCCGCCTCCGCCTCATCGCGCAGCCGACAGATACCGAAAAAGAGCAGCGCAATCACGCCTGTCCCTGCAAGAATGCAAAGCGGTGAGAAAAGTCCCAGCGCGGCGAGAAAATAGCCGCACACCAACGCGATGAACGCCACCGTAATCGCATAAGGCAATTGCGTTCGGACATGGTGGAGCGCGTCGCAGCTGCTCGCAATCGCGCTGAAAACCGTCGTGTCGGAAATCGGCGAACAATGATCTCCGAAAATAGCACCGTCTAGTGTTGCACCGAGACATATCAGCGTCGTCAACCCGTAGGTATCGCCATCCATTGCATACGCCACAGGAATCGCGGTGGGGATGAGAATCGCCATTGTGCTCCAACTAGAGCCTGTTGCAAAGGAGCAGGCGGCACCGGTTGCAAAAACGAGCATCGGGAATACCAATGCCGGCACTTTCCCTTCGAGGATAAGCGCGAGGAATTGTCCTGTCTCCAACCGCTTACATCCAGTTTTCAAACCCCAGACGAAAAGGAGAATTCCCAACGGGACGAGGCTCCCTTTAAGGCCTGCCAAAACGGCGGTGCGGATGTCCGGCAATTGTAGTTTCGATAAGCCGCGTGCGCAGAGAATCGCGACGAACAGAGAACCGCACGCCGCACAGGCCAGCATGCGCAGAATCTGCACCGTCTTAAGCGTCGTCAGCACGTTCCGCCACGCGGAAAGCGAGAGGATAAATCCGAGTTCTCTTCCTTCCGCGTTGATTTTCGCCAGCACGGCTTGCCACGCAGCGGGAGAGAAGATGAATCCGCTCCCCTCACCCCTCACCCAAACCGCGGTGAGCCAAAGTCCACTCAGCAGTATCGTGAAGAGTGTGACGAGGGGTAAGATTGCGGACAACGGTTGCATGACGACGTTCGGCGCGCTCGTGAAAGCAGCGGCATCGCCCAGTATTTTGGCATTCGGTGCGGAAACGGCACCCGTTTCACGTGCGCGTATCGATGCTTTGCGCATCGCCCCGTAATCGCGGCCGCTGAGCGCGTTGATGATGACGAAAGTAACCGTTAGGATGCAGTAAAACCGAAAGCCCAGCGCGTCAAAAAACATTGAATACCCATCGCGTCCAAGTTGAAGCGATTCCGAAACGTCACTAAAGAGTCCTACCTCTACGCCTATCCAAGTGCTGACAAAGGCGAGGCCGGTAATCGGCGCGCTCGTAGAATCAACGATGTATGCCAATTTCTCACGACAGACGCGAAACCGGTCTGTCATCGGACGCATACTCGGGCCTGTCAGCATCGCGCTCGTATAGTCACCGATAAAGACAAACACGCCTATCAACGCGGTGACGACTTGCGTAGAACGCGTTCCTGTCGCAAACCGAGAGAGCCACACAACGATGCCGCCCATGCCGCCGGACGATACCACGACTGAAATCATTGACAAAATCAGGAAGACAAAAATCGCCATCCAGATATTCTCTAAATCCAGTATCACCTTACCTGCAAACCAGAGAACTTCGCCGAAAAAGTTGGGAATCAGCGATGCAGCCGGTTCGCCTGCCATCAGATAATGTTTCACCCAGCTCAGCACGATGCTCGCGCCGACAGCGACACTGAGACTCAGGAAAAACCGTGCCGTGAGGATGGCTAACGTCACGGCGAGCAGCGGCGGAATAACGCTATACCACACGAGTCCGGCTGCCTCATCAACCTGCTGTGCCCCGATGATGCAGGCAATCGTGACGCTGATAAAGACAAAGGCACTGATAAAGATTTTGAGTTTCGCATTCATGATTTGTTTCCATCAAGATGGCTGCAATTTAATGTTTTCTCGCCGGTAGGCGCGCTTGCAAAGCGCGCCTACGGGATTGGTGCCGCTTGAGAGGTTCTCTCTGGTAGGCGCGGTTTCCCGAACCCCGTAGGCGCGGTTTGCAACCGCGCCTACGTTATAGTTTCTCACCGGGATGCGCGGTTTGCAACCGCGCATCCCGAAGTCGCCGCTTGTTTACGACGAACGCAGCCGCGACAGCCCATAAAACAGTAGCACAATGATGCCCGTGCCGGCCGCAATGCCTATGGCGGAAGAGATGTTCAACGCCGCCGGTAGGTATCCACACACGAAGGCGATACTCGCAACGGTGAGCGCGTAAGGTAATTGCGTTCGGACATGGTGGAGCGGCGCGCAGTTGCTCGCGATAGAACTCAGAATCGTCGTGTCCGAGAGGGGTGAGCAGTGGTCTCCGAAAATAGCACCGTCTAGCACGGCACCTAAACAGATAACAGTTGTCAAGCCGTAGACATCTCCATCAAGCGCGAATGCCACTGGAATCGCGGTGGGGATGAGAATCGCCATCGTGCCCCAACTGGTGCCGGTAGCGAAGGAACACACGGAGGCACACGCGAAGACGAGGATAGGAAACCAGAGCGGCGAGACAATATCCTGCAGCATCGCTGCGAGAAAATCGCCTGTCATGAGTCTATCGCAACTCGCTTTTAATCCCCAAGCCAACAACAGGATGCTCAACGGCGTGAAACTAGACTTCACGCCTGTCCACACGGCGGTGCCGATATCGGCGACGCTCATTTTGGATAGTCCAGCTGCACAGACAAGTGCGACGAAGAACCCGCTGGCGGCAGCAACGGCAAGAACCTTGACGTTATCGGCATTTGAAAGTGCATCGCGCCACGCGGTGAGGGAGAAAAGCGAACCTGTCCCTCCGCCATCTACCCAGAACCCGCCGAGCAGCAAGGAAAAAAGTGTCAGCAACGGCAGCACCGCTGAAAACGGCTGTGTGACAGCGTTCGGCGCAGGTTTGGACGCTGTCGTATCTCTGAGGAATTGGGCATCGGGCTCGGCAACAGCACCTGTCTCCCGCGCCCGCGTCTCTGCCTTCCGCATCGGCCCGTAGTCTCTCCCACTGATGGCGTTGACGATGACAAAAATAATCGTCAGGATGCAATAAAACCGAAAGCCGAGCGCATCAAAAAACATTGAATACCCATCGCGTTCAAGCCCGATGGATGTCGCGACATCGTTAAAGAGCCCAATCTCATAACCTATCCATGTGCTGACAAAGGCGAGCCCCGCAATCGGCGCACTCGTGGAATCAACGATATACGCCAACTTTTCACGACTTACTCGATGATAGTCTGTCAAGGGACGCATCGTCGGCCCAACGAGCATAGCGTTGGAGTAGTCACCGATAAAAATGACAATGCCCATTACGGCGGTGATGACTTGCGTTGAGCGCGGGCCTTTGGCAAACCGCGACAGCCACGTCACAACGCCTGCAATGCCGCCCGATGCCACCACGACGGAAATCGTCGCCATAATCAAGAAGACAAACACGATTACCCAGATATTAAAAAAATCGATGGCAGAACCGTTTTTGATGGTAACCTCGCGCGCGAACCAAACGACTTCCGCGAGGAAACCAGAGGGTGTCCAGTCCTGTCTTGTCCACCCAAGCACGAGGCCGAGGCCGACAGCGATGCCCAAACTTAAAATGAGGCGCGTTGTCAGAATAGCGAGTGTGACAGCGAGCAGCGGTGGAACGACGCTATACCAGACGAGGTTAGCGTCCCCTGTCACTTGTCCCGCGCGCCAGATGAAAACAAAACAGATACCGAAAAAGACGAAGATGCCGATAAGGCTCTTTTGTAATGTCGTCATAAAGTGTCTCCATAAAAAACAGACAGGTGTGCATATATCATCATGCAATCTATTCTCCGCTCGGTAGGCGCGGTTTCCAACCGCGCATCCCGGTGGGCTTTCGGTAGGCGCGGTTTCCAACCGCGCTGGCGATGCAGTGCATAACCCATCATCAAATCTATTCTCCGCCTGGTAGGCGCGGTTTCCAACCGCGCTGACGATGAAGTGCATAACCCATCATCCAATCTATTACAAAAAGCGAAGTTTGTCAAGTTTTTTATCCCGAATCGACAATTTTCTTGAAAATATTTTTGGCAATATGCTAAAATCAAATGAGATTCGATTATGTCCCACCGGCATGCGCGGTTGCAAACCGCGCCTACGGAACGCGATGCGGTTTATCACCGCGCCTACCGGGATGCGATTTGGTATTAGACCTGAGATAAGAAGGAGTTTCCCCATGTTGAAAGCAGGATTTATCGGGGCAGGCGGGCGCAGTCAAGGCGCGCATTATCCGAGTGTCAACCGACTCGAAGACGATGTGGCGATGCTAGCGGCGTGCGAACTTGATGAGGCAAAACTCGCCCAAGTCGCGCAAAAATATGAATTCCCACATACGTTCACCGATCATCGTAAGATGTTGGATACGCTAGAGCTTGACATCGTTTATTGTGTCATGAACGAGAAGTGGATTTTGCAACCCGCGCTGGATTGCCTCAACGCCGGGAAGCACTTGTTTATCGAAAAACCGCCCGGCGCGACGAGCGATGAAACGCAACAATTGCTTGAAGCCGCCATCGCTAACGATGTTTACTGCATGGTAGGGTTTCAGCGGCGGTATGCTGCCGTGACACGCGAGGCGATGCGGCGTGTTGCGGAAAAAGGCCCCGTGTCACTCGCTGTCACGACGTTCAACAAGCAGATGCTTGGGCGGAACAGCGAATTCACTACAACGCTGTGGAACGATGTCTGCCACGTCGTGGATTTGCTACGCTACATGGCAGGCGGTGAACCGGTGGAAGTCACGGCGCATCGCGATACGTTCGATGCAGAACAGCGGAACTTCTACACCGCGTTTGTCCGCTTTGATAACAACGTCACCGGGGTACTTTTCGGAAATCGTGCATCGGGGGGACGCGTGCTCCGCTCCGAATTACACGGAGTCGGCATCGGCTGTTATATGAAAATCCCTGAAGAAATTGAGATTTACGAGGATAACAACCGAAACGTCATGGGCGGTTGGGAAGTTGATGGCGTTGACGCGCGCGACACGGCGAGTTACGAAGGCGTGCTAACCATGCATCGCCATTTCATTGACGCTGTGCGCAACACCAAAGTGCCCCTCACCGATCTCCGCGACGTGATTCACTCCATTCGTCTCGTTGATAAGATAGAGGGCACTCTCCCCTGATAGAGGGGAGAACCTCGGTGCCGGGAGGCGCGGTTCTGGTAGGCGCGGTTTGCAACCGCGCTTCCCGGACTTGACATATTTGCAGCGCGAACCCGAAAACAAAATAACGCCACCATCACATAGGAGGAAAAATCTATGCTTGACGAACGCCACTTGCAGCATCAACTCACCGATGAGCAGCGCCGCGGGTTGAACGAGGATGGGTATTTCATCGTCGAAAACGCCTTGCCGCTGGAACTGGTTGAACGGTTGGAGGCGCGCGTCGACCGGATTTACAACCAACATTTGGACGCGGGCTACGATGCCTATACTAAAACGCCGATGACACCGCACAAGAACTTCTTCTACCCCAATTTCATCGGGAAGGACCAGATGTTTGTCAACATTCTGGATTGGTATAAGACGTTCCCGAAGGTGTGGGGCGCGTTAGGCTGGAACATCTATTCGTATCATAGCCATCTGATTATCACGCCGCCGCGGCCCGATGAAACTCGCGGCACGCCTGCAGCCCTCGGATGGCATCAGGATAGCGGACGCGTCAACATTGAGATAGAGAGCTCGCCCCGGCCACGCCTCTCCATCAAGGTAGTCTACTGGCTCTCCGACTGCTCGGAAGTCGGACGCGGGAATTTCTATATCATTCCTGGCAGCCATCTCTGGGATACTTTGGAGCGTCCAACCGACGGTTCGCATCCCGAAGGCGCAATCCCAGTCTGCTGCAAACCCGGCGATGCAGTCTTCTTCGACCGGCGCATCTGGCACGCCCGCAGCGAAAACGACTCAGACATCACGCGCAAAGGGCTCTTCTACGGCTACGGCTACCGATGGCTGCGCAGTAAAGACGACATGACTATCCCGCAGGAACTGTTTGACCGGAATGACCCGATTCGTCAGCAACTGCTCGGCGGCGGCACGAATGCCAACGGCCATTTCTCACCGAAGGATGCCGATGTCCCGTTGAAAGGCTGGCTTGAGAAGCACGGCGTTATCTCAGGTTAGCGCAGTGGTTCAGCGGGGGCCTGTCTCCCGCAGCAGGATTTGGAGCAGGATTTACAAGATTTGCAAGATATGAGCAGGATTTACAAGATTTGCAAGATTTTCAGGATGAGTTTCTGTCCGAACCGTCGCGCGGGGGCCTGTCCCCCGCGGCGGGACATCCTGCTTCCGCCCGAGCAGGATCAGGCGATCCTGCGCTACAGAGAGGGGTGGTGACCGTGGCGACCCTCCGCCCCAGGCTCCTGTAGTTCGAGATCGCCGGATCGCGAACATGTCAGTCTCGATGCTTTCGGTGATACTGACGCAGGCGAGGGACAGGCCCTCGCCCTACGGTGAGGAAGGAGCATCGCCCGACCTAACGTCGCGCGGGGTCTATAGACATTAAGGTCCTACGGACCTGAAGACGAAGCAGGATTTTCAAGATTCACAGGATTTTTTGTTGCGGCCCGAGCAGGATCGGGCGATCCTGCTCTATAGAGTGCGGCCTCTGTAGTTCGCGATCGCCTGATTGCGAACATGTCAGTCTCGATGCTTTCGGTGATACCGACGGTGGCGAGGGACAGGCCCTCGCCCTACGGTGACAGGGGCCGTTTTCGACCCCATGGCACGAGGGTTGTCTCCGGTGTTAGGATGTCCTGATGCCAGGCGGGCAGAATCAGGTGCTCCTGCCCTACAGAATGAACTTGCGCTTAGTTCCAAATGCCGTTATCATTTGCACACGTTATGAATTCTCTTGACGAAAACGGGAAAACGATGAACCATTTTTCTGGCATCAAAGCCCTTACCTTCGATCTATTTGGCACAATTTTAGACCTTGGTGGCAGTCTGTCTCCCTTTGTCGCCGAATCGCTAGAAGCACGCGAAGCTGACATATCAGCGGCTAACTTTTGGGAGCAATGGCGGTATCGGCAACGCATTGAACAATATCAAGACACGATAACGATGCTTGGACATAGCGGGTATCTGGAGACGGTGCGCCGCGCGCTGCACTA
>PYJE01000081.1:3706-27159 GCA_003635305.1 Candidatus Poribacteria bacterium | reverse complement strand
AAGATTTTCAGGATGAGTTTCCGTCCGAACCGTAGCGCGAGGGCCTGTCCCTCGCGGCAGGATTTTCAGGATGTCCAAAATCCAGCAGGATTTTTTGTCGCCGAGCGAGCAAGATCAGGCGATCCTGCTCTACAGAGAGGGACGGTGACCGTGGCGACCCTCCACCTCAGGCCTCTGTAGTTCGCGATCGCCTGATCGCGAACCTGTCAGTCTCGATGCTTTCGGTGATACTGACGGGGGCGAGGGACAGGCCCTCGCCCTACGGTGAGGAAGGAGCATCGCCCGACCTAACGTCGCGCGGGGTCTATAGACATTAAGGTCCTACGGACCTGAAGACGAAGCAGGATTTTCAAGATTCACAGGATTTTTTGTTGCGGCCCGAGCAGGATCGGGCGATCCTGCTCTATAGAGTGCGGCCCCTGTAGTTCGCGCTCGCCGGATTGCGAACATGTCAGTCTTGATGCTTTCTGTGATACCGACGCAGGCGAGGGACAGGCCCTCGCCCTACGTTAGCAAGGGAGATGCTGCGGCCCCGTAGTGCGGGGGCCTGTCCCCCGCATCAGGATTTTCAGGATGTCCAAGATGCACAGGATTTTTTGTCGCCGAGCGTGCAGGATCAGGCGATCCTGCCCTACTATGATTTGCACACGTTATGAATTCTCTTGACGAAAGCAGAAAAACGATGAACCATTTTTCTGGCATCAAAGCCCTTACCTTCGATCTGTTTGGCACAATTTTAGACCTCGGTGGCAGTCTGTCTCCCTTTGTCGCCGAATCGCTAGAAGCACGCGAAGTTGACGTATCAGCGGCTAACTTTTGGGAGCAATGGCGGTATCGGCAACGCATTGAACAATATCAAGACACGATAACGATGCTTGGACATAGCGGGTATCTGGAGACGGTGCGCCGCGCGCTGCACTACACACTGCGCTGCAACGGCATCGAGGCAACTCCTGACACGGTAGAAGAATTTATGGTTGGATGGCAGTCTCTTTCGCCGTTTCCAGAAGTGCTGTCGGCATTGAAACACCTGCAAACCGATTATCAATTAGTGGTGCTTTCCAACGGCGACCCGGGATTTCTAGACTACCTCGTCACCGAGCGCGTCAAGTGGGAGTTTGACGCTGTGATTTCAGTTACAACCTTCGGAGCGTTCAAACCGCATCCTGCCGTTTATCGCGGTGCGGCGGGGACATTAGGCCTCGCAGTCAACGAGTGCCTGATGGTATCGGCGAATTCGTTTGACATTTTGGGGGCGCGGGCGTGCGGCTATCGCGGAGCCTTCGTCAACCGCTATAATTTGCCGTATGAGGATACGGCTTATCAACCCGATGTGACGGTAGGCGATTTTACCGAGTTGGCGGATGCATTGCAGAAAAACGCGCCTAGTTCGTAAGGCGAGGGACAGGCCCTCGCCCTACGAGAACATGGCGGTGTTCGCTGTCCCCTCTCTGTAGTTTGTGATCGCCTGATCACAAACGCCCTACGAGAACATGGCGGCGTTCGCTGGCTACTGTCTAATGAGCATCTTCCGCGTGGCGGTGAACTCGCCGGCGGTGAGGGTATAGAAATACACGCCACTCGCTACCAGCTCGCCCACTTCGTTTTTCCCATCCCAATAGGCCGCACGATGCCGCCGCTGATACTGCCCCGCCGGTTGATAGCCGAGGGAGAGCGTGCGGATAAGCGCGCCGGTTGCCGCATGGATATGCACCGTCACTGCCGCCGGTTTTGCCAATTGATACGGTAGCCATGTCTCCGGATTGAACGGATTGGGGTAATTTGGCAACAGGGCCGTCGCTTGCATGCCCCCAAAATCATGCTGTGTAGGCGCGGGAAGAGTTGCGTGCAACTCCTGCAAGTGGTGGGATACATCCCACAGTAGCACAACGCCTTCAGCACCCGCGCTGGCGAGAGAGCGTCCATCAGAACGAAACCTGAGGGGCCCCACAGAACCGATATGCCCGGTGAATGAACCGATGGGCGCGCCTGTCTGGGTATCCCATAAAAATACTGTCCCTTCGGTGCTCCCGCTGGCGATGATGCGGCCACGCGGCCCGAAGGCAAGACTTGAGAGGACTTCTTTCTCCCCGCTGAGCACTGCCTTGCGGAGCCCGGTGCGCGCATCCCACAGCAGCACCTCGTCCAGACTTACACTAGCAAGGATGTCGCCGTTCGGACTGAAGGCGATGCTACTAACGCCGCGTCCCCGGGCATGTCCGGTGAGAGTGGTTTTGAGCTGCCCTGTGTCAGCGTTCCACAGCAGCACGTCACCTGTATCTGTCCCGGCGAGCGTCTTTCCATCAGGACTGAAGGCAAGACTTAAAAACTGCGAGGCTCTTTCAATAATGAGGAACGTGCGTTTGTGGTGTCCAGCTATCGCGTCCCACAGGCATATTTTGAGGCGACTTGCGCTAGCGAGCGTCTTTCCATCAGGACTGAAGGCAAGCTTTAACACCCCGCGCGTGTGGCCTGTGAGGGCCGTCTTGAGGTATCCGGTTTCCGCGTTCCACAACCGCACGATGTTGTCACCGAAACCGCCGCCGCTGGCAATCGTCAGCCCATCCGGACTGAAAGCGATGGAGGAAACAGGCCCGGCGTGGCCGGCGAGGGTGGCTTTCAGTTCTCCGGTGCGCATATCCCACAATCGGATTCTCCTGTCCTCGTCTCCACTAGCAACGGTTTGCCCGTTGGGGCTGAAGGCAAGCTCCTCGCCACTGAGTGCGTGGGCCTCAAGGCGTGCCTTTTCTTGTCCGGTGACGGTATCCCACAGATGCACGGTGCTTGCCCAGGGGACGCTGACTAGCGTGCGCCCATCTGTATTGAAGGCAATACTCATAATGCCTCGCGAATGCTCAAGCGTGGCTCTGTAGCTGCGGGTGGGCACGTCCCACAGGCAGACGGTGCCGTCCCAGCTTGCACTCGCGAGGGTGCGCGCATCGTTACTGAAGGCGAGCGCGTCAACACGGCGCGTATGTCCGATGAAAACGGCGAGCTGCTCACCTGTCGTGGTATCCCAAAGCCGCACCGTGTTGTCAAATCCGCCACTTGCAAGCGTTCGTCCATCAATGCTGTAGGCAATGGCAGTGACGTGCTTGGTGTGGCCAGTGAGCCTTAAGATAACGTGCCCGGTGACAGCATCCCGCAGGCGGATGGTGTTGTCCTCCCATCCGTTACTAGCAAAAGTGCTGCCATCCGGACTGAAGGCGAGGCGTGAGACATTATCAGTGTGCCCTACGAACGTCGCCTGAAGTTGTCCGGTGACAGCGTCCCACATCCGCACGGTATCGTCATATCCGCCACTGATGAGGGTGTGCCCATCCGGACTGAAGACAAAACTTTGGATGCGGCGTGTATGCCCGATAAGTATCGCTTTCTGTTGTCCAGTGAAACTATCAAACAGCCGCAGTCGCGTCTCTTCTTCAGTGATACTGGCAAGTGTTTGTCCATCCGGACTGAAGGCACTCCCGTAATGCACGCCGGTGAACAGTTTCAGTGGTTCAAGTGTGCGCGCGTCGTATATCCACATCCCGATACTGGAAGGAACAGCCAGCCGAGTGCCATCGGGTGAGAAGGTGACGTTATCGTTTATCCAGCCTCTCCCAATGCGAGCCGTGGCACCTTCGGGCAAATGCCATCGCGTGACATTCTCCGCAAAAAGAGATGAGACGCTCAGTAGACTGATGAAGGCTATCGCTTTGAAGCACCTCACAGTGCGTTTAAAGGTTTTCATGGGGCATCCTCTTTTTGTTGTTATAGGACAGACGCAGCACGAACCCGGTAGGCGCGCTTTGGAAGCGCGCCCAAAACCGGGAGAAGTCAAACCGCGCCTACCGGTGGAAAACGATACATCTGCGTCTGTCCTGTTTGTTATACCTACAGAGAGATAGACGCACGCCGGAGACAACCCCCCTATAGCTGGCGATCGCCTGATCGCCATCGGGCGAGAACGGGCACTCCGGCCCTATAATCCTACTGTAGCTGGCGATCGCCTGATCGCCATCGGGCGAGAACGGGCACTCCGGCCCTACAGAAGCCTCATCTTGTAAATCCTGCTCATCTTGCAAATCCTGCTCCAAATCCTGCTGCATCTTGGACATCCTGCAACCTGCTTCGGCTTCAGGTCCGTAAGGACCTTAATGTCTATAGACGCTCCCCTCTGTAGCGCAGGATCGCCTGATCCTGCTCGCTCGGCGACAAAAAATCCTGAAAAATCTTGCTCATCTTGTAAATCCTGCTCCAAATCCTGCTGCATCTTGGACATCCTGCAAATCCTGCTTCGGCTTCAGGTCCGTAGGACCTTAATGTCTGCGGAGGGCACCTGCCACCAAAACAACATCTAGAATGTTGACAACGCCATCACGATTCACATCGGCCTCATTGGAGCCGGTTTGTCCAAACCTCGCCGCGACAAAATCCATATCCGCGCGCGTAACAATCCCATCACGATTCACATCGGCCGCAAGGGCTGGCGGTGTTAACGCCAGATTCCAGAAGAGAATTGTGCTGTCGGAACTCCCGCTGATGAGGGTGCGGCCATCCGCACTGAAGACAAGACTATTGATGCCGCCCGTATGCCCGCGGAGGACGGTTTTGAGTTCGCCTGTGGCAACGTCCCATAACCGCACCGTCCGGTCTCGCCAACCGCCAGCACTAGCGAGGGTGCGGCCATCGGCACTAAAAACGAGGCTATTGACACTACCCGTATGCCCAACGAACGTGGCTTTCGGTTCGCCCGTAACCGCGTTCCATAACCGCACCGTATTGTCGCGCCAACTCCCGCCGCTGACGAGTGTGCTCCCGTCAGGACTAAAGACGAGGGCTCCAATCCCGTCCGTATGTCCTGTCAACTCAGCTTGCTGCTCACCCGTGGCAACATTCCACAGCCGCACCGTCTTGTCTTCTCCGCCGCTGGCAAGTGTGCGCCCGTTCGGACTGAAAGCGATTGTAGTAGCATGGCTGTGCCGTAATGTCGCTTTGTACGTGCGGCCGGCATACCACAGCCGCACCGCACTGTCTCCAATGAGACTCGCAAGGAGACTGCCATCGGGACTGTAAGCGAGCGCATAACCGCCGCCCGAAGATGAAAAAGAATTCCCTATCCAAGCTTTGGATATGGCTTTGAGATGCCTGGTAGCAACGTCCCAAAAATAGATGTCCGAACTGAAACTTGCGAGCGTGTTACCGTCCGGACTGAAGGCAACACAGTAAACCCACCAATCATGCCCGATGAGACTCGCTTTGTGCGCACCGCTGCCTGTATCCCACAGCGACAACTCGTCCCTTCCGCCTGCCGAGGCCAGAGTGCTTCCATCAGGACTGATGGCGAGTTGATAGATGCTGCTCGTATGGCCACTAAGAATTGCTTTGTGTGCACCGCTGCCAGTATCCCACAAATGCAACTCGGCACCACCACCACTTGCGATTGTGCTACCGTCCGGACTGAAGGTAACACTTCTCAGATACCCCAGATGCGCAGTCAGCGCGGCTTGATGCTCGCCTGTCGCGATATCCCAGAGATGCAAATCGCGCCATCGGCCACTTACCAACTTACTCCCATCGGGACTGAAGGCAAGGGTATTAGCACCCTCGCCATCAATGGAGAGGGTTTCTCTCGGTTGCTGCGTCGCAACATCCCACAACACTATTTTCTCATTACTCCCACTTGCGATTGTGCTACCGTCCGGACTATAACTGACTCCCCAGACGGTGTTTACTTGCCCATCGTTGTCTTCGTGGAAAGCGAGTGTTGCTATCTGTTCGCCCGTGGCAAGTTCCCATATCACCACATTCTGCCGACTCCCAGCGGCAAGCGTTTTGCCGTCGGGACTGAAGGAAATCGAGCGAATCCAATTATTTTCATTCCCAGTGGTGAGAGGCGTTTTCTGTTGGCCACTGCGAACATCCCATAAAATCACCTGATGCCAATTGTCAACGGCAAGCGTGCTACCGTCCGGACTAAAGGCGATAGCAGAAATGTAGCCTCCATCTACCGGGAAAGTCGCGTGAAGTTGATGACTTTCGGCATCCCACAACCGGACCGTTTCATCTCCTCCACCGGTAGCAATCAGGCCCCCATCGGGACTGAAGGTGATACGAGTGACACCTTCCGGATGCCCCGTGAGCAACGCGAGCTCCTCGTAGGTGTGCGCATCGTAAAACCAAATCCCAATGGAACTAGCTACTGCGAGGCGGTTTCCATCAGGGGAATATGCAAGGCCACTTACCCTACCTTTCCCAAGCCGCATCCAAGCTCCTTCCGGGAGATGCCATTGCGGCGAATCCTGCGCGAAGGCATCGGGGAGAAGGCAAGTTGCTGCAATGAATAGCGTTAAAAGCCAAAAGTGTCCCGTTTTCATGGCGTAGTCCTCCTTACTACCTGTATCAATAGCAAAGATGATGCCAATTAAAATAAAGTGTATTTGCGGCGAAATTGCACGAAAACGGCCCTCACTCACGTGATGCTGCACGATATCGGGCAATTCTGCATGTCTCAAATTTGGCAGGGTGTGAAAACTTGGCTGGAGAATGTCCAGAATGTGAACACTTCGCGCGAGGGATAGCAGGGCGAAGGACAGGCCCTCGCCCTACAGATTTTTGAGGGATTGGGGCCGGGCGAAGGACAGGCCCTCGCCCTACGGATTTTTGAGAGACAGTCCCTCGCCCTACGAGTTAAGGAAGGGAAAAACTCAAGACCAGACGAACACTTCGTCATCATCGGGGGAATAGCCGATGAAAACCGCTAAGACAATTCGGGCGCGATTGCCGGCGACAGGCGGCACCTCGTGGATACACCGCGTGTTGAAAAAGTAAAGATCTCCCTGTGCCAGCTCGACTTGACAGTTTTCTATGTCGTTCTCGGCGGCGTATCTGTCAAACGTCTCCGCGGCGATATGCGGCTGAATTTCCCCAGACCAGAGGCATCGATGCAGAATCGCCTGCGTGCCTTTTCCTTGCGCATCGGCGTTCTGAACGCATAGCACACCCGCGAACTGATGCTCAAACCGATAAACGGCGTAGTTTGTGCGCTGTTCGCGGTATTTGACGTGATCGATGTGCGGCTTGTAACTATGCGTTTCATAATGCACACGGAAAATGGCGGGACCGTAAAGCGCGCCATCGGGCTCACGCGCGACTTTCACCTCTTTCCCCGGTGAAAGCGCGGAAAGCGACTCGTAGATGAGGGAAACTGGGTTATCAAATCCATCAAATAGGAAACTGAAGAGGCGGTGCGTCTCTTTCGCATGCGCCAAGAACCGCGGTTTATTGCTACCCCGATTGCCGAGACTCGTGCCGATGTCGATGCGGGTGCGCTTGTCGGCGGAGTTCATCTCCGCTTCGTCGCGCATTAACCCCATGTCGGTAAATCGTTCGATGAGCCCTTGGCACTGCATCGGTGAATAGGCGTTCCGCAAGATGATTGCCGGCATCTCCGCTTGGGAGAGCGCGTGAATAGGGTTGGGGTAGTTCCGGCAAACTGCCTCAAGATCTGGTTCAGCAGGTATCCAGCTGGTTTCAGTGTGCATAATCGTCTCCATGCTCGTCTCCATGCTCGTCTCCATGCCCGTCTCCATAATAGACGCATATCCTCGTCAGATAGGCGGATAGAGAAATCCACCTTTACAGGTTCGCGATGAGCGCGCTTCCAAAGCGCGCCTACCAGTGGGTGAGGTTTGCGATGAGCGCGCTTCCAAAGCGCGCCTACCGGAGGGTGCGGTGTCTAAAACTTCGGGTTGAAGAGATAATCGTCCAATGTTGCGTCCACAAACTCGGCGTTCGCATCTAAATCGCTATTTTCAAAGGCGGCTTCGCATCCGGTCTGGTATTTCAGACAGCGGTTGGAACGGAGCCAGCGGACGCGGTGAATCATGGCAATCATGTGGCGCGGTTCATCGGACAGGTTGGGGACACCGCGGTGCCAAAGACGGATGTCCCGAATCAGCGCGCTTCCCTTCTTCGCATTGCCGCGGATAGGCGGTGCAATCTCGCGGCGCGCCGCCTCCTGCTCAGGCTCTATCCGCTTACTGCTGACATCCAAATGCGAACCGGGCCACAACTCCACGCTGCCGTTTTCCGCTGTCGTATCCTGCGGCGAAATGTTGACGACAACCTCCGTTGTCGGATGCGCTATTTCTTGTTCGGGCCAGAGATGAGCTCCATCTCTATGGAGCGGTTGCGTGGTGCTACCCGGACAATTCGTGTTGCCGTTGTAAAAATTGTTGTAGAGTCCGGGCCCGAGCAATGCCTTCGTCACTTGCACAATCCACGGATTCGCGACGATATCCTTGAAGATATAAGGCGCGAACGGCGGTGGCCCCTGCTGGAGGTGCCCTTTGAGTCTTCCTGCACCGCCCCACTTTTCTGCCTCGATTAAGATTTGCGCGTCGGCATCCATCCGCTCGCGCAGAACGTCCAGATGCGCGGGATCGACCACGTTTGCTAAAACGACATACCCATCGACACGGATAGCTTCAACGGCTTGCTTGACGTGTGCCTCCGTGAGTTCACCGGCGGCTAATTCTTGGGGTTGAACGGTAATTTCCATGTTAATCTCTCTCAAAAAATTCCTGATAGAGCGCGCGCACGGCAGTCTCCATATCCTCGGATTTAATACCGAACATCATGCTCACTTCGTTGGAGCCTTGGTTAATCATCTCAATATTCACTGTGGCCCCCGCCAGCGCGCCTGTTGCGCGCGCCGCCATACCGACAGTGTGACGCATGCCTTCGCCGACAACCATGATGAGCGACAACCCACGTTCCACCGAGACATCTTCGGGTGCCAGCTGCTGACGGAGTTGTTCAACAATTCTTTGCTCTTTCTCCGCTGACAGGCTTTCCTCGCGGACAATCACGGACATGTTGTCTATCCCAGACGGCACGTGCTCAAACGAAATGGCTTCTGCCTCCAATACCTGCAACAGCCGCCTGCCAAACCCGATCTGGCGGTTCATCAGATATTTGCTGAGATACACGCAGCAGACGCTGTCTATCGCAGCGATGCCGACAACCGGCAGTTCACCATTCGTCGCGCGATTCGGAACGATGCGCGTGCCTGCAGCCTGCGGATTATTCGTGTTCCGGATATGCACCGGCACCTGCGCACGATACACCGGCTCCAGTGCTTCATCGTGGAAGACAGAGAATCCTGCGTAAGAGAGCTCCCGCATTTCACGATAGGTGAGTTCCGCAATCGCCGCCGGGTTCTCGACAATTGATGGATTCGCGGCGAACACCGAATCAACGTCCGTGAAATTTTCGTAGACTTCGGCGCGCACCGCACTAGCGAGAATCGCCCCCGTAATGTCTGAGCCACCACGCGAGAACGTCACGACGTGCCCCTCTTTGGCATACCCGAAGAAGCCGGGGAAAATGGTAATGCCGGACCGCTCGCGGAGCTCGCGTAGCTGCGTGTATGCCTCAGGCAAAACCTGCGCATTTCCCGGTTCGTCGGAGAGCAACAACCCTGCGTCTTTTGGGCTGACGTAGCGCGCCTCTATCCCGCGCGCTTCCAGTGCTTGCGCGATGAGTCGGGCGCAGTTGTCTTCGCCGCCTGCTTTCATCGTATCCATGTATAAATCGGCGTTTTCGGTGCTGTTTTCTAGCCGTTCCGTCAAATCGTGCGCAATTGCATCCACAGCCGCCGCGGGCAGTTCAAGCTCTGCGGCGATGCTTCGGTAACGTTCAATAGCCTCTGCGCATTCGGACGCGCCGAGTTTGCCCATGAGCCGTTCCGACGCTGCCGCAATAAGCAGGTCGGTGACTTTGATGTCTTGGCTGTGTCGTTTTCCAGGTGCGGAGACGACGATGATGCGTCGCCCCGGGTCTTCCGTGATAATGTCGCAAACTCGGCAGACTTGCTCCGCTGTTGCGAGGGAGCTCCCGCCAAATTTTGATACCTTTAACAATCCAAATCCTCCGATTGAAAGTTGCCTCTTTGGTAAGCAAGCTTCGGCCGCGCGCATGCTGTGAAGAGCGCGGTTTCAAACCGCGCCTACCGCCGGGTCTGGTGCATATCTATTCAAAAAGCCGCGCCACCTGATTGGTAAGCGCGCTTCGGCCGCGCGCATGCTGTGAAGAGCGCGGTTTCAAACCGCGCCTACCGCCGGGTCTGGTGCATATCTATTCAAAAAGCCGCGCCACCTGACAAGAAAACCCCTCAACTACGTCCTCGCCGGTGAGCGTGTCTTCGTCCGTGAGAAGTTTGAAGTCTTTATTTTGACGATACACCGCGACGGTTTGCAGTCCCGCATCGATTACCCATACCATGCGGGTGCCAGCATCGAGATAGGCTTGCACCTTTTCCGAAACGCGCGCTTGCCTATCCGTTGGCGAAACCACCTCAACCGCCAGGTCTGGCGGAATAGGGGAGCCTTGCTTTCTATTCTCCGGCAGCCGCGCCGTTGAAACGAACGCAATGTCAGGTTTCAGAGCCCGTTCACCGATTTGGAACGTCGTTTCTGCCGTATACACGCGTCCCAATTGGTTCTCGTGAACGTGCCAATCCAAATATCGAATAATGCTGACGCTAATCTCCCCATGTTCCATCGTCGGTGGCGACATCGGCACTAATTCCCCTTTCACGTATTCATATCCCTCTATGTCGTGCGCCATAAATTCCGCCAACGTCATCTTCCGTGGAAGTCCCTCTGGCGCGACGAAGGTGAGTTCCTGATTCATCGTCTTTTTCCTCCGCCGCGTGTCTATTGACGCGCAGCAATCTAAAAGATATAAAATTAAAGTTTAACACAAATCGGCTATGTATGTCAAACTTTTTTAAATTTGACGTGACTTTATCCGAAAAATGTGATAGACTACAGAAAAACTATCTCATTTATTGATACGACTTACGCAGAACGAACCCTGTCGGCACGGTTTGAAACCGCGCCGACAGGGGAGGTATAATGGCATTTGCGTCCGTCCTGTATCATAGGAGTTTGATGTTGATGAAAAACGAATGGGTTGTTTATGAAGGAACCGCGGGCCCCGGCGTGGGCAAACACATTGTCCTCGTCAGCGGCGATGAGGAGTATCGTTCCGAAGAAGCACTGCCGATGCTGGGAAAAATCCTCGCCACGCATCACGGTTTCCGATGCACCGTGCTGTTCGCGATTCACCCGGAAACCGGCGAGATCGATCCGGAGGTGCAGACTCACATTCCGGGGCTCCATCACCTTGATTCGGCGGATATGATGGTGCTGTTCACGCGGTTCCGCGAACTGCCCGATGAACAGATGAAGCATATCGTGGATTACACGAACGCGGGGAAGCCGGTTGCGGGCCTCCGCACGGCGACGCACGCTTTCAGTTATAGCCGAAACCTCGACAGCCCTTATGCGAAATATAGTTTTAACGACAAGGATTTTGAGGGCGGCTACGGCAGACAGGTGCTTGGTGAGACATGGGTGAATCACCACGGCCATCACGGCAAAGAGAGCGCGCGCGGCATCATTGACGATGCGATGAGGGAACACCCGATCCTTACCGGCGTTGAGGATATCTGGGGCCCCTCCGATGTCTACGGCATTAACGAGTTGAGTGGGGACGCGCAAGTGCTGGTTCACGGACAGGTGCTGGTAGGCATGGAGCCTACCGATGCGCCGAAACCGGATACCGTCACGATGCCGATGGCGTGGATTAAGAGCTACACCGGTGACGAAGGCAACACTTCGCGCATCTTCAACACGACGATGGGCGCGTCTGTCGATTTCGAGAGTGAGGGACTTCGCCGCCTCCTCGTCAATGCCTGCTATTGGTGCATGGAGATGGAATCCGCAATCCCCGAAAAAAGCGTCGTGGATTACGTGGGCGATTATGCACCGATGTTCTTCGGTTTCGGCACGTTTAAAAAGGGTGTCCGTCCGGAAGACTACGCGTTGTAAGTTTCATCCATAACGCCCCGCTATTTATCTCTCGCGATAGACACACCGCGGCCCGTAGCGCGGGGGCTGTCCTCCGCGATAAAACATGCCGCGGCCCGTAGCGCGGGGGGCCTGTCCCCCGTGATAAAACACGCCGCGGCCCGTAGCGCGGGGGCCTGTCCCCCGCGAGTGTGGCATGAAAAAGGATGCCACTTTGAGTAGGCGCGGTTTCAAACCGCGCCTACCGGTTTGTGATAGCTAGCGCGACAAAATCCCACCTTCAACGAGCATCGGTGCCCCAGTCATGTATCTTGACTCATCGGAGGCGAGATACACCGCCGCCCAGGCGATGTCCTTCGGTTCACCAATACCCAAGGGATGCATCGCTTCGATTTCGCGGTTTATCGCGCCCGGGTCTGGCTGCTGAGCTAGGAATTCCTGATAGAGCTCGGTGTTAATGGTGCCGGGGCACAAACTATTGACACGGATATTGTCAGCCGCATATCGCACCGCCATGCTGCGCGTGAGATGCACCACAGCGGCTTTGGAGGAGGTATACGCCGGATGCATCGGGAACCCGACAAACGCCGATTCACTCGCCATGTTGATAATTGAACCACCCCCTGCCTCCCGCATCAGCGGAATTATCGCACGCGAGACAAGATAGATGCTCTTCACATTGACAGCATACTGCCGGTCCCAGTCTGCCTCCGAAATCTCTTCCAACTCACCGACAACAGCGATGCCGGCGTTGTTAAAGAGGATATTGGGTGTGCCGAGTTCCTTCACGACTTCGGCAGCAGCGTTTTCAATCTGCGCCGCGTCGGTTACGTCACATTGACAGAACATCGCCGTGCCACCATCCGCTTGAATTGCGTCTGCGACGGCTTGTCCACGTTCAACATTCACATCCCAGGTGGCGACAGCGGCTCCTTCTTGCGCAAAAAGCTGCGCGCTCTTCGCGCCGATGCCGCGCGCAGCCCCGGTGATAATCGCGATTTTGTTTGTTAATCGGTTTGCCATAGAGTTTGCTGTCCTATCTCGTGCGAGACGCACCAGAAATTCTTAATCCTATAACCGCCGCAGCAACGAAACCCATCGTTCCCATGCAGTTTTCACAGCGGCTTTCTGCGCGTCGTTGGCATCTTCCGCCATGCCGCGTCTCAGGAAAGCGTGGCCGACTCCCTCATAAATCACCGGCTCATAAGTAACCTTTGCTGCATCCGCCGCCGCTTTGGTTTCGTCAATAGTAGCGTTGATGCGGTTGTCACTCTCACCATAAAACCCGTAGACAGGCGCGGAAACTTTCGGCACATCTTCCACCGGCGGCGCGGAACCGTAGAAGACAAAAGAACTGGCGACTTCATCGGAATGGACGGCATAACTGAACGTCTGTTTGCCGCCCCAGCAGAATCCAGAAACGGCGACTTTCTCGTTGGTTGCAGGTAAGCCGCGCGCATATTTCTGCACAGCATCCAAATCTGCGTGAACCCTTGCGTCAGAAAGTTCTCGGATTGTGCGGCGCACATCGTCGCCAGAGGCGAAACTGTCTGTCCCGCCGCCATCGGGGCCCATGCCAGAGAGCAAGTCCGGACAAAGTGCGACAAACCCTTCGGCGGCGAGCCTGTCCGCCACAAGCCGAATCCAATCCGTCAATCCAAAAATCTCGTGGATGACGATGATGGCGGTTGCTGAATCTTTTACCTCCGGATAAACAACGAACGTGTTGATGACATGTCCATCGGCGGCAGTGATTTTCACCCATTCGCCGTGGCGGGGTGATTTTTCAAGTTCAGCCTTCGGAGTGTCGGCATTCACGTGCCCGGCGAGCAATACCCCGGTGGCGATGATGCAGATAGTGAGAGTGTTTAACATGGTTTCCTCCTTGCTCAGGTTTCAGGATAAACGCCGCTTTCCATGGGCGCAGTTTCAAACCGCGCCTACCGCGCGCGTTATCGTTTGACGATAGACTCAACCACCTTCAACTTTTCGGAAGAAGGGACTGCGCCGTATAAGAAAAAGACGATGTCCGCGTGTTTCCAAATGAAGACATCTTCATGCCCGCGCTCGTGTTTATAGACATCTGTTCCGTTGAGGTGAATGACTTCGCCACGCCGGTCTCCCCGCATCCGACTCCCAGCAGTCTCGAAGATTGAGAAGCCCAGCAACCCATCAGTGTAAGTCAAGTGAATAGCGCGTCTCTCTTTAATGCTACGAAGTTCTAGCAATTGGAAGCCGGGCGGCAGATACGCCGGCTGGACAAGTTTGCCCGATAGCAACGCGCTTGCATCTTCCTGAGAAACCGGTTGACTGCGCCGCGGCGCGACGTGAATCTCGTTCTGGTATTTCTGCCATTGAGCCTGCACCACTTCCTGCTCGAAACTGAGCCGCGTATAGGCGAACATTTCACGCAAGGTGCCCTCCGAATCCAGGTCCTTCACCTCCAAAATTACACCGTTTTTGCGTGCAAAGGTGATATATTTGGAGGGACGCTGCGGCAGTTTCGGCTTAACCACTAACACGGCTGTCTCGTAGCCCAAGGTTTTCTCACCGCTCTCCTCCAATTTCAGATGGTAATTTTGGGCGATGAGTTCTATCTCTTTGTCAGAGAATTGGCTCCGATTGCGTTCCCATTTGCTAAGTTCTCTGCCTCTGCCCCGTTCTTTACCTCTGCGGCGGCGGGTTCGGTTATCTGCGTCGCGTTTGCGTTCCCGTTCCGCGGGCTGTTTCTCGCCGACAATGGACAACACCTTCCGGTAGGAGTGCGCCGCACTTCTATGGATGACGAGCTCCTCCATCGTCTTAGTGCCCCTGGAGGTGCCGAGCGTCTTGAGCCGAACGCCGACGTAACTGACATCGCGCTGCGCCTCTGCAATGCGGCAAAGCGTGGCGACATCAGCAACCGGCGCGCTAGCAGGCCAGAAGCAAAAGGTTAACGCTGAGAGGCAAATGAGGTTGAGATACTTCATAAAAAACTTCCATTGTTCGGCGCGTGAGGGGCTGTCAATACCGGGAGGGCTCTCCTACTGGGGAACCGTCCCCGCTGTTGTCTCGTCGCGCGAGAGCCTGTCCCTCGCGTTTTCACTCCTCTAAGTAGAACTCAAACAATTCAGCCGCATCAGCGGTAGCGATGGAACCTGTGGTGTCGCTGCTGAGCGGAGTGCCGACGTTTGAACGCAACGGGCTGCCCGAAACCTGTTCCGCGTGGATACCGAAGTAGAAATCGAGTGCCTCTTCATAGTGAGTGCCTGTCGGATAAAGGTAGAGGAATCCTATGATAAAGGCGAGTGTCAAAACTGCGCTGGCTCCTGCCGTTATAGGCCGGAAAAACCAATGCATTGTTCCTTTTAGTGATTGCAGAGCAAGCGCGGCATCTTTGAAGAAGATGCCGATGCGTTGGGAAACGGGCACGGGCCGCTGTGCCTCTAGCGCGCGAATCCGTGCCATCACCGCGTTCTTTATCGGCGGCACCGGGTGCGCAAGGCCCGCAACTTGACGACGGTTCCGCTGGAACGCCGCGAGCTTTGCACGGCACTCAGCACAGCCGCGCAGATGCGTCGCAACTTGTTCATGCTTCGCCGGCGACAATTCGTCGTCTAAATAGGCTGATAGTTCGTCTTGGATTCGTTGATGGTTCATCTGTCTCACTTTTCGATTTCCTAGCGGGCATTTGACATCGGCTAAAAACTTAGCCAACGCACCCCCGCGTCAACTGATACGCATAAGGATGTCACCCTACCCAACCAAACTCTCTTTGCCGGACGCTTGGCGACACGACGAAAATTACCAGTCGTAGTCCATCTTCTCCAATTCGGCTTTCAACGCCTTCCGTGCCTCGTGCAACCGTGATTTGACGCGCCCAAGCGTGCAACCGATAACCTCGGCAATCTCGTTGTAGGAGAGCTCCTGCAGTTCGCGAAGGACCAGGATAGTCCGATGGTTTTCCTTAAGTCTGGCGAGTGCTTGGTGAACGAGCTGCTTGCGTTCCTCGCGGAGTGCGAGTCGTTCCGGGGTTTCGGCATCAAGCGGCACCCACGGCTGCGTATCGTCAATCTCCATCGGTTCAGTTTTGCGGCGTTGCCGCTGATCGATGAGATTCAAAGCCTTGTTTTTGACGATGCGATAGAACCATGTGGAAAATCGGGACTTGAACTTAAATTTCCCGATGTTTTGCCACACGGAGAGGAACGCGTCTTGCGTGACATCCTGCGCGTCTTCGTGATGGCCGAGAATGCCGTAGGCGATGTTATAGGCCCACTGCTGATAGCGCAGCACGAGGACTTCCATCGCATCGACATCGCCACCTTGGCACTGCAAGACGATTTCGCGTTCCTCCCCGAGGTCAAAATCTTCTAGCGAGTCGGTTTCAACCTCCGAGTAGATATCCATATAAGTTGTAACGGTAGCAACAGACATTGTTTCCTCCAAAGGCTATTTTGCCGTTCATCATGATGCAATCTCGGTTTTTACTACATTAGACATTCAATACAATAAAAGGTTCGTTTTTTCTTGACACAGGTGAAACAAATGTGGGAATAGGTTAGAATAGGATGGCCGCACAGGTTTCCGTACCTCACCGATAGGCGCGGTTGATATTGCGCGCTTACAAAGCACGCCTACCTCTGAGATTGCGCGATTTACCGGTAGGCGCGGTTTTCAACCGCGCACGATTGAGATTGCGCGCTTCCAATGCACGCCTACCGGGTGCGTGCTGCGTCAAACCTAAAGCCTATCGGGGGACAGGCCCCCGCGCTACGGAACTCAGCGGTTCTTTACCGGTAGGCGCGGTTGAAAACCGCGCATGATTGATATTGCGCGCTTCCAAAGCACGCCTACCTCTGAGATTGCGCGATTTACCGGTAGGCGCGGTTTTCAACCGCGCATGATTGAGATTGCGCGCTTACAAAGCGCGCCTACCGGATGCTGCGTCAAGCCTAAAGCCTATCGGGGGACAGGCCCCCGCGCTACGGAACTCAGCGGTTCTTGACGCTCGCGGGGGACAGGCCCCGCGCTACGAAACGCCGAGCGTTTTGGTATGAACGCCTAGTTCAACTTATTCCCTTCCCCCGGTGTCATCATCACCTGCCTGAGGGTGCCAGTGCCGTTCGGCCACCTGCCGAGGGCGACATCCTTTTCTTGTTCGTCAAAGGAGACTTTGTCAAGCACCTGATTCCCGCGCGCATTCGTATCTACAAGCCTCACAGTCTCACCGCCGCGGGACAATTTGAAGTTGGCGTGGAGTCCTTCCGGTGCCTTGCCATCTTCATCTAACCACACGATGAGATACCCGCGTGCCGGAATCGTCGTGTTTTCGGGAAATGCCCACTTTGTAAGATTGTCCGCTTTGTCTGTCAGATACATCCCCGCGAGGCTCACGGCGTTATCGGTAACGTTGTGCAATTCAAGCCAGTCCTCGTGCTGGCCCTGCGGGTCCGCGAGGCTATTCGTATTTGCCGCCATCAACTCGTTAATGACGATTGGGCTCTCTTTCGCAAGGGTGGCCCCGACGCGGTAATGCGCCGCGCCCATCTCGGCGCGCGCGGGCCAAAAGGTTGTCGTGCCGTGAGTTTTCACAGCGTTCGCCTCAACGTAATAATAGACTGTGGTGCCTGCCGGAAAAGCGGGGATTTCGCCGCGAACAGCATCGCGCCCGGAGTTTACGGGTTTCATTGCAACGGCATCGAAAACTCCATCCCGGTCTGTGCTATAATACAGCAGGACCGAATCTATTGCAACAGATGTATCAAGTTCGGCCTCAATTTCCACGGGTTGATTGGCAATCGGTTCAGAAAGCGGCTTGGAAACGGCGATAATCTTCGGCACGGGTTTATTCAATTCCGGATGCTTGAGCAGATAGTCACGTCTCTGAGTGACGAAACCTGCGAGACTCGGCGTGCCTCTGCCGCTAAAACCGGCTTCCCCGCCGCCACTGCCGACAGCGTTCGTGAAGTCTTGATAAGCGTAAAGTTTCTTATCGTCATCTCGGACTTCGGCATCGATGAGCTGCTGATACGCCGTAACAATCGGTTCAATCACCTCCCAGTCCAGCCATTCCTCAACCACGGTGCGGACATGCGCGAGATACCGGGCGCGCCATTGCGGGTGCGAAAGCAGCCGGTTGATAACCGGGCGCGTCGGGCTGTTTTCATGCGTGACAGGGGATGTCATGCCACCCTCTATCGTTCCCCAAGACCAGCCGCCGGGTCCGCGTCGGCCACCGCCGGGTCCGCCGCGTCCACCGCCTCTCGCAAATCGGAAACTCTCATTGTTATCGTGCGGGATGAGGTGGAACCTGCCAGTGACATCCTGATAAATGGCGTAATCACCGCCTTTGTGGATGTAACTGTCATCATCCATGAAGACGTTCGCGACAGCGAGTTGCCACAGCGCACCGTCAATGTTGAAGACTGCAGGGAGTTTCTCCTCCAGCACCGTATCCGGTGTCGCGCTATCAAGCAGCTGACAGAGCGCGATGAGGGCTTGCCAAGAATCTTCGGCATCGTTGGTTTTGAGCTGGTAAGTCTCTTTATAGTGGGGGAGTTCGTCCCCAGAATAAACGAGCGCGCCGCCACCGGGGCCCACCTTCCACCGCACCCCATCTCTCGTGCCGAACCACTCGGCGAGGAAATCCTTGTTATACTGCTGGAGGTTGATATAGACACCCCAACTTTCGCCGTTGATTACCAGTTTGACAAAATTGGATTTCATGGCGGGGATGTAATCGCGGGCGATGCGATTGTAAAGCACCTCTCGCATAAACGAAGCATCGACGTGCCCGTTGAGCAGGTTGAGCGTTTTGTAGCCGTCCAACCGCTGTCCATCGTGCGCATAGTCAACGGCGATGTTGAACGACTTCTTCTCCGAATCCACCGTGAAATAAGACGACGAGCCGCGGAAGTGGACACCGACATCCCGATACACCTTTCCATCGACAACCAGAGCGGCGGGCACCTCCACATCGGTGCGGTAAAAAGCGTTCATCTGTTCATACCAATCCTCGTCGTGGAAGCGGAGGTAGAGGGTGCGCAGCGTTCCCTCATCGTAGAGTGTCGGCGAACCGGCAGGTTTTGCGGCGAGGCTTGCGGCGATGTCGCTCTCAATATCGCCGCTCGGATTTGCCGGGGTCATCCGAGAGAAATCCCCGCCGAGGCGTGTGCTCAGTGCTGCTGTTCGTTCATCCCCGGTCAGTTTTCCATCGCCATCAGTATCAAATTGCGCGACGATTTTTTCGGCGGGTCCGGGCCCGCGGCCCCTACCGCCGCCGAATCTGGGCATGCCGCCGGGTCCGCCGGCATCTCTTTCCGCGTTGAGGGCGCGGTTGACATCCTCAATGTCTTCCCGCGTGAATTTGTCGCCGGTGAACGCTTCAAGGCCCGTGACGCGCAGCATGAGTTCATCTTCTTCGGCGTTCAGCGTGCCGTTTCCATCCAGGTCAAACCGTTTCTGTTCGTCTGTCAATTTAGCGTTTGCGTTCATCGCCAGTCCGGCGATGAGTGCGATAAGCGCGATTGAAAAAAATGTGCGTTTCATTGAATGAATTCTCCATTGTTTAGGTGGCATGAGACAGCCCCCTTACTCTTTGTCCAGTTTCACGTCTGTGACGTTTTCGATTTCCGACAACGCGTTAAAGAAGGCAATCCAGTCATCAGGTTCTGCCAATTTCACGCGGAATGTCAGTTCAACTAGTCCAGTTCTCTTAATCCGTTTTTCAAGGAGGCGTTCGTAAACGAGATGCTTTTCAAAAACGGCGCGGTAAACGGTTTCGGCTGCCGGGTTGGGAGGCAGACAAAATTCGAGGCTAAATTCGTTATTGTCGCCGAACCGCAGGTGCCAGCGGTGCATTCCGAAGATAATGATGCCGATGAGGAACGTCGCCAGCACGGCGACAGAGGGATTTCCTGCGCCGACGGCCATGCCGATTGCCAGTGCGTAAAAAACGAAGGCGATATCGCGCGGATCTTGGACGGCGGTTCGGAATCGGATAATTGATAACGCGCCGACGAGGCTAAACGCCCGCGCGATGCTATCGCCGATGATAACCATCACGACAGAGATGAGCATGCAGAGGATGATGAGCGTGTCGGCAAAGGATTTTTGCGGGACTTTCGTGTGCGTCCACTGATAAATGGTAACAATAAAAAGGCCGAGCGCGAACGCGAGGAGGAGCCTGAGGGCATCCACACCAAGCGTAATGAGCGGCGGCAGTGTTAAAAATTCGGTGAAGATATGCATGCCGTTTTGCCAATCAAGAGTCTGTGCCGATTATATCATGATTAGACAAATATGTGTAGAAAATGTTGGAAAATTGTGTTTGCAGATGCTTTTCACTCAGATTTTTGTCTTACCTCTGCCGATGGATAAGCACGCTGACAAACGCCGCCGATATGAGCAGAATTGCTAGTGCATAGGGTGCTCCCTCCGCAAACATCGCCTCTGTGGTGTAACTCCAGACATTCAGTGCTAGCGTCTCATAACCGGCAGGTGATAAGAGGAAGGTTAAGGGCAATTCTTTCATCATCGCGAGGAAAACGAGCGCAGTCGCGGTGAGCATGCCGCGGCTGAGGAGCGGGAGGAGGGTTCTGAAGAACGCCTGCATCGGTGAACATCCGAGTGAGCGTGCCGCCTCCTCTAAATGCGGTGAAGCCTGATAAAGCGAACTCCGCACCGGTCCGATTGCCTCTGCCAAGAAGTGTAACGTGCAGGCGTAGATAAGCACCGGCAACGTCTTGTAGATAAAGGGCACGCTGTGCAGAACGCAAAAGATGAGCGAGAGCGCGAATGCCAGCGGTGGAATCGCATAGACGATGTAAGCGGCGCGCCCTAACGCATCGGAGACGCGCGACGGATACCTAACGCTCACATACGCGAATGGCACGGCGAGAAAGGCACAGAGAACGCTTGTCGGCGTTGCAACGGACAGTGAACCGATAAGTCCTTTTATCAGGCCGGCGTTTATCTCGCCGCCGCCGCTTACCATCCAGAAAAGAACGCTTCCTATGGGAACAGCGACGGTGACGAAAGTTAAGGAAATGAGGAAGAAATAGGCGATGGCGCGTCCCGTTCCGCCGAGCGGCACAAGCGATAGGTGGTGTGCGACACCGCGTCCGGCGCGATGGAGCGTCACCCGTTTGAGGAGGCGCGCTTCAAGATAGAGCAGACTGGCAGTGAAAGCAAGGAGCATCAGCGCAAGCCACGCCGCAGAAATATGCTCAAAGGATAGCAGATATTCGGTGTAGAGCGCGTAACTGAAGGACTCGTAGCGCATCAGCGAGACAACGCCGAAGTCGCCGAGGACGTGCAGACTGATGAGCAAGCCGCTCGCATAAAAGGCGGGCCGGAGTTGCGGGAGGATGACGTGGCAGAAAGCTTCGCGATACCGATAGCCGAGGCTTCGCGCGGCCTCCTCCAAACCCGGGTCGAGCCCTAACAGCGCGCTGCGCAAATTGAGAAAAAGGTAGGGGCTCGTGTAGGCAGTGAGCGCGAGGAGCGCGCCCCAGTAACCGCTGAGGCGCGGAACGCGCGAAAGGAAGGGAAAAAACTGGGTGACGATGCCGTTATTGCCGCCGAGTGCCAGCAGTGCATACGCCATCACGTATCCAGGAATGGCGAGCGGCAAGACGCACAACACCGTCCAAAAACGTCTGCCGCGGAGATTCGTCCGGCTCGTCAACCATGCCGCGGGCGTTGCTAGCAAGATATCAAGTGTCAGCACACCGAGCACTAGCAGCAAGGTATTGAGGAAGAACTGCGCGTTTCTCCAGCGGAAGACGATGCCCGAAAGCATTTCGGCTTCCGCAGCGAAGGCTTTGGCGAACAGATAGCCGAGCGGAATCAGTCCGCCAATACCGATGACGATTGCGATAATGAAAAAATATCGGTGGATTCCGACAGGGAAACCAACCAGTCTTAGCGGTTTGATGTCCTACCTCACCTATACAGGACCGATACCAAATTCACAGGGTTTTCTCGCCGGTAGGCGCGGTTTGAAACCGCGCCAGATAGAATGCACGGTTGGAAACGGTGCCTCCGGTGCTCATGCTGCGTCCATCCGACTATAGAATTCCGACTTTCCGCAACAAAGCAAGCGTCCCCTCAAGGTCAGCCATTTCATTCAGATTGAACGTCGGCACGAGTTTGAGCAGCTCCGATAACGGCACTAAGTTCGCATTCGGAATCACCCCCTCGGTTACCGGATATTCAAATACCTCGCTGACGAAGAACTGCTGCGCCTTCGCCGAGAGCAGAAACGTCACGAATTTCAGGGCGGTTTCCTGATTTTTGCTACTTTTCAGCATGCCAATGCCGGCGATGTTGACGAGATTGCCCGGGTCGTTCGCCTTAAAGAAAGTTTGCGCGACGAGGAAATTGGAATTGCTCTTTTTGAAACGGAGCAGATAATAGTGGTTCGGCAGCCCGAGGTCGATCTCGCCGGCAGCGAGTGCTTCAATAATCGGCGTGTTTTTAGCGTAAGTTTTCGCGCCGTTCGCCTTCATCCCACGGAGCCATTCTTCCGTTCGTTCTTCGCCGACTTGCATCCGCATTGCGGTGACAAACGCTTGGAACGAGGCGTTGTGGGGTGCCCAGCCAACTTTGTCCTTCCACATCGGTTGGGTTAACGCGAACACACTTTCTGGGAGTTGTTTGGTAGTGACGCGTTCTGGACTATAGGCGAGGACGCGCGCTCTGCCGCTCGTCGCCACCCAGAAACCGTCGGCATCGCGGAAATTCGCCGGCACCTTTGCCTGAAGTGCATCGGGCAGCTTGGCAAAGAGTCCCTTTTTGCTGACAGCCCCTAGTGCGCCGGCATCTTGCGCCCAAAACAGCGCGGCGGGGCTCTTCTCCCCCTCTGTCATGAGGGCGGCGGCGAGTTGCGTGGTGTTGCCGTAGTTAACCTTCACCGTAACCCCGGTCTCCTGCTCAAACTGCTGGATGATCGGTTCGACGAGGCTTTTGCTCCGGCCGGAATAGAGGGTAAGTTCCTCTGCCGCGTCTCCGTTTCGTATGATAGGAAATAAGAGCAGCGCGGTTAAAACGTAGGTTAATGCGTGTTTAAACATGATGTATCTCCTGTTATATTAATACCTGTTCGGTAGGTGCGCGTTGCAAGCGGGCACGGCGTAGGGAGCGCGGTTTCAAACCGCGCCTACCGCGCGCGTCTTGCTGCTATCCTTCACAATAGATGCGCAGTGACTTTCACCGTAGGGCGCGGGCCTGTCCCTCGCCGTGCCTGCTATCCTTCACAATAGATGCGCAGTGACTCTATCCATTTTGACAAGGACATCGACAAAAAACTCGGTTACTGCTTCGGCACAACTTTCCAGCGCGTTGACATCCCTGCGGTAACGTGGTCTGCCACGTGACAGTGATAGAGCCAGTTTCCCGGCGTTTTGGCAATCATATCGACGGTAATCATGGTGCCGGGGAGGAGTTCCACTACGTCGGTGCGTCTGCCAGAGTTGAGGACGGTCTGGCCGTGCCAATGCGCCGTGTGCATATCCACTTCGGTGCCTAACCCGATGAGATGCCAACGCACTCTGTCGTCTTGTTCAACTTCCAGCCCGCGCAAGTTTCCAAAGATGAACCCGTTAATCG
>PYJE01000081.1:0-3686 GCA_003635305.1 Candidatus Poribacteria bacterium | reverse complement strand
TGTCATGAGGGCGGCGGCGAGTTGCGTGGTGTTGCCGTAGTTAACCTTCACCGTAACCCCGGTCTCCTGCTCAAACTGCTGGATAATCGGTTCGACGAGGCTTTTGCTCCGGCCGGAATAGAGGGTAAGTTTCTCTGCCGCGTCTCCGTTTCGCATGATAGGAAATAAGAGCAGCGCGGTTAAAACGTAGGTTAATGCGTGTTTAAACATGATGTATCTCCTGTTATATTAATATCTGTTCGGTAGGTGCGCGTTGCAAGCGGGCACGGCGTAGGGAGCGCGGTTGAAAACCGCGCCTACCCGGCGCGTCTTGCTGCTATCCTTCACAATAGATGCGCAGTGACTTTCACCGTAGGGCGAGGGCCTGTCCCTCGCCGTGCCTGCTATCCTTCACAATAGGTGCGCAGTGACTCATATTTTGACAAGGACATCGCCAAAAAATTCGGTTACTCCTTCGGCACGACTTTCCAGCGCGTTGACATCCCTGCGGTAATGTGGTCTGCCACGTGACAGTGATAGAGCCAGTTTCCCGGCGTTTTGGCAATCATATCGACGGTAATCATGGTGCCGGGGAGGAGTTCCACTACGTCGGTGCGTTTGCCGGCGTTGAGGACGGTCTGGCCGTGCCAATGCGCCGTGTGCATATCCACTTCGGTGCCTAACCCGATGAGATGCCAACGCACTCTGTCGTCTTGTTCAACTTCCAGCCCGCGCAAGTTTCCAAAGATGAACCCGTTAATCGCGTGTTTGAGGTTCCCTTCTTCCTCCTCTGCCGGGGATTCATATTCGGCATCCTGTCCACTTTTGACAATCTCCCTCCCGTTTTCGTTGAAGACGAGGAAGAGCGTCGTAAACGCCTTGTCGATATCCGCTGGGCTCGGGTCTGCCTCGGAACGCTCCATTCCCTTTTTAGTGACGACAATCGTCCCTATTAAGCCATCGTATACCTCTGTTACTGCATCGACGTGCGAGTGATAAAGCCAGACAATAGACGACGGATCGGCGGGGCCTGGCGCGGCATCGCTATTTGCTTCCCAGTGGTAAGTGAAGGTGTCGTTCGGTGGCACAGCGGCTCCGGGGCCCTTCATATCCGCGCCTTCGTTTTCCTCGTCGTATTGCAAGCCGTGGACATGGATGCTGAGCGGTTTATCGGCGTTGTTGCGGAAATGCACCTTGACACTATCGCCTTCCACGGCACGCAACTGCGGGCCAAGAATGCCCATCCACACCGGCTGTTCAACCTGCGTGGTATAGGTGGCATCGGTATACTGGACGTAGCGATATTTCCGATAGACGAGTGCCTTTCCCCACACGCCGAGTCCCATCGCTGGGTTAATGAGGTTCTGTCCGCTAGGCGCGTAGTTCCATTCAACCTTCTCCGCGGCGAGCCAATATTCCCGCGTGGCGGCATCGACATGCGCCGCACCGATGCAGAACAGCAGCGCAACCGCGATTCTTAATGTTATTATGATATTGAATCTCATTTTCAAAACCACATAAAGTAACGCAACAATCTCTCGTCCAAGGACGAGTTTGGAATAAATGTTGGTATCAATTATACCACAAAAATCGCTGTTTGTCAAAAACTTTTTTATTTGCTAAAAAAGTTGACAATGAAGTGTGATTAAGTGTATAATTAAAAAGACGTTGAGGAAGCATCACCACATTTGGCTTTCCTCTTCGGAAAGGAGAAGAACATGGAATTTAGTTTTGTGAATTTTACCCTTGTTGATATAGGGATAATTAGCGTTGCCCTATTGGCCTTGTTAGCCTGGCTGCGTCGCCGCAAAAGTGTGCAGGCAGACCATGAGGCACTCAAAGCAGCTCATGAGGCTCTGCGGGCAGACCATGAGGCCTTAAAGGCAGCACACACCGCGCAGACAGAGGAATTTGAAGCCTATCGACAGGCGGCAGAGCTCCGGTACAGAGAACTGCAAAGCACCTCCGATCGGCGATACAACACTCTCAAGGAGGAAAACGCAGTCCTCCTGAAAGAAGTCAGCACTCTCAAGGACGAAAACGCTATCCAAGCCGGCATCCTTGAGGAAAGCGAAGCCTTCCAAAAGGAAGCCGCCGAACGGCAGAGTGCATCCGACCGGCGATACAACGTCCTCCAGGAGGAAAACGCGAACCTCCGGAAAGAGGTCGGCGAACAACGACAGGAAATCACTACCCAAGCCGGTGTCCTTGAGGAACTCAAAATTGGGTTCCATCAATTGCGCGGACGCTACGACGAGATCAAAGAACTTTTGACGAAACTCGTTGACAAAATCTGAAATCGGAACTACGCACTTATGAACATTCTCGTAATCCACGGCCCCAATCTGCATCTCCTAGGCAAACGCCAACCGGAGATTTATGGGCATCAAACGCTGGAAGACATCAACGCCGCGTTGGACCGGCACGCCGCCGCTTCGCCGCACGAGGTAGTGCTGAAAATTTTCCAATCAAACCACGAAGGCGAAATCGTCACCATCATCGGGGAACATATCAACTGGGCAGATGGCATCCTTATCAACCCGGCGGCGTATACGCACACTAGCATCGCTATCCGAGACGCAATCTCCACCGTGGCGTTGCCTGTCATCGAAATCCACCTCTCTAATATTTACGCGCGCGAAGCATTCCGGCACCACTCCTATATCTCTGCCGTTGCGCTCGGCGTAATAGGCGGTTTCGGCGCGCACAGTTACCTCCTCGCACTAGAGGCGATGATCCAACATTTGCAAACGGAGGCCTCGGCATCGTAAATCGATTTTTTCGGGTGGCTCTGAACGACATGCCTCCCTTACACAGCCAAACATAAATGTCAAAAAACCGTTTTATACCCTTCAGCCGGCCGTGGATTGACGAAACCGAGATAGCGGCAGTCAGCGAAGTGCTTGCATCCAAGTGGATTAGCACGGGTGCCAAAGTGCGCGAGTTTGAACGCGCCTTCGCCGAATACATCGGCGTTAAGCACGCAATCGCTGTCAGTTCCTGCACCGCTGCGTTGCATCTCAGCCTCGTCGCAACAAATGTCGGCGGCGGCGATGATGTGATTACTACACCCTACACCTTCACTGCTACTGCCGAGGCGATTCGATATGTCGGCGCGAAGCCGGTGTTTGTCGATGTAGATGAGCATACGTTGAACATGGACATCGCCAACATCGAAGCGGCGATAACCGCGCGCACGAAGGCGATTCTACCGGTTCACATCGCTGGAGTTCCGTGTGACATGGACGCGTTGCAGGACATCTGCCGAAAGCATAACCTCATCTTAATTGACGATGCGGCGCACGCTATCCCCGCTGAATATAAGGGACGCTACATCGGTTCCCTCAGCGACGTTTCCGCCTTCAGTTTCTACGCAAATAAAAATCTGACCACGGCGGAAGGCGGCATGATAACGACGAACAGCGACGCGCTCGCCGAACCGCTCCGCACGATGCGCCTCCACGGCATTGATAAAGACGCGTGGGCGCGCCAATCGCATCGCAGCATCTGGCGTTACGACATCACCACCGAAGGCTACAAATATAACATGACTGACATTCAGGCGGCGATGGGGCTGTGTCAACTCATGAAACTCAACAAACAGCACGAACGCCGCCACCATTTCGCGCAAATCTATCAGACAGAATTGGCGAAGTTTGCCGAAATCCAGACTCCCTTTTCTTCGGAGAATCCGAGGGAGCACGCGT
>PYJE01000080.1:25865-55672 GCA_003635305.1 Candidatus Poribacteria bacterium | reverse complement strand
TCGCGACTCCGATAACTGCCCGCTGCCTGTAACCCAATTGCCAAATGACGCACCAGCCGCCCGTGCACATCGTAAATATGCATCGTAACTTCCATCGGCTCAGCCAAATAGTAGGGAAGCCACGTTTCAGGGTTGAACGGGTTTGGATAATTTTGGAAGATGGCAGTCCGTTTGATGCGGCCGAGAGTGGTGAGCGTCCGATCTGCGGCATCAACAGAAAAGGGAACCTCTTCGGAACGGAACCCGAGGTCGATCGGATTATAGATGAAGGCGGAACCGGCATTATCGCCCGCGCTATCGTTGCCAGCAGAACCAACGATGGCAAACGCGCCGCGAATTCCAACCGAGGCACCAAACCGGTCTGATCGGTTCGTCCCACCCGCAACAATTCGCCGTTTCTGCACCCACGACAAATCTTCCCGCAAAAAGGAGTAGGCAGAACCTTTGTCAACCTCAATCCTCGGGTCGATGCCTTCACCAAGCGGATGGTTATCCTTCCAAGCCCCCACTAGCGCGGTGTCTTCATGAATAGCGACAGCGGAGCCGAATTCATCACCCGCCTCGCCATCAAGCGCAGCGAGTTTCGCCTGCTGCACCCATGTCGTGTTCGTCTGGACAAAAATGTAGGCGGCACCGATGTCCTCTTCATGCCGGTCCTCCTTCGGAGCACCAATGATAGCGGCCCCTTCTGTCAGAGCCACCGCATAGCCGAATTCATCACCGACACCGATATCATTAGGAATGAGGACGAGTTCCTCACGCCATGAATTCCCACTGCGGTTAAAAAGATAGGTCACCCCAGAATCCGGCCCCGTCGCATCGCTCAGAGGCACGCCCGCGAGGACAGTATCGCCATAAACAGCGACAGAGAAACCGAACCGGTCGCCTTGCACAGCATTCCGATGCGTCAGTTTCGCTTGTTGCGTCCAATTCGTGCCGTTTCGGACAAAAATGTAGATTGCACCGGTATCGGGCCCCGCTTCGTCTTTCCCGTGTGCGCCAATCACGGCAGTGTTTTCATGCAGAGCAACGCTTGAACCGAACCGGTCGAAAATGCCAATATCCGCGCCGATGAGTTTTGCCTGTTGGAGCCACTCGTCACCCTCGCGGACAAAGACGTAGGCTGCCCCGGACTCCGGCCCCGCGTCGTCAACCCCGAGCGCACCGATAACAACAGTTTCACCATCAAGCGCGAGGGCACTCCCAAACAGATCTCCCGGTTGCGCATCGTCAGCAGTGATTTTCGCGCGTTGAAGCCACAACGAACTGCTCCGCTCAAAAACATAAGCAGCCCCCGCATTCGGCGCGACATCGTCATCTTGCCGCGCACCAGAAATCGCGAGATTGCCATCAATTGCAACCGCTATCCCAAACTGGTCTTCGGACGCAGTCTCGCCGTCACTCAACTTAACCGTTTCTACCCACGTCGCATCCTCTCGCTGTTGAAAAATATAGGCAGCACCGGATGCCAGACCACCCGCACTGTGCTTCGGCGCACCCGTAATGACTTCGCTGCCGCTGATAGCTACCGAAAATCCCACCTGGTCTCCAGCACGTCTATCACTAGCTGCAAGTTTCGTGTGTTGATTCCAAAACGGCGGCTCATTGCGCGCGAAGATATAGGCCGCGCCGACCGGTTCATCGCCGATAATGCCCCCAGTCGCGCCGATAACAGCTATCTCACCCTCAATCGCAACCGAAGTGCCGAAGCCGGTTGCACCATCCGGATCGATGGGAATCATGCGGATGCGGACGCGGTTCCTCTGCTGCACCCATCGCTCACCACTGCGCTCAAAAATGTAAGCCGCACCGCTACTTTGCAAACCGCGACTCTTATTATACGGCGAACTGACAATCGCAAAATCGCCATCAACGTCCACCGCATACCCAAATCTATCCGCCTCTTTCGTATTATTCCCGAGGAGCTTCGCTTGATGCGTCCACTGGAACCCACTGCGGACGAAAACGTGAGCGGCCCCAGCATCATTGCCCTCTTCATCATCGCGAATCGCACCGACGATAGCCGTATCAGCATCCAGCCCAACAGAAAAACCGAAGTATAAGAAATGAGTTGCATCCGGCGCAGTAAGTTTCGCTGTCTGATTCCATACCGCGCCGATGCGCTCAAAAACATAAACAGCACCAGAATCGGCAAAGCTGGCTGAATTCGCTCGATGCGCACCGACTAAGACGGTACTCCCGTCTATCGCAACAGAAATGCCAAAATAGTCGCCGCGCGTTTCGTCAGCCGCAACCAACTTTGCCTGCTCCACCCACTCCGTGCCTCGTCGGACAAAGATGTAAGCCGCACCAGAACGCCTCCCGCCTCCCGACTTTCTCGGCGCGCCGACGATAACATAATCGCCACTCACCGAAAGCGTCGCCCCAAATTCATCGTTATCCGACGCATCACTCGCATGCAGCTTTTGATGCTGCACCCACCCAGTCTCGCTTTGGAAGAAGACCTGGACAGAACCCGCGTTTCTCCCGTTGTCGGTATCATCTTTCGGCACGCCGACAAGCGCGTAATCGCCGCTGATGCCAACACTCGCACCGAGATTGTCGTGGAGGACAGCCGCGCTCGTGTTCAACTGCACTCTGTCAGCACCGCTATGTGGCGCGAAACCCACGCATAAAAAAAGGATAACTATCGCCGTCTGCAATCTATTCACGTGCCCCTCCTGCCGCGAGTTTACAAATCACCTGTCCTTTGTCATCGCCATACCACAAGTGGGTGCCATCCCACGTGAGCCCATGCGGCTCCGTTGGACAGGAAACTGCATCCAAAACCTCGCCAGTATCCGGCTGGATACGGTAAATCGCCCAGTCATTTGTATCCACGTTCCATAGGGCTTCTCCATCCCAAGCGAGCCCATGCGCGCGGCCACCGGGCGTTCGCAGTTCCGCGAGGATGTCTCCTGTCTCCGGACACTGCTTCACGAACCGACTCGTGTTCATGTCTACACTCCAGAGATGCTCGCCATCCCAGGCCAACCCGTGTGGGCCCTCCCCAGGCGAGGCAAAACTGGTGACGACTTCCAATCCCGGCACCGTCAACTTGTAAAAAGTCTGCTGCCAGATACTGTTATACCAGAGATGTTCGCCATCCAACTCCAATCCCGAGCTGCCCGGATACGGCGGTGTGAGCGTGAGTAAAACCTCCCCGGTCTTCGGTTCGATTTTGTGGACAGGCCCGGGTCCCTCAACACTCCAGAGACATTCGTCCTGCCACGCGAGCCCATTAGTGCCAGCACCAGGGGCAGCAAATTGATGTGCAATGATTCCTTTCCGCATTGTTCCTATCCTCCTTACAAACGTGCCAATGCCCCCTGAATTTCTGCGATAACCTCCGGTTCCTCTTCAACAACTAACCGAGTTTGCAACAACTTCGCGGCCGTCTCGCCGCCAATTTGCCCGACTGCCCACGCGGCGTGACTCCGAACGAGGGGTTCACCATCAGATAAAGCGATTTCAAGCGCGGGCAATGCCTTCCGTGCTCCCCAATTACCGATGGCGACAAGCACATTCCGCAAGAACCCGCGGCGTTTGGCACGCTTGATAGGACTCCCTTTAAACCGACTGCTGAACTCTGCCTGCGTCATGTTCACAAGCGATAGCAGTGCCGGCGCGAGATTACCCTCGCGCGGATAGAACGCCGATTCAGTTGTCGGTGTCGCCTTGCTGTTCCAAGGGCAAACCTCTTGGCAGATATCGCATCCGAAAATGAGGTTACCCATTTTCGGACGAAGTTCTGCCGGAATGCTATCCTTTAACTCAATAGTGAGATAAGAAATGCACAACCGCGAATCCAACACGTTCGGTGCAACAATCGCATCTGTCGGACATGCCTCGATGCATCGGGTGCATGTGCCGCAGCTGCCCCGTGCCACTGTGGAAGAGAACGGCATTGTCTCGTAGCGCGGAGGCCTGTCACCCGCGAACGTGACACGACGAGAGTCACCAGACGAAGGGAAACTCCCTCCGCCCACGGGCCATTGCGGCTCCGCCGTCGATTCCAACCGAACATTGACAAGCACCTCCGCGAGGAAATACCACGAACCGGAACGCCAATTGATGAGATTCGTATTCTTCCCTATCCAACCGAGCCGAGCCTTCTGTGCATATTCTCTCTCAAGAATCGGGGCAGTATCCACACAGATTCGGCAGTCGGGTTCAGTTTCAGCAAATCGCTGCCGAATAAATTCAACCAGTTGTCGAAGGCGTTCACGGATAACTTCGTGATAGTCGTCACCCCAGGCATAGCGTGAGATTTGCCCGCGCCCCGGGTCTGCCGCGAGGAGCTCGGGCGGATCCAACGTGTAATAGTTCATCGCGAGACTAATGACAGACTTCGCCTCCGCGAGGAGCCGCCTCGGGTCTTCCTTGAGCGGCAGATGCCTCTCAAGGTAGTCCATCTCCCCGGCGTATCCGTTTCCAAGCCAGGCGCGGTAACGCTGGAGAGTCTGGCTTCGTTCCGCTGGCGTAATCCCGACAAGCGCGAAACCGAGCTCGTGGGCACGCCGCTGAATCTGTTGGGTTAACGTGATTTGAGCAGGATTTCCAGTCACGGACAGTCTCCTTGCATCCTATTATCAACTAGGAGTGTAGCGGAAAGAGCCGCGCGGATATGAACCCAGAATCTTGACACTCCGACATAAATCTTCAAGCCGCTCCATAGCAGCGCGGACATGCGCCTCGGCGAGATGCCCATCCATCTCCACAAAAAAAATATATTCCCACGGCTCCGCACGCGACGGCAAGGACTCTAGGTAACTCATATTCAGCCCATGCCCCTGTAAAACGCCGAGAACCTGATACAACGCGCCGACTTTATCGCGAATCGTAAAGAAGAGGGAAGTCCGGTCCGCGCCACTCGGCTGAGCATCACACTCGCCGATAACGAAAAACCGAGTCGTGTTATTCGGCTCATCCATGATGGAATCAGCGACGACCGGCACCTCATAAATGTCGCTGGCCAGTCTGCTCGCGATAGCACCGGTCATCGGTTCCACCGCCGCACGCTGCGCAGCGACAGATGTGCTGACAACCTCTACCTGCTCCGTCGCTTTCATAAATCGGTTTAACCAAATACGACACTGCGCAAACGGCTGCGGATGCGAGTAAATCTTCCGGATTTCCGAGAGAGACGACTTTGAAAGCAGATGCTGTCTCACCGGTTGATAAATCTCGGCGCAAATCTTCAACGGGGTGCCCTGGAAACGTTCCAACACATCGCGCACCGTGCCTTGCACGGAGTTTTGGATTGCCACTACCCCATAGTCCGCACGGCCCGCTTCCACTTCGGTGAAGATGTCGATTTGCGGCTGAACCGGTATGAACGCAACCGATGAACCGAAATGACATAGACTCGCGAGGTGACCGAAACTCCCGAAAGGACCGAGGAATGCCACCCGTTCCGGAGCCTGCAACGCGCGAGAAGCAGACAAAATCTCCGTCCAAACCGCCTCCACCGCAGCATCAGAAAACGCCATCTCTCCGCCACAACTCTGGTTGCGCAACTTCAAGCGTTCAATGACTTCCCGATGTCGATGCGGAACATAGACGTTCAACGCACCAGTCTCTGTCTTGAGAGCACCAACCTGTTTGGAAATCTCCGCGCGTTTTTGTAACAGCGATAAAATCCTGTCATCAATATCGTTAATGGTGTTGCGATAATTTTCGAGTTCAGAATGTTTCATGCTATACACATTGCACGCCTAACGGCGGCGCGGGAAGCATGGCGAGGGACACGCGCCCCTCGCCACACGATAACGGAGGATACAGACATCCTCCATCGCTACGCATTGAGTTTCTGCATGGCGGCAATCATCTCCTCGTCTGAAGGATTGTTTTCCACCATTTCAACGAACGCATCAGCGGTTACCTTGTGTTCCTCCAGGAACATCTTATCCCGCGGTCACGGGTAGATATACTCACCGATGATGCCCTGTAGTTTCGCGTTGGCTTTATCGGCAATGCGAGCTAACCACGGGATATCCCCGATGATCATATCCCGATGCCTCGGTTTCCAATCAAGTGACATGAGTCTCACCTCCTTTCAGGTTTATCGCGCGTTTTCCTCAAGTTGCCTCAAGGTTTGCTCTAAGTGTTCAAGATAGCGGCCGTATTCGTCCCACTTTCCAGCACGCTGCGCGGCTTGCGCCTGATTAAAATAGCGATTCGCCTGCTCAACGAGTGCTGGCACGGACATCTCACCCGCAGGCAGCGCAGCAACTTCCGCTTCAGAAAGCGGCGCGGCCGAAGCAGCAGGAATATCCGCGCCGAACATCTTGATAAGTGCCTCGTCAAGGCTTGCACCCCAAACGACGTTCTCTTTGTAACCGATAACAACGCGCCGCAATTCCGGTATCGCCGTCTTCTCATCCTCCGATTGGATATAGATAGGCTCAACGTAAAGAAGCGAATTGTTCATCGGCATAATCAGCAGATTCCCGCGCAATACACGCGAACCTTGCGTGTTCCAAAGACTGATTTGCTGCGATATATCGGGCTCTTGGCTGATGAAGTTTTCCACCTGCATCGGACCCGATACCAATTTCCCCTTCGGAAAGCGGTAAACGAGAAGCTGTCCATATTGCGGAAGATCACACCGTGCCGCCAACCACGCCGTAAGATTCGGTTTGTTGCGCGGCGTAAACGGCAACATCAACATGAACTCTGCCTTCTCCTCCCCCGGCAGTCTGTTAACAACATAATAAGGTTCAACATCCTGAACGTTTGAAGGCGAACGCTGCGTTACTTGGGGTTGCGGTGCAAACGGACTCGCCTGCGGCGGCGCGGCTTGCCGAGACTGCGAATCGGTGTTGTCATACAACTCCCTACCGATTTCCCACTGGTCCTCACCCGCATAGAATGTCACCGGATCGATCATGTGGTAATCCCGATAGACATTCGCTTGAATGAGGAACAACCCCATCGGATAGCGGATATGCGCTTTTAACTCATCCGGCATCTCCGAAAACGGTTTGAAAAGGTTCGGGAAAATCCTCTCATAGCACGCCGCAATCGGATCCCGCGCCTGAGCAACATGATAAAAGTCAACCGTCCCATCATACGCATCAACGACAACTTTCACCGAATTCCGGATGTAGTTCCCCCAAGGCTCACCATCGCGCTGTGTCGGCGGCACAGGCCCGAAGGACCGGCGACGCGGCGTGAGCTCTCTCATGGAAAGCGAATAAGGATACCGGTGCGTAACGGTATAAGCATCAATCATCCAAACGAGTCTGCCATTGTGAAGAATGATGTAAGGATCCCCGTCATAGCGCAGGAACGGTGCGATTTTATGGACGCGTTTCTTGATATTCCGTTCATAAAGAATCCGGCTCGTCGGCGTAATTTCGCCCGGCAAGACGATGTTGATTGCGTTATCAAACTTCAGCATGTAAACCAACTTGCGCCAGAACGACTTAAGCGGCACGCCGCCTTTGCCTTGATACGCATTCACGGCGTATTGCTGTCCCTCCTGGGGGTAATCGAATTCAAGTGCCTCCTCACGAGTCGGATGCACGATGACATACCGATCCGTGCGTTCACCATAGTAGATACGCGGGCCCGGGTCATCCCTGAACCGATGCTGCCAGTTATCCTCGTAGTCAATCGGCGGCAAACCCTGGATATACATATTCGGTTTGCCGTTATCGATCTCGTTGACAGGACTCAGCACCGCGCCATACCCGTGCGTATAGGTATAGGTCTGCTTATACCAATCGTTTTTAATCTCGGTAGGGAGTTCGTTGATGTTCAATTCGCGCGCAGACAACATCACCTGCCGAATCTCATCGTCAACCGTATACCTGTCAATGTCAACATCGTAGAAGTCATACTGCGGACGCAACTCTTGCAACTGCCGGAAGGTCCGGCGCAACGGCCGCCAGTCCCAGAGACGAAGGCTGTTAATCACTGAGGCATTTTCGGGCCCCGTGATGTCGCTGTAAGCGAGTTCCTCCGTGAGCGGATATTCCTCCTCTGTCACGGTATTCGCCTCTAACCCGTAAGCTTGGAGCGTCGCCTTGATGTTATAGTTGATAAACTTAGTCTCCAACGTCTGCTTATTCGGTTCAACCTGCCACGTCTGAACGAGCGTCGGGTAGAGCTGGCCGAAAATACCCGCCACGATGAAGACCGCAAACCCGCCGAAGGCAAACTTATTCCCCCGCAAGAAAATGCTAATCAAGAACACCACAGCGCATAGCACTGTGAGCCAAAGCAGGAGATGCAAAATCGGCAGGCGCGCCTGCATCGCCGCGTGACCGCCACCAGCGCGCACCACATCGTTTGACGTATAGAGCAGGTCAAACATCGCAAACCGATAGTTCCACGCGCGGAAGAAGAGCGTGATGGCGACAAGGACGAACAGATGCGCCTTCACCGCAGGCGGCGGACGAAACCGAAGTTGGCTCGTATCACCGGTGATGAGCCCATGGAAAAAGTAGACAACGACAGAAAATATCGTCACTAACAGGAACATCCCGAAGAACGTGCCGCAAATATACCGCTCCAACGGCATCTTGAAGACGTAGTAGGCGATATCCTTGCTGAAAATCGGCTCGCGGGCCATCGACGTGAAAACCGCTTTCTGTCCTGCTTCTATCCGGATAGTCGTATCCAACTGGAGCGCGTTTTCTAGCACCGCTTCCACGCGCGCCATCTGCTCATTTCCATCAACTTGAACGTTGATTTCATCGCCGACCTGGAACTTCTTCGCCTGCAGTTCCAACTGCGAAACCGGAATCTCGGCGGAATTTAGGGAAGCCTCGCCTGCCAGAATAGGCGTAGCCGAGCGGAATTCCAAGCCATCGGCGTTCTGGTAGCGCAACCAGAGTTCCCACCGGTCGCTGGCAGCGTAACCCATGAAGATGCTGAAGAGAACGGCGAGCAGTGCCAACCCACCGTAAATGAGTTGGCGAGTGTCACTCCCACTGCCCAAGGAACCGCCGGTGAATTCCGTGCCCCCCATGAAAGCGGGACTCAGATGTGCCGGTGTGAACCGATAGAGCACCGCAAGGTTCGCCAAGAGAATTATCGCATAGACGACACCAACAATGACTCCCATGCCGATCTGCGTCCAGAGGATTTTGGCGTAAACCTCAACGTAGTTCACCATCTTGAACCAGAGGAAATCCGGATAAATGTTAATCCACGCGGCGAGACTTCCCACCAGCACCGCGAGAATAATGACTGTGATAAAAGAACGTTTCATGCGTGAGTCCATATTTCTCCTGTATGCATTTTTAAGACAGCCGCAGCACGAACCCGGTCGGCGCGGTTTCCAACCGCGCAGGCTTCAGGCACGCGCGCGGAAAAGGCAAACCTACCGCTACTTATGCATCTCGCCTCTGCCTCCTGCATTCAAAAAGCTTGCCCTAACCCTAAATGGTATTTAAAACCGGGCTCCAAGCGTGTCAAATCGGTATTTCGCGCCGCGGCGAAGTCAATGGAAAACAGCCCCAGCTGCAAGCGCAGCCCAAACCCTATCGATGCTTTCACATCGTCCAACCGGATACGGTTGTTCTCCCAATGAAAAATCTCAAACGGATTCTCAGACCCGAACTGCCAATCCGACCAGGCACCGCCGACATCCGCAAACACAATCCCTCGGATGCCGCCAATCGTCCATTGGATAGGCCAGCCGAAGTGGAGAATGTCAATAAACGGAATACGCACCTCGGCGTTGAGCAAACCGATGCGTGTCCCGACAAACTCTTCGTATTGATAGCCGCGGATGGTATCAATACCGCCGAGGTAGAAGTAGGAACGCGCATCGCCGAAACTACCTCCCAATAACAAGCGCAATGCAAGCGTCGAACGCCTGCCGAGGCTGAAATAGCGGCGCGCATCGAAAACGACATTCGTGAACGATAACTCGCTACCCAGCGCAGTGAAAGAACGTTCCACTTCCAAGCGATAACGCGCACCGGTATACGGATAAAACTCGCGCCACATCGTCGTATCACCAACGAACGCCACCGAACCTACAGAAAGTAACCCGCGGTTATCATAGGCATCCAGCGGTTCACTCGTCTGGAAGTTGAACAGAAACGGCTTGGTAAACATGGAGAAACCGAAGTCGATCCGACGATACCGGTTAAACGGGTAGGAAAGATACCCACCCAGCCCAGTAATCCGTTGCAAAATACCGCGCCGACTCCGAATCGCGCCCAAGACGTGGTATTCATGATAATTGTAGACGCTCGCGCCCATATCGGCGCGATGTGTCAGAAACCCATATTGCGCAATAAAATTCGGCGCGAGGTAGGCAGACTGATTCATCACCTGAACACCAATACGATGGTTGCCCAACATATCGCTACCGATAATCTGAACGCTGCTTCGGAGGAGTCCATCTGCACCGAAACTGAAATCGGGAAAAATTGCATCCAAGGCGAAGGAGGAACGCGTGCTATACTTCCGCTTGGAAACCCGAAAAAGCGGTGCCTCGTCCCGCTCACTGCCCACTTCGACAACCTCAGTTACAGGCATCTGTTCCTCAACCATCTCATCGACAGATTTCGCCACGTCCATCACACAGACATCGTATTTCCCGTTCTGATACGCCGTAAACAGCAACGATTTTCCATCAGGTGACAGACTCGGATTGAAACAGCCTGTCATCATGTTTGTGAGACGCGTGAGGCGGTTCCCATCCGCCGCAAGCCCCAATTCATAGACATCGTAAACGCTTCGCCGGTCCGCGCAGTAGAGAACCGCGTCCCCATCTTGCACCCAGGTCGGACTAATCGCGTTGAACGTGCCATCGGTGAGCAACCGTTCACTGCTACGCAACGCGGGCTCGGTGACATCAATCAGCACAAGCCGATTTTTTAGCCCGCGTTCGGAGGCATAGACAACCTGGTTCTTCTCCGGATGCCAAGACGGATGCGTATCGTTAAAGACATCATCTGTCAACGGCGTGACTTCGCCTGTGGACAAGTCAATAATAAAGAGATCTGTCTGTCCCTCCTTCAACGCAGAAAAGACGATGCGTTCACCAGCCCCATCGTAATCCGGCGAAGCGATGTTATCAAACTCCACATTTTCATAAGCAAGTTTGAAGTAGTGCGTTATCTCCCGCGTCAGAATATCCACCTCAATCAGGTAGTTAGCGTAGTGATGCTTCGCGACAAAGGCGATTCTGTCGCCATCAGGTGCCCAAGCGAGACTCCTGCCGAACCCACTGAAATCAGTCCGGATCTCCTCGTATTTGTTGCGGAAAAACTTTTTGGTTATCCGATGAAGTCGTTCCCCTGTCTTCGCGGACATAAGGACAATCTCAAGGAAACCATCATTCCCCGTGACATAAGCGACGATGTCACCACTCGGGGACCAGACCGGCTTGATGTTATGCGAGTATTTCGCCTCCTCTGTCAAATTCTTTGCAACCAGATCTGGCAGTTGTCGAGTCTGTATGAGGGGCCAATAACGTTCGCGCACCGTCTGCCGCCACGCCTTATCAAAATCCTCAAGCGAGACATTAAGGACTTCGCGGAAAACCCGGTCCAAGTCTTTCGTGCGGTTCTGGCGTAAGCCTTGCAAGATATCGGCGATTTTCTCGCGGCCGTAAGTCTCGCACAGATATGCAACCGCGAGTTGTCCCAGTTTATACCCCACAAACGGGGAACTGAGTCGATTGAAATTGTGCAGCTGCGGCAGCGGAACGATGTTGTTATTGATGCTAGCATCCCGCAGCACCATCTCGCCGATTGCGTCGTTATCCTCGGCGAAGTAGTCCGCCATCCCTTCAATAAACCAGACAGGTGCCGAGTAGAGGAACTCGCCGCTATAGATGCGCATGTGCGGCTTCTGATAAATAATATCGTATTGAAAGACATGGATGAGCTCGTGGAAAATCACCTCGCGAAACGCCGCAATGGAGCCGGTGAACGGTATAACGACGCGGTGTTTGAAGAGCTCAGCGAACCCGCCGATGCCTTCGTGGAGCTCCTGCAGGATGATGTTCGTCTCCTGAAAATCCCGATGCGACTTGTAAAGGATGAGCGGTGTCCTGTCCTGCAACTCGTGGTCAAAATCTTCGCTATGCTTTTCATAAGCCTCCTCGGCGATAGATGCCATGAGCGGCACAAGCTTCGCTTCACTCGGATAGTAGTGAATGTCAAAGTGCTCCGTGCGATGGACATGCCAATCGAAGCGTTGCCCGGTAATCTTGTTTTTCCCGAAGCCTTGCCCCCACGCCGTAGTCGCTTGCATCAGAATGAAAAAGAGAAATATAGACACCGGTAGGCGCGCTTTCAAAGCGCGCACCACGCCTGCGCACTCCCAAACCTCTTCTACCCACCGCGGGCCGCGTCCGGAGAGAAAAATAGATATCGGTAGGCGCGCTTTCAAAGCGCGCACCAAGCCTAACCGCCGCGTGCCGCGTCCGACTTGAGCGTGTTGTGTTCTCGTCAAATGTTTCATTGGACCAGGTACCTGTCCTCGCGTTCATAATGCGGCGAAATTCTGCGCGTAAACTCGGCAAGCGCGCGTCGGCTAAGTTCTCTCAGCGTGTTTTCCTGCGGGCCCGCTTGCGAAAAGATGAAGGAGCCGAGGGTATGCGCCTCCGCCGTGCCGCGCCGATACGACTCATCCCAGATAACCTTCTCTGTCCCCACATCAATAATCAGAATACGCAGCGTCAAAAAATAGGTTTTCTGCATGTAGTCCTGATAGTTCATGACATACCGCTGCCGTTGGACAGAGTAGCGTTCCCCATAATAGCGTCTCGGCCGGCTATCGGTGTCAAAACGGTAGTTACCGGTGATAACCGCTTTGACATCAAAATATTTACCGAGTTGACTCAGGTGCTCGATATCCGCAAGCCAGTCTTCGGCGACGGTTTCGCCGGTGAGGAGGCGTGTCGTCTCCTGTGTGCTGACTACCTCAAAATGCTTTTGGCGCGCGAGCCCGCGGCGGAGAATAGAAGCGATTTCCTCACCGATGCGCTGCGGCAGCACCTCATCACGCGAAACGCGCGTAGACTGCACAAAAGGCAAAACAGCGAAGGCAGAATAGCGGCTAACGTCAATTTCAGATTGCACCTTCACCGGAATAGAAACGCGCGTGACTGTGCGGCCACACCCGCAATAAGTCAAGGCTATGAAGACTATGCCGATGCACGCGCTGACAGGAAAACAGCGGCTACCACGCCTCTTCAGGCGCAAACTCCAATTGTTCGTCTCCATCTTCCGGAATCCCTCTGCGGCGGACGTGTATCCGGCACCGCCGATAGTTCAGTCGGTAATATTGATTACCCGGCGCGAGTTTGGTTGCGCGCTGATAAGCAGCAATAGCGTCGTCGGTTTTGCCGAGTGCCTCGTAAGCGACACCGAGGTTGTTGTGTGCCTTGGCGTTATTCGGTTCCATCGCGACTACCTGCTGCCATCGGAAAATCGCCTCGTTCCATAATTCCGCCTGCGCAGCTTTTATCGCAAACCGGTTGTAGTCTGAGACGCGCGTCCTATCGCGCACTGGCGCGCATCCCAACAGCGTCAGTAATGTAACAGCAGATATGAACACAGATACGTTCTGCTTTAACAATGTTATCACCTCAATACAGATATTTTACACGGATTCACTTTTTTTGTCAAGAAAAATGATTTTTTATTTCTCCTGAAAATGCTATTCCCAACCGGTAGGCGGAATTTCTACTTCCCAATCGGGGGATGTAGAAACCGAGCAGGATTACCAAGATTAAGACAGATTTGCAAGATGAAGCATCGCTTTCCCTGAACGGAACCCCAATCCTGTAAATCCTGCAAATCTTGCAAATCCTGCTCCTGCTTGGACTTGACAAAAAAGTTGTTCTATGATATACTTCTGTCCAACTGTTGAAGGCAGAAGATATCCCGCGCCATCGGCGTAGTTGAAGCGTGCAACGTGAATCCCCGCGCTTCAGCGTGTGGGAGAGGACAAGGAGTATACAACAATGTCAAACACAACACCCGTTCGCACCGTGATTGTCGGCTGCGGCATGATTGCCGCAGGAGGCTATCAGCCTCGGTGCCAAGCGTATCCGCATCGCATTGAACTCGTTGGCTACTATGATAAGGACGAAGCCCGCGCTACTGCATTAGCCGAGACATCCGGCGGCCGCATCTACAAATCGCTTGAAGAAGTGCTAAACGATGCCAACGTAGAGGCAATTGTCAACCTTACTATCCATATCTCTCACTATCCGGTTTCCTTGGCAGCACTGAAAGCCGGCAAGCATGTCTATTCCGAAAAGCCGATTGCCATCCGCACCGACGAAGCGAACGAACTCGTCGAAACGGCGGAGGCAATGCGATTAAAACTCGCATGCGCGCCCTCGGCGATACTCGGATACGTGCAGCAGAACGTCTGGAAACGCATCCGCAAAGGCGAAATCGGCGAGGTGATTTCCGCCATCGGTAACTTCGGTGGCCCCCTAGAGCATTGGCATCCGAACGCGGACGCGTTTCTGATGCACGCAGGGCCCTTCCGCGATGTCGCACCGTATCCCTTAACGGCGATGACGACGATGATTGCACCCGTCAAAACCGTCCACGGGTTCGCCAGAATCGCTGTGCCGAAGCGGACGTTGCACCAAGGCCCGCGCAAAGGCACCGAGTTTGAAGTAACCGAGAAGGACCACGGGTTCGCCGTGCTGGAATTTGAAAACGGCGCGCACGGACTCATCTATCACAGCTTCACCGTCGCCTCAGGCATCCCGCCTTATGAAATCCACGGCACGGAAGGCGGATTCTCCCTGCAAGCGCACGATGACGGCCGCGGCATCCAAAAATTTACCCCAGAAAACCAATGGACAGACGAAGATTCACCACCAAAAGCATACACTGGCCTAGACTGGGGTAAAGGTGTCGCCGATTTCGCCGATGCCATTCGGAATAACCGCGCGCCTCGATGCAACGGCGCGCAAGCCCGACACGCGCTAGAAGTCTGCGAACGAATCATTGAATCCTCCGATTTAAGTAGACCGGTTGATGTTGTCAGTCGTTTTCCTGCACCTCCCCCAGTCGGCGACATCGCGCCCTGGGACGAGAGCTAAACGCGCCGGCCGGTAGGCGCGGTTTGAGACGAGCACCGTCAACGCGCGCCTACCGGGTACTGATTAGATTAACGAACAGACGATACGCACCTTCCACACCCGCCGGCAACTGCCGATAAAAAGCATACGCGGCGTATATGTAAGTCCCTTGCCCATACCGCGCGTAGAGGAGGCCGCCAAGTTGCGGCTCTTGCCCCCGGTCGTGGCATGAAAGGAGTGCCGCATAGTTTGCATCCCATTCGGTTAAGAATTTTGAACCCCGCTCCTCGACCCAACCGTCAAAATCGGCCTCCGTAATTCGATGCGGTTCCCGAAATATCGGATGCATCGGTTCCAAAATACGCACCGCGGCATCCTCCTCAGAGACTTCCTCTGGCCGCCTGCCCATCGTATAAGGATAAGGACCGAAGGGGGCCGCGTCAAATTCCGGTGTCTGATACTGAACGATGAGGTTGCCGCCTTTCTGAACGTAATCGAGAAGCCTGCCGTTATAGGCGACGATATCTCGGCGCACAGCATACGCGCGTATCCCAACGAGAATCGTATCAAAGCTGCTCAAATCGCCGGTGCGGAGTTCGTCCTGCTCCAGCAGCTGCACGTCAACCCCGAGTTGTTGCAGTGCCTCCGGCACCTTATCTCCCACACCCATGACATATCCGACGCGCAAATCTTCTGGCACATCAACGTCAACCGCACGGAGCGTCATCGTGGCAGGCCGATAGAGGTAGTGCGGCTCTAAATCCCGATGCTCAATCGCCTGATACCCGCTCGTATATTCCTTTCCGTCGAAGGTGGCAACAGCCTGAATCGTGTAACTCTCGCTAGCCACTATCTCCTGCGCCGAGACGCGGAACGTAAGCGTCTGACTCGCGCCTTCGTGCGTAAAAGCGAAAGGTATAGACTCAGGTTCAGCCCTCCATCCCTCCGGCAGTCTCAGCGTGACGACACCTTCCGCCTCCCCTTTGACATTATTGAGCAGTTCCACTGGTATCTGCAAGGCCGGATGTCGTTCAGAGCCGCCTGTCGGAATAACACCGATGCGCGGCGAAACCGACACGCTAATCGCTGGCGCAACCGTTAGCAACCGCCTCTTCTCACCCCACGGCCTGTCAATGGAAACTGTCTGTGCAGGCTGCGCGTGTCTCAACTCCACCCCATTTACCCGATAGGTTAACACACCGTGAACTTCGGGTGGCGCGAAGGGCAAAAAGCGAAATGCAGGATCTTCGAGCGTATAGACAGCATCGTGGTATTCGGATGCGCGAGTCCAATATGGACGCGTATAGGCGGCATCCTGAGGGACTTCCACCTCAAATTGGATAGACACCGGTTCGTTTTGCTTTACAGTCGGAAGTTCACTCATCCCAGGACGGACATTCCAACCGTCAGGCGTGCTAAGCGAGGCATCTACCAACGCAACATCCACCGCTGTCGGGTTCACCACCTGCATCGCAATCGCAAACGTTTGGCCCGGAATTGCCACGGAGAAAGTCTCCGGCGAACGGAAAAAAGATGCGTCTGCGCCTGGAGGTTGCACTAACACCTCTAATGAAATCCCAAGCGCAGCGTTCGCCGCTGTCATCAATTCTTCTTCCTTGTTCCGCAGGAGGAACAGCAAATGCGCACGCGCTGCTCCATCAACCTCTGTCTCTTCAACACTCCCGATTAAACCGCGCGTCGTTTTTAATCCAGCCGTGAGGTGTGGGACAACTTTCCACGGAGCGCGTGCATCGAAAACATTCAACGCGGTTTCCACATTCTCCTGAAGTTGCGCGAAATCGGCGGATAACTCAGGCAAACCGGCAAGTTCCGCCATCCCCGCAATCGTCGTGTCCAACCCATCAAAGAGACTCTGTTCAACAGGCGAGGTTTGCACTCCTGCCGCTGTCTCCACTAAACGCAACTCCGCGATGGAAGCCCCCTTAGATGCCAGCGTCTGTCCAGCACCTTGCGAACGTTGGTAACTCAACCCCTTGCGCGCGATTTGAGCATAAGAGAGCCCGAGCAACGGATTGTATTCACCCGTATCAATTTTGAGGAGCGGCGTATCCGCCGCGTCGGTTTCGCTGCGCCGCCATCTTGAACGCGTAATGTAGAGTTTCTTCGGCTGCCACGGATGCAATCCTTCCTCAAAGTGTTCAGGAAACCGCTCTGCATCGCCAGCCGCACGAAACGCTTCAAACGTGACGACACCCGAAGCCTGATGATGCCCGTGCCCATCTTGCCGGTTCCCCTGAAACCGAGAGATGATGACATCGGGACGGAACAGCCGAATGAGACGCACCATATCCTCCAGCAACATCTCCTTATCCCACTTCTCCAACGTCTCGTCCAGCCGTTTAGAATAGCCGAAATCTACGGCACTGCTGTAAAAGAGCTCGATGCCGTAATAGCGCGCCGAGACCAGATGTTCTTCGGTGCGGACAATCCCTAACGCGTCAAACAACTCCGAACCGATGAGATTCGCGCCGCCTTCTCCGCGCGTCGTTGAATATAACCCCGTTCTGACTCCCCGCCCACGGCTGAGCCACGTCAACAATGCACTGTTCTCATCGTCCGGGTGCGCGACGGTGTGCAGCACAGTAGCCGTTGTCTGCAGACGTTGCAACGCGCGCCAAACTTCCGCGGCGTTCGTCACCCCCACCATTTCTCCCCTATCTGCCATTGCCACAGCACCTCCCATTGCAAACGTTAAGATTAAGATAGCCACGTGTTTCATGTGTCCTCCTCCTTTTCCTCTTCCTCCGTAGGAGAGCCCTCCCGCGTCTCGATTTGTAGGTGAGGATCGCCAGATCCTGACCTGTTCGGGAGTTTCAATGTTGTAGGAGAGCCCTCCCAGTCTCGATTTTTCCCTTAACCAAGCGCGCCACGAAGCAACTCCACACTTTGCTGCACCCCTGTGTGCGCATCCGCCTTCCCCTCAAATTCAATGGAGACATACCCCTGAAATCCCACCGACTTCAGCATCTGCCCGATTCTCGCATAATCGAGCTCCAATGTATACCATTCTCCGCCGCCGTAATAGGTTTTAGCGTGGACAAGCACCGCTTCGGGTGCAATCTGCGCCAACTTTTCATAAGCAACAGTAGGAGAGCCCTCCCGGTCCCGACACCCAATAGGATAAACCTCTGCGCTTGAGTGCGAGAGAAAATTCCCACAATCCATCGTCACTTTCAACCACTCCGAGTCAATAGCCGACACGATGCGGTTTACGCCTTCCGGCGTGCATGTCAACCCCCAGTGGTTCTCCAAAGCGAGGATAACACCGTATCTCTCTGTATCCGGCAGACACGCCTCAATCGCGGCGATAACCCAGGTGAACGCCTCATCTTCAGTGTGGCCGGGCAACGCCGGTTCTTGTCCTTCCAGGCGCATCAATTCGTCAAACGAGCCGGCGGTGCCCCATCGTCCAGAATTAAGTCGAATCGCCGGGATGCCGAGTTCGTGTGCTAAACGGATGCAATGCACCGTGTGATTGATATTCTTCTGTCGCGTCTCCGCATCCGGCGAAACGAAACCTTGATGAATGGAGAGCGCGTAGAGATCGAGCCCGTGAATGAACGCGAGTCGCTTCAGTTTCTGCAAATACGGATTCGCCTCAGATGCCATCTGCTGATGCAGAATTTCAACGCCATCTAATTCCAGACGCGCGGCTTCCTCAATAACATGCTCAATCGGCACGCGTTCCGGAGTAAAATGCCAATATGAATACGTAGATACGCCAAGCTTCATCTATCACCTCTGATTAGTTGTTGAAAATATGATAACATCATTCACGAAATCAAATCCACTGTTTTTTCTTCGCTGTAGTTTGAGCTCGCCCGAGCTCAAACGCGTCAGAATCAGGCGATGCTGACCTACTGGGCAGGGCTCGTTTTAAATAGAATCGCGCTGTGTTTAGGCGAGCCTATTGCCTCATTTTCCAACAACTGTTCCTCATACCGTAGGGCAAGGACTTGGGCAGGCAAACCTCCGTGCCCAACTCTGAATAAAAAATCGCTCCTCCTACCGTAGGCCGAGGGCCTGTCCCTCGCCGCACCCCGACTTGATAAAAAAACCGCCGCGTGCCTGCGTGACACACGGCGGTTTGGGAAAACAAGTCGACTTCTATCTCCGCTTTTTCTTTTTTTGTTTTTTTCGTTCCGATTGCTGAGTTTCTGCATCTAGTTCCAATTTCCTGATTTTAATTTCTGCATCCAGTTCTAATTTTCTGATTTCACGTCGCTCCTTGCTTTCTAGTTGCTTGCACTTAAAACGATAGTCCAAAATATGCTGCACTCCTTTGTAAAGTAGCCAACATACGCCAATTCCGATAAATACAAGATTAAGGTCTGCATTTTCAACAACTTCCAGCATCACTAATGCGGTTTTTAATTTTTGAAAACATTTTTTAAAAAATTTCATAGGTTCATTACCTCTATTTTTGATATGTAGAGTTAAATCTGTAACTTGTGGCCACCTCTAATAAACTTTAAAATTGCTAATATGAAGTCCGTAGACTTTTGGTTAATCTTTGTAAGTCCCTCCTGATTACGTTATGCCGACTCTAATTTTGATACCGTCCAAACCTACATGATAGTTAAAAACCTCCTTACTAGTTAAGTCAAAGTCTGTAGAGCAAGATCGCCCGATCTTGACATGTTCAAACTCATACGAAGTTTCGGAAAGCGCGCACGCTATGAGACTGTAGGGGCGGATTTCTATAGCCGCCCGTTCCTGTTCATCCAAGCGCGCCTACCGGTCTACTCGATCACGCCGATATGGCGAGCTCACTGATTCGATTTGGATTCAGCATGCTTTTTACCTCGGATCAACGCAATTTGATACTCTGACGCATCCTCGTAGCGTTCAGAGGACTCCCCATCAAAATGATAAAGCCCCAAGGTATCTGCATCAGCGGTGAACGCCTTTGTGGGAACCGGATACTTTTCGCCAGGCCTATACCGAACCACACGACTGATTCGCAGCTCGTCAATATACACACCAGTGGTGGGAAGCGTCTTTTCTATCCCAGGCGGCAGCGCACCTTCAGGTAAAACCGGAACACCTCCTAAAATAAGAGGATTTCTGACGGATGCCAAAGGCCCGCCTGAACCCAAGTTTGTGAGAAACCCACCGCCCCCGACAGCGGCTCCCCCGTCAATTGTTGCCACGTAGTGCACCCACTGTCTGGCAGGAAGCTGTGCAGTCACCATTCCCGTTTCCGGGGTAAAGATACCCCCAATTGCAGCTGGGATATCATCAACATTGCCCCGGGAGCTACGGAGAATAGCCCAATTGAAACGATCGGTTTGCCCCACAATAGAGAAGGCATTTCGGATATCCGGCGGTTCATCTACGTAGAGCCACGCCTCAAGCGTGAGAGGCCCAGGGAACGCAGGAAACCAAGGCCCCTCGCTTTGGATAACCGACAACTCGGAATGGAAATCCAGCCAGCCGCCCCCGGCGGGAGAAGGTTCGTGTGGAGCGGCTGGCAGTGGAGAGCGACCCGTTAAGATAACACACAGCATCGCAAAAAGAATGACTCGGAGGGACGGCATGAACTTCTCCTCAGTTATCTGCGTCCTCCCGCAGGTTCTAGGCGAGAAAAGAGCTCGGATTCATATCGATAATACTCTTCCGGCACTCTCCCTAACGCCTGCTCATAAACCTCTGGTTCGGAGAAAAATTTGTCACATCCAACCCAGCCTGTGGGGTGCTGACGCAGTCTGAGTTTAATGCTCCCCGGCACTTCCTCGTTAATGGAGGAGAGCAATTCGTATTCTTCATACTTTATTTCTTGGAGCCGGGCCCTATCTTCTGAGGAGTAGATATAGGTCCATTTTCCACTTCCATCTGAGCGTGGACGGTATCTGCTTCGCCTTTTAATTTCGGCACTCTCGTAAAGCAAATCAATCGCCTTCGCAAACTGGACATTGATGAATTGTATCGTCTCCTCAAGCACTGCATTGTCTGCACCGGTTCGAGACGCGTCGGGAATCTCAGCGGAAACTCCTGTCTCAACTTCGGTTTCAAGCGGGATTTCGGGCTCTGCTGTAGACGTTCCCCCCACATTCTCCAGCGGTGTGGTAGAAATGTCTTCCAGAGTGTCCGGATTAAAGGTTAATTCCGCTTGTTCCTCGTTGACAGCTTCTGTCTGTTCAGCGTGCGGCACGGTTGCCGCCTGCTCTTCTTCAAACTGCCGGATGAGCCGCCGGGTTTCCTCTTCGCTTTCTCGGAGATCGCGATGAACCTGCTGACTCCAGAAATGGAGGCCTACGAGGAGGAGCACAAATACCACCAAGAAACTCCCGAGGAAAAAGCGGTTTGAAAGTAAATCGCGTAACATCGTAGTGTCCCTCTCTTCAGAATCAACAACATATCGTGCACGTCAAATGCACAGTATGTTGTTGGGATCTCGGTGAATTCTGTTGCCTGCACTTCGCGCTCGTTTCCAAAGGCAGGCAACCGTTGAAGGTTTCAGTTCGGGGGTCTATCGCCCCTTGTTAATCTAATAGTGGTAGTATCCGCGATGAAACGGAACTTTTGCGTTATGAAAAAACCGAACGGATCGGTAATTCAAGAGCAGGCTGACCACAATAGCTCCGATCTAGAACTTCCAAAACATCTACCACCCTTAATTTAAGAGGTCGAGAAACGTATGCGAACTCTATTTGCAACGAGGACTGCACCTAGAGTCTGACTCCATGAATGCGCCGATATAGAGCCCTCACTAATTTGACTTAGATTCAGCATTCTTTTCACCTCGGACTAACGCAATTTGATACTCTGACGCATCCTCGTAGCGTTCGGAGGACTCCTCATCGAAATGATAAAGCCCCAAGGTATCTGCATCAGCGGTGAACGCCTTTGGCGGGACATCATACTGCCCTTTATAGCGAACGACGCGGCTTATTCTGAGCTCATCAATATACACACCGGAGGCCGGTAGCGTTTCTTGTTCATGTGGAAACGCATTCCCCGGCAAAATGGGAACACCGCCTAGGATGAGTGGGGCATTAGTGGATGCAAGCGGGCTTCCTGCCCCTGTCCTTCTGACAAAGCCCTGGCTGCCGATGACAGTCCCTCCATCAATTATCGCCACGTAATGCACCCATCGCCTAACTACCAGTTGCCCCACGACTATACCGGAATCATCGTCGATTCCCTTGGTAAGAATGCCGCCTCTAGCATCCTTAATCCCATCAAAGTTACTGTCTCCAGCACCACCAAGAATAGCCCAATTGAAACGGTTAGTTTGACCGATAAGGGAAAACGCATTTTGGAGAGGCGGCGATGCGTCTATATATATCCAGGCTTCAAGCGTGAGAGGCCCAGGAAGCACTGGAAACCAAGACCCCTCGCTTTGGACAACCGACAACTCGGAACTTAGTTCAAGCCAGCCACCGCCGGCCGGAGAAGGTTCATGCGGAGCAGCTAGCAGCGGGAAGGGACTCATCCAGCCAACCACTAGCACCACAAATAGGACGATTTGGAGATACCCCATAACATTTCTCTCCGTTATCGGACAATAGCAGGCCTAACAAAAGGATCTAGTGCAGCATCCCACTGATAGTATCCCTCCGGCACCTCGCCTAATACTTCTTCAAAAATATGCGGGAAGAAATATTTGCGGCAGCCCCACACGCCCGATGAATGCTGGTGAAGTTCTACTTCAACAGCACCAGGCACCAGAGCGCCAATAGGGGAAAGAGCATTGTAAACCTCTATCTGTATTTCTTCAAGACGTTCTTTATCTCCTGGTGGCCAGGTATAGTAACTTAGCCCATTTGGGAGGTGAACACGTCTCCTTCTCTGCCGAATTTCCAACTTTTCATAATAGAATTCGGCAGCAATTGCAAACTGTCTATTGATGAATTGCACAGTCTCTTCAATCTCCGGGGTGTTGGGGCTGCTTTCGGATTCGCCGGCGGCCTCTTCGCGGGTTTCGGAAACCGTCATCTCGTCTTCAGTTTCAAGAGGGAGCTCAATGTCCACTGTTATAGACAGTTCATCCGTAATTTTTGGGTTAAGAGCGTCTTCTAGGTTCTCGGGTTCAAGGAAAAATCGCGCTTCCTCCTGTGACTCACCCTCCACCTTTTCGGGACTCAACACCGTTGGGGCCTCGGCTTCTTCAAACTGCCGGATGAGCCGCCGGGTTGCCTCCTCGCTTTCTCGGAGCTCGCGATGAACCTGCTGACTCCAGAAATGGAGGCCTACGAGGAGGAGCACAAATACCACCAAGAAACCCCCGAGGAAAAAGCGGTTGGAAAGCAAATCGCGTAACATCGTTATGCCCTCCTGTGTTTTAGCGAATCCCTGTGAAAATTCGCTCCAGTTAGAAACAATCTATTCTTATGACATCATGAGTCAATATACAGCAGAATATATGCGCGCAGGGCAGATTATGGAAATCCGCCCTTACGCAATCAAATCCTACTCAAAACCGCCAACTTTGGCAGCCTCAGGCGCACGCGTCGGAAGTTCCTTCTTCGCTAACGTGTCTTCAGGCACGTAGCCGGAGTAGTCCGAAATCGAGCCGTGTGTCAACGCATACACGACGACGTTCGTCATGAAACGATACACACCCGGCGAATAGTGCACACTCCGCGTCGGAAGACTTACCGACTCCATCGCGCACATATAATCACGACGGACGACGATAACGGACAACTTCTCGCCGACAGAGATACCTTCGAGGTAGTTCCGTTTCGGCGGGCGCGTCCCCCACCAGAAGATGTCAAAACCAACCGGCGGGCCGCCCATTTCATAGAAGTTATCGTAGACTTCGTGGTCATTCTCAATCCGCTCGATTTGGTATTCAGGCATGACGTAACGCATCTGCGCGAGGAAGAGACGAATCATCGCCTGCGCGGGCGCGTTCACACCGCAGTCGTCAAAGACGAGGAACCCGCCTTTCTCAACGAGATACCGGCGCATGCCAGCGGCTTCGGTTTCGGTGAGACGACTGTCCATCTTACCACCGCCATACTGCCTACCGAGCAAGTTCCGAGAACGCGTGAGCGAAGGATCGTGCCCTGTCATAAAGACGAAGGGTGTTTTGAAGAGGTTCGCATCAGTCAGTTTCAATGCGCCGCCTTCAACGTTCATGTCCGTCTTGATCTTCGTCCGCTCGTTGAGCCACTTCGTTAAAGCGTTCAGCGAGGACGCATCAGCCCACCAGTCGGAAAGGCTGTGACGGATACGCGTGAAACGGAAGACACCGCGGATGTCGCGGCCTTTACCGATGACACGGCCACCGGGTTCGCCTCTGGGCAGCGGCGGCACTTCAACGTTACCGAGAGTAATGTTTTCAACGACATCACCGAGCGCGTCGCGCGCAGCACCAACGTGCTCAACCATCGCGAGACCGGGCGGCCTTTCAAACGCGACTTTCACCTGCACTGCACCACCTGCCACACCGCGGCCAATGTTCGCCGGACCGGCGGAGGGAGCAGTTGCAACAGGGGCAGAAAACGCCAGCGCACCAGGCGCATCGGATACCGGCAGGTCTGTGTGAGTAACCACCTGCGGCACGGGAGCGTTTGGCGTGACAACTTTCGGTATGTTCGGATTAATCGGCGCGTCTACCTTCACGGTCTGGTTAGAAAATTCCAGCACCGTCTGCGGCTGGAAGTTGGACTTCGCAGTAAACGCCGTGGTCACGCGCGGCTGCACTTGGACTTGTTCAACGACGACAGTGTTCTGCGTCGGAACCTGAGGTTTGATAACAGGCTTGACAACGGGCTTACGCACCTTCGGCTTCGGCGGTTCCTTCGGTTGAAGGACTTCGGCACCGACGAGGTCTTTGAACTGCTCCGTCTGGGTAACGAGATAGATACCCGCGATGAAAGCGATGACCGCGTGCAACACAACCGAAGTCATGAAGGCACCGGAAGTTCTTTTGGCACTCATGTTTTTACCTCCAAGGGAGATTGGTTTCGCGGAATGTATCAGGTAGGCGTGCTTTAGCATCGCGCCTGCTGGATTCCACGAAAAATCCTACAAAAAAAATAAATTGTTGATGGAAATAGAATAGCAAATTGTATGCCAACTTATTCGCGCCTATTTCGGCATCAAAACGGGAAAACTGCACAAAAAGGGGCAATTCCATCTTCATGCTGCACGAAAAGGGGCAATTTCCGATTTCCCCGGCCCTCGGCAGTCTTTCCAAACAGCGGAACGGCGCGTCAGGGCGAATGACATATCCACCCTGACGATAGCCCAGAACGGGTGCTACGGTGCCCGATCTTTTTTGGTGGAGAAGAATTTGTCGATACGCGGATCTGCCTTCTTCCAGCTGAAGATAGTCAGATTGTTCTGCGTGATACTATCCAGCTGCTTAATCCGCCACTCATCGCCATCCTTCACGAAATAGACGTGCGTCTCGCCGGGATACGCGCCTTTGTAGCAGTTGTATCCGACTGCGCTGGCTTCCTTGCGGCGAATCCAGAATTCTGTCAACTGGTCGTTCTGCCCCCACTTGGCACCTTTCGTCCCGATGCCGATCCACAGTCCTTCCATACCGACTCTGATATTGTTCCATCCTGTGGCGATTGGCACCGGTTCGTTTCCTGCGAAAACGGTCCCAAACGCACACCCAGCCGAGGTATCCCATTGTGCCTTGACTGCCGCGGTGTCAAAATCGTTAAAGGCCTTGTAGAAGGCACTGTAGACCTCTTGAAGCGCGGCTTTCTCCGCCTCAAAATCGATCGGTTTGCTCGCCGCAATAATAGGTTCCTCGGAACTCGCCGCGGGAGTTGCCGCTGGTTTCTCGGCGGTTTCCTCTGCATCGTCGCTGCCGCAGCCGGCGATGCCAATGCTCATGATGCCCATCGCAAACAGGGCAAGCAGAAGCGATGTAAACATGAATCGCAATTGCATTTTTGTAAATTCCTCCTGTGAAATTCACTCGTTGCATCCAAAAAGATGCAGTTTAATACTATTATAGTTTATTTCCAAAAAAATGTCAAGTTAATTTTTTATCCCGAAGATCGATTGCCTGAATCACATCCACAACCTCAATCTCCGACATGCAGCCTTCGCCCCCGAATCGACACGCGGTTCCGAGGCACGGCGGACAGTCCGGCTTCCGGCGGAGTGTATGACACTGCGCACCCACTGGCCCAAACCGCCCCGGGTCGCCGGGGCCGTAAAGCCCAATCGTCGGGGTGCCAACGGCGGCGGCGAGATGCATCGGGCCGCTATCATTACCAATGAACAACTGACACAATTGCAAGATTGATGCCAGCTGCGTGAGACTGGTTTTGCCCGCAATATTGGCTGCCCGCTCTCGCATCAACGCTTGAATCTCCGCAATTATTGGCATCTCAGCGTTGACACCAACGAAAATAATGTTTGCACGTTTTTGTGCAACTAACCAATCTGCCAGTTTGGCATACCGTTCGGGCCGCCACCTCTTCAGTGCAACGGGGGAGCCGGGGTGAATAGCAACCAGTGGCTCCACCGTCCGGCGAGAGTCTGTTTCACGCTGTGCCGCGTTAATCCCGCGCGCTGCAAGGAAATCCGCCGCCCATTTCTTATCCTCCGCCGTTACCGGGAACGTCGGCGTTTGCACCGGCGTTGGAATGTCCGCACGGTTGAGGACATCCAGGTTACGCACGGTTTCGTGCATGCCGCTAAATCGGGGAAATCCCAACTTATTGGCAACCTGCAGGGAGGCACGTCCGATCTGCCTCGGTGCAATCCGTAAGAGCGCGAAACAAACAATTCGCCAATCACAGCGAAGCTCCACCACCAGCTCATACTTTTCGCGGCGCAAGCGGCGATAGAGTCGAACAGCCTCTGACAACCGCGTCGGTTGTTCTCCCGCGCGACAAAAGAACGGCGAATTATATTCGATTACCTCATCTACCGCCGGTTGGTTCTCCAAAATGACGCGGCTCCATTTGCCAGCGAGCGCGTGCAGCTCGGCGTTTGGATACGCGCGACGTAAGTTAGCAAACACGGGTGTCGCGAGGAGAACATCGCCGACGTGGTCCAACTTGACAACGAGGATGCGCTTCGGAGCGCAATCTTTCGGCACACCTTTGCGATAGAGAAGCCATTGCACGGCGGCGGCGGCAATCAGAGTGAGGGTTTCAAACACATTCCGAAACACGGGCTATCTCCTCTTATGCCTCCTGTTTCACCATGCTGGCGAGAATGCCCAGAAGCCTGTCGCAACGCTCCAGCGTATAGATTCTCATATCAATGTGAAGAGTTTTGCCCTCCAGTTTGAGGAAAAGCCAATCTGTCCCAGACGTGATAGCCCCATAGACACGAGGGATGCTATTCCCATGTTCGGCGTTAAAGTGTTGGGCAGCCACCATCTCCGCAGCACACTGTGCTACACCCAATTTCACGTCTGAATTTTTTGCCTCAACAAGCGCGATGACAGGTGCCTCCAACTCAAATGCTTCGGGAGACAGGCTCACTAGAAAACCACATACCCCTGTCAATTCTTTGCTTCCATCAACATTGAAATCAATGCCCGAAAAAAGGCTCACACGATTGTCAAAGTAGACGCAAAGTTCAACGAGAACTTCGGAGACAATCAGTTCGGATTTCGCCTTCTCCGTGCCCATGGCGAGAGCGAAAGGCATATTTCGCTCTAACACCGCGGTGAGAAGCGCGCTAGGCTCAACCGGTGCAATGTCAGCAAAAATGCCCCATTTCCGAACTGTTTCAAGTTCAAACGCCTTCCGCACTTGTCCTAAGGTAAAGTTGCTATACGCCATGATGAGAGCCCCTCTGTAGACTTCAGCCGCTTACGAAGCATGAGTCGGAAACGGAATCCTTTGCCGCCGGTGCGGTGCATCACGCTTCCTGTTTCACCATGCTGGCGAGAATGCCCAGAAGTTTGTCGCACCTATCGATTGAGTAAACACCCATATCCAGATAGAGTGTCTGTCCCTCCAATTTGAGAAACCGCCATTCAGTACCTGTCGTCGAGGCACCATAAACGCGCGAAATGTCATTCCCTTTCTTGGCATTGAAGCGTTGCGCCGCTAACATTTCTGCAACGCATTGCCCAATACCCTGCTTCACATCCACATTTTTCGCCTCAACGAGAATGATAATAGGTGCCTCAAGCGATTCTTGCAAAGGCGACAAACTAATCACAAAATCGCACACCCCGACGAGCCCATTCTCCTCATCAACGTTGAAATCAATCCCCGAAAAAAGACTGATACGCCGCTCAAAGTGCTCACACAGTTCAACGAGCACATCGGCGATAATCAGTTCCGACCGGGCCTTCTCCGTACCGATAGCCACTGCGAGCGGCACTTTCCGTGCCAACACTGAAGTGAGAAGAGGCGTTGGGGCCACCGGTTCAATGCCAGAAAAGAGGCCTATCGTCTGCACCGCTTCAAGCGCAAACATTTCCCGCACCGAATCGAAGGTAAAGTTGCTATACGCCATGATGTAGCTCCCTCCTATCTCACGCCTCCTGTTTCACCATGCTGGCGAGAATGCCCAGAAGCCTGTCGCACCTATCAATCGAATAGGCTGTCATGTCAATGGAGAGCTGCTGTCCTTCCAACTTAAGGAACAGCCAATTCATCCCGGAGGTAGTCGCTCCATAAACGCACAGAATGTCATTCCCGGCTTCCGCATTGAAGCGTTGCGCCGCCACCATATCCGCAACACACTGTCCAAGCCCATCTTTGAGACTGTCTTTTTTTCCCGCCACCAAGATGATAATCGGTGCCTTCAGGGAAAATTGGTTTGGGGACAGGCTGACTAAAAAATCGCAAACCCCTGTCAACTCGCTTTTGGCATCAACGTTGAAATCAATCCCCGAAAAAAGACTGATACGCCGCTCAAAATGCTCACACAGTTCAACCAGAATATCGGCAACAATCAATTCCGATTTTGCCTTCTCGGTGTCAATCGCGAGAGCTAACGGTGCCTTCTTCGCCAATCCGGTGGTAAGGTAGTCACTCGGTGCCACCGGCACCGCTTCAGAAAAGAGCCCGATAAACCGATGCATTTCTAACTGAAATGCGTCTTCCACCGTGTCTAAGGTAAAGTTCCTATACGCCATGATGAGAAAACCTCCCAGATGCTCTCTCATTTTTAGTATACCTGATTTCCCAGCAAAATGCAAGAAATTAATAATACCAGCTCTTTCTCTGAAAATCAAGTTTTTTGGATATCAAAATTGTCCCGCGAGAAACCCACTTGCATCAACTGACAAAATTTGCTATACTATCTTTACACGGGAACAAACTATGCAGTTTATCAAACATTTTTTAGAAATTATGGACGAAGACCTCGGGCACGTCGGCGGAAAAGGACTCAACCTCGGCAAATTGACGCGCGCCGGCTTTGCTGTCCCAAACGGGTTCTGTGTAACAACGGATGCCTATCGGTTCTCGGTGAAAGAAGTGTCAAAAATCACAAAAGAGATTGCGCTGGCACCAGCACTTATCACCGCAATTCAGGACGCGCATGCCCAGTTGAAGACAGATACCGCCGCAGTCCGTTCCAGTGCAACCGCCGAAGACCTGGGGGATGCCAGCTTCGCCGGACAACAAGACACGTTCCTCAACGTCACCTCCGATACGCTGTTGGCTGCCGTGACAGCGTGCTGGGCATCCCTCTGGGCTTCACGGGCTATCGCCTATCGGCAAACACAAGGTATCTCTAATGAAGGCTTGGCGATGGCAGTCGTCGTCCAAGAGATGTGCCCCGCCGAGATTTCAGGCGTGCTCTTCACGGTAAGTCCCTTTGACGAAAACGTCTGCATCATCGAATCCAATTGGGGACTCGGCGA